>NZ_JAKUDX010000010.1:0-135196 GCF_022662615.1 Bacillus cereus group sp. BfR-BA-01523
TAGTAAGATCCCTGAAAGATGATCAGGTTGATAGGTTCGAGGTGGAAGCATGGTGACATGTGGAGCTGACGAATACTAATAGATCGAGGACTTAACCATATAATATGAAGCAAATGTTATCTAGTTTTGAAGGAATATACCTTCATCAGTTTGGTGATGATGGCAGAGAGGTCACACCCGTTCCCATACCGAACACGGAAGTTAAGCTCTCTAGCGCCGATGGTAGTTGGGACCTTGTCCCTGTGAGAGTAGGACGTCGCCAAGCAAAAACCTAAGTCGTTTCGACTTAGGTTTTTTTGTGTTTATTTTTATTTACCGAAGGGTAAAATCCATAAATTTAATAACCCTAAAGACGAAAAAAGAATGAAATAGAGGCAGTTTAAAATAATGGTAATGATTTTTTGTGCTCCGGATTTTTCGAATGCTCCTAAAATAATCCCTAAGAATAGAAAAGATTATTTCTATCATAATAATGAGAGTAGAAAAAATGGGATGATAGAAATAAGCATTCAATAATTACAGCAATTACTGCGATAGAGAAAAATAAATAGGATAATAGCACAGTTATTTTTTTTCACGGTTATTCCTCCTTTGAAATTAAATCGTTATAATATAGGTTCTATCGATGTATAGAACACAAGAGAGTATGTATATTGAGTAAAACATACTGAAGTATTATATAAATAGTTATACGTAAAATAGATCTCTAGAAATATATATTCTAATTCCCTTTCCTTCTTGCATATAGTTGCAATTCTTCTTTTGAATATAACTAAAACACGAACGTTATCGATGGCTAATAAAAAAACATTCGATTATTTATTGACATTGTTTATGAAATATTGTTAATATAGCCATAGAAACAATAATATATAAGACCTCATATAATCGCGGGGATATGGCCTGCAAGTCTCTACCTAACGACCGTTATTCGTTAGACTATGAGGGAAAGTCACTCGGTATTTTTCTATTCACAAGGGATACGTATGCCTGAGTAGAGCACTTTCTCTCATAGTAAAAGAGAAACTGTTCTATTTCAGGCTTTTTTTATTTGAATCGGGGGGATTCTAATATGAAATCACTAGTTGGAGTCATAATGGGAAGCACGTCAGACTGGGAAACAATGAAATATGCTTGTGACATTTTAGATGAATTAAATATACCGTATGAGAAAAAAGTTGTATCCGCTCATCGGACTCCGGATTATATGTTTGAATATGCAGAAACAGCTCGTGAACGTGGATTAAAAGTTATTATTGCTGGAGCCGGTGGAGCAGCGCATTTACCAGGAATGGTTGCAGCGAAGACAAATCTTCCTGTAATCGGTGTCCCAGTTCAATCAAAAGCGTTAAACGGCCTAGATTCATTATTATCCATTGTCCAAATGCCAGGAGGGGTTCCAGTTGCAACTGTTGCAATTGGTAAGGCTGGTTCAACGAATGCTGGATTGCTTGCTGCACAAATACTTGGATCATTTCATGATGACATACATGATGCATTAGAGTTGAGACGAGAAGCTATTGAGAAAACTGTGCGTGAAGGTAGTGAGCTAGTATGACGAGAATCATTTTACCTGGAAAAACAATCGGCATTATTGGAGGCGGCCAGCTTGGAAGAATGATGGCGTTGGCAGCTAAGGAAATGGGTTATAAAATTGCTGTTTTAGATCCTACAAAGCATTCACCATGTGCACAAGTTGCTGATGTTGAAGTCGTTGCACCATATGACGATTTAAAAGCAATTCAGCATTTAGCAGAGATAAGCGACGTTGTCACATATGAATTTGAGAATATTGATTATAGATGTTTACAATGGCTTGAAAAACATGCTTACTTACCACAAGGTAGTCAGTTGTTAAATAAAACGCAAAATCGTTTTACAGAAAAGAATGCAATTGAAAAAGCTGGGTTACCAGTAGCATCGTATAGATTGGTTCAAAATCAAGATCAACTTACAGAAGCAATTAAAGAGTTATCTTTCCCTTCTGTCTTAAAAACAACGACAGGTGGATACGATGGTAAAGGGCAAGTGGTTTTAAAGAGTGAAGCTGATGTTGTGAGAGCAAAAGAACTTACTAATAAAGCAGAGTGCATTCTAGAAAAATGGGTGCCTTTTGAAAAAGAAGTATCAGTTATTGTAATTCGTAGTGTAAGTGGTGAAACGAAAGTATTTCCGGTAGCGGAAAATATTCATGTAAATAACATTTTGCATGAATCTATCGTTCCAGCCCGCATTACAGAAGAACTTTCTCAAAAAGCAATTGCTTACGCAAAGGTACTTGCGGATGAACTAGAACTTGTGGGAACACTAGCGGTAGAGATGTTTGCTACAGCTGACGGTGAGATTTACATTAATGAATTAGCACCAAGACCTCACAATTCAGGACACTATACACAGGATGCATGTGAAACGAGTCAATTTGGTCAACATATTCGAGCAATCTGTAATTTACCTCTTGGAGAAACAAATTTGTTAAAACCAGTTGTCATGGTAAACATTTTAGGCGAACATATAGAAGGGGTCCTAGGACAAGTGAATAGACTAACCGGGTGCTATTTACACTTGTATGGAAAAGAAGAAGCAAAAGCGCAGCGAAAAATGGGGCATGTTAATATTTTAAATGATAATATTGAAGTCGCTCTAGAAAAAGCGAAGAGTTTGCATATTTGGGACCATCAAGAACAACTGTTGGAGGGAAAAAGATGATTAATCGTTATACACGCCCTGAAATGGGTGCAATTTGGACGGAAGAAAACAAATTTAAGGCATGGTTAGAAGTTGAGATTTTAGCGTGTGAAGCATGGGCTGAGCTTGGCGACATTCCAAAAGAAGATGTTAAAAAAATTCGTGAACATGCATCATTTGATATTGATCGTATTTATGAAATTGAAAAAGAAACACGTCATGACGTAGTTGCTTTCACTCGTGCTGTATCAGAAACACCAACATTAGGCGAGGAACGTAAATGGGTTCATTACGGTTTAACATCTACAGACGTAGTAGATACAGCGTTATCTTATATCTTAAAACAAGCAAATGAAATCTTGTTAAAAGACTTAGAAAACTTTGTTAGTATTTTAGCTAATAAAGCGAAAGAGCATAAATACACGATCATGATGGGAAGAACACACGGTGTACATGCAGAGCCAACAACATTTGGTTTAAAACTTGGTCTTTGGTATGAAGAAATGAAACGTAACGTAGAGCGTTTCAAACAAGCTGCTGATACAGTTCGCGTTGGTAAGTTATCTGGTGCGGTTGGTACATATGCAAATATTAATCCATTCGTAGAAAAGTATGTTTGTGAAAACTTAGGATTAGAAGCAGCACCAATTTCAACACAAACATTGCAACGTGATCGTCATGCACATTACATGTCAACACTTGCACTAATCGCAACATCTGTTGAAAAGATGGCAGTTGAGATTCGTGGTTTACAAAAGAGTGAAACACGTGAAGTTGAAGAGGCTTTCGCAAAAGGTCAAAAAGGTTCTTCTGCAATGCCGCATAAACGTAATCCAATTGGATCTGAAAATATGACTGGTTTAGCTCGTGTTATCCGCGGTTATATGATGACAGCTTACGAGAATGTTCCGTTATGGCATGAGCGTGATATCTCTCACTCTTCTGCAGAACGCGTAATTTTACCAGATGCTACAATCGCGTTAAATTACATGTTAAATCGCTTTGGTAATATCGTTAAAAACTTAACTGTATTCCCAGAGAATATGAAACGCAATATGACAAGAACATACGGCTTAATTTACTCTCAGCGCGTAATGCTTACACTAATTGACAAAGGTCTGGTACGTGAAGAAGCTTATGATATCGTACAGCCTAAAGCAATGGAAGCTTGGGAAACACAAGTACAATTTAAAGAGCTTGTAGAATCTGACGAGCGTATTACAAGTAAATTAACGCAAGAAGAAATTAACGAATGTTTCAATTATGAACATCATATGCAACACGTTGATACAATCTTTGAACGCCTTGGATTAAACGAAGCGTAAAATTTCATATGGCACAGAATAGAGTCATTCTGTGCCATTCTTTATAAAAATATTATTCACATTTTTCAAACTACAGGGGGCTTGCGAAATGCAAAAGCTAGAATTGCTGTATGAAGGTAAGGCAAAAAGAATTTATCGTACAGAAGCAGCAGATATGGTTTGGGTAGAGTACAAAGATAGTGCGACTGCTTTCAATGGGGAGAAAAAAGCGACAATTACAGGAAAAGGTCGTTTGAACAATGAGATTACAACTTTATTGTTCAGAAAGTTACAAGAAGTTGGAATTAAAACACACTTTGTGGAGAAGTTATCTGATACAGAACAACTTGTCAAAAAGGTGAGTATTATTCCATTAGAAGTTGTCACAAGAAACGTAATTGCAGGTAGTCTTTCAAAAAGACTAGGAATGGAAGAAGGAACTGCTCTTACAACACCAATCGTAGAATTTTACTACAAAGATGATGATTTAGGAGATCCACTTGTAACGGAAGATCATATTCGTTTGTTAAATGTTGCAACACCAGAGCAAGTAAGCGTATTACGAGATGCAGCTCTACAAATCAATCAAGTGATGATTGAGCATTTCGCAAGCTGTCGTGTAAGATTAGTAGATTTTAAATTAGAGTTTGGCGTAACAGAAGAAGGGGAAATCATATTAGCAGATGAAATTTCACCAGATACTTGCCGTTTATGGGATGAAACGAGCAATGAAAAATTTGATAAAGATGTATTCCGTCGTGATCTTGGGAATTTAACAGAAGCATATGAAGAAATTTTAAAACGTTTAGGGGGAGCTTCACATGTATAAAGTTAAGGTATATGTAACGTTAAGAGAAAGTGTATTAGATCCACAAGGAACTGCGGTAAAGGGAGCACTTCATAGTCTTTCATTTACAGAAGTACAAGACGTTCGAATCGGAAAATATATGGAATTAACAATTGATAAATCAGTATCTGATCTGGATAGCAAGGTGAAAGAAATGTGTAAAAAATTATTAGCAAACGTTGTAATGGAAGACTTCCGTTATGAAGTTGAGGAGGTTGTCGCACAGTGAAATTTGCAGTCATAGTATTCCCAGGTTCGAACTGTGATGTCGATATGTTCCATGCAATTAAAGATGAGCTTGGTGAAGAAGTAGATTACGTTTGGCACGATAGAGAGAATTTAGATGAATATGATGCAATTTTACTACCAGGTGGATTCTCTTACGGTGACTATTTACGTTGTGGTGCTATTTCTCGCTTTGCTAACGCAATGAAAGCAGTGCAAAAAGCTGCTGAGCAAGGAAAGCCAATTTTAGGAGTGTGTAATGGATTCCAGATTCTTGTTGAATCAGGATTACTACCAGGAGCATTAATGAGAAACGAAAACTTAAAGTTTATGTGCCGTACGGTTCAGTTACGTGTTGAAAATAATGAAACTATGTTTACATCACAATATGAAAAAAATGAAGTAATCAATATTCCAATTGCACATGGTGAGGGGAATTACTATTGTGATGAAGCAACTCTTAAACAATTAGAAGAGAATAATCAAATCGCATTCCGTTACGTAGAAAATCCGAATGGAAGCGTTTCAGACATTGCAGGTATTGTAAATGAAAAAGGAAATGTTCTTGGTATGATGCCACACCCAGAGCGTGCTGTAGATGAATTACTTGGCGGTGCTGAAGGGTTAAAAGTCTTTCAATCTATCTTAAAACAGTGGAGGGAAACATATGTCGTTAATGCTTGAGCCAAATCCAACACAAATTAAAGAAGAGCGTATATATGCGGAAATGGGGCTAACAGACGAAGAGTTTGCCATGGTTGAAAAGATTTTAGGCCGTTTGCCGAATTATACAGAAACGGGACTATTCTCTGTTATGTGGTCTGAACATTGTAGTTATAAAAATTCAAAGCCAGTTCTTCGTAAGTTTCCAACGACAGGTGAGCGTGTCTTACAAGGACCTGGAGAAGGCGCTGGAATTGTAGATATCGGTGATAATCAAGCGGTTGTATTTAAAATGGAAAGTCATAACCATCCTTCTGCAATTGAGCCATATCAAGGGGCAGCGACAGGTGTCGGTGGTATTATTCGCGATGTATTCTCTATGGGAGCACGTCCGGTAGCTCTATTAAACTCACTTCGCTTCGGTGAATTACAATCACCACGCGTGAAATATTTATTTGAAGAAGTAGTAGCAGGAATCGCAGGATACGGTAACTGCATTGGTATTCCTACTGTTGGCGGCGAAGTACAGTTTGATCCATGTTATGAAGGAAATCCACTTGTAAATGCAATGTGTGTAGGCCTAATTAATCATGAAGATATTAAAAAAGGGCAAGCACATGGTGCTGGTAATACAGTAATGTACGTAGGAGCATCAACTGGTCGTGATGGTATTCACGGTGCAACATTCGCATCTGAAGAGTTATCTGAAAGCTCAGAAGCGAAGCGTCCGGCAGTTCAAGTAGGGGATCCATTTATGGAGAAACTTCTTATTGAAGCATGTTTAGAACTTATTCAGTCTGATGCACTTGTTGGAATTCAAGATATGGGAGCTGCTGGTTTAACATCATCTTCTGCAGAAATGGCAAGTAAAGCAGGTATGGGTATTGAAATGTACTTAGATGATGTACCGCAGCGTGAAACTGGCATGACTCCATATGAAATGATGTTATCTGAATCACAAGAGCGTATGTTAATCGTTGTGAAAAAAGGTAGAGAGCAAGAAATAGTAGATTTATTTGAGAAGTATGGTCTTGCAGCAGTTACGATGGGGAAAGTAACTGAAGATAAAATGCTTCGCTTATTCCATAAAGATGAAATGGTAGCTGAAGTACCAGCGGATGCTCTTGCAGAAGAAGCACCAATTTATCATAAACCGTCAAAAGAAGCAGCATACTTTGCTGAGTTCCAGCAGATGAAAATGGAAACACCAAAAGTAGAAGATTATAAAGAAACGTTATTAGCTCTATTACAACAACCAACGATTGCAAGTAAAGAGTGGGTATATGATCAATATGATTATCAAGTGCGCACTAGCACAATCGTTACACCAGGTTCAGATGCAGCAGTTATACGCGTACGCGGCACAGAAAAAGGATTAGCAATGACGACAGATTGTAACTCTCGCTACATTTATTTAGATCCAGAAGTGGGCGGTAAAATTGCAGTAGCAGAGGCAGCACGTAATATCGTATGTTCTGGCGGGGAGCCACTTGCAATTACAGATTGCTTAAACTTCGGTAACCCAGAAAAACCAGAGATTTTCTGGCAAATTGAGAAATCAGTAGACGGTATGAGTGAAGCTTGCCGCAAGTTACAAACACCAGTTATCGGCGGGAATGTATCAATGTATAACGAGCGTAGTGGTGAAGCTGTATATCCAACACCAACTGTTGGGATGGTTGGACTTGTACACGATTTAAAACACGTAACAACACAAGAATTTAAACAAGCTGGCGATTTAGTTTATGTAATTGGAGAGACGAAAGCTGAGTTTGGTGGAAGTGAATTACAGAAAATGATTTACGGAAAAATTTTCGGTCAATCACCAAGCATCGATCTAGATGTAGAATTAAAACGCCAAAAGCAAGTACTAGCAGCAATTCAAGCTGGCCTTGTTCAATCTGCACATGATGTTGCAGAAGGTGGTTTAGCAGTTGCAATTACTGAAAGTGCAATTGGTGCTAACGGTTTAGGTGCTACTGTGAAATTAGATGGGGAAGCAACAGCAGTATTATTTGCAGAATCACAATCTCGCTTCGTTATAACTGTAAAACGTGAAAATAAAGAAGCATTTGAGAAAGCGGTTGAAGCAATTCAAGTTGGAGAAGTGACAAATACAAATGAAGTAACAATTCATAATGAAGAAAATGAAGTATTACTTACAGCAAATGTAGATGAAATGAGAAAGGCTTGGAAAGGGGCAATCCCATGCTTGCTGAAATAAAGGGGTTAAATGAAGAATGTGGCGTTTTTGGAATTTGGGGGCATGAAAATGCAGCACAAGTTTCGTACTACGGATTGCACAGTTTGCAGCACCGTGGGCAAGAGGGCGCAGGCATTGTTGTAAATAATGGGGAAAAAATCATCGGTCACAAGGGGTTAGGTTTAATATCAGAAGTGTTTTCAAGAGGTGAGCTAGAGGGATTAAACGGGAAATCAGCAATTGGACACGTACGATATGCAACAGCTGGTGGAAGTGAAGTTGCTAACGTTCAACCATTATTATTCCGTTTTTCCGATCATAGCATGGCGTTAGCTCATAACGGAAATTTAATTAATGCAAAAATGCTTCGTCGTGAATTAGAGGCAGAGGGAAGTATTTTTCAAACAAGTTCAGATACAGAAGTACTTTTACACCTCATTAAGCGTAGTACAAAAGATTCTTTAATTGATAGTGTAAAAGAGGCTCTAAATAAAGTGAAAGGTGCGTTTGCATATCTTTTACTAACTGGAAATGAAATGATCGTTGCGCTAGATCCAAATGGATTCCGTCCTCTTTCAATTGGAAAGATGGGGGATGCTTACGTTGTAGCATCGGAAACATGTGCTTTCGATGTAGTTGGTGCAACATACATTCGTGATGTAGAACCTGGTGAATTGCTTATTATCAATGATGAAGGAATTCACGTAGATCGTTTTACAAATGAAGTAGACCATGCGATTTGCAGTATGGAATACATTTACTTTGCACGTCCAGATTCTAATATCGCTGGTATTAATGTTCATGCAGCACGTAAAAACATGGGGAAACGTTTAGCGGCGGAAGCTCCTATTGAAGCTGATGTTGTTACTGGTGTACCAGACTCTAGTATTTCAGCAGCAATTGGTTATGCGGAGGCGACAGGAATTCCGTATGAGTTAGGGTTAATTAAAAATCGTTACGTTGGACGTACGTTTATTCAACCTTCTCAAGAACTGCGTGAGCAAGGGGTTAAGATGAAGCTTTCAGCAGTAAGAGGCGTAGTTGAAGGAAAACGAGTTGTTATGATTGACGATTCTATCGTAAGAGGAACGACAAGTAAACGAATTGTTCGTATGCTTCGCGAGGCTGGAGCGACAGAAGTCCATGTAAGAATTGCTTCACCACCTCTTAAGTATCCATGCTTCTATGGCATTGATATTCAAACGAGAAAAGAATTAATCGCAGCAAATAATTCAATAGAAGAAATCCGTCAAATCATCGGAGCAGATTCACTAACATTTTTAAGTGAAGATGGATTAGTAGATGCAATTGGACGCCCATATGAAGGGAAATACGGTGGTCTATGTATGGCTTACTTCAATGGAGACTATCCAACAGCTCTTTATGATTATGAGCAAGAGCTTTTAGAAAGTATGAAATAAGAAGAAAAAAGCTTCTACTTCTTTTGATGTAGAAGCTAGCTTCTTTCTTAAAACGGCCGCCCTGGATGGGGAGAAATTAAAAGACGAGGTGTAAATAACGATGGCGAATGCATATAAGCAAGCAGGAGTAGATATTGAAGCTGGATATGAAGCGGTATCTCGCATGAAAAAACACGTACAAACAACAATGAGAAAAGAAGTGCTAGGCGGTTTAGGCGGTTTTGGAGGTATGTTTGATCTATCAAAATTTGCATTAGAAGAACCTGTATTAGTATCTGGAACAGATGGCGTGGGAACGAAATTGATGCTCGCTTTTATGGCAGATAAACATGACACAATTGGTATTGATGCAGTAGCAATGTGTGTAAATGATATTGTTGTCCAAGGAGCAGAGCCGCTTTTCTTCCTTGATTATATTGCTTGTGGTAAAGCTGAACCTAGTAAAATTGAAAACATCGTCAAAGGTATATCAGAGGGCTGTCGCCAAGCTGGTTGTGCATTAATTGGTGGAGAAACAGCTGAAATGCCAGGAATGTATTCTACGGAAGAATACGATTTAGCTGGTTTTACAGTTGGAATTGTTGATAAAAAGAAAATTGTAACAGGTGAAAAAATTGAAGCTGGTCACGTATTAATTGGCTTAGCATCTAGCGGTATTCATAGTAACGGTTATTCTTTAGTAAGAAAAGTGCTACTAGAAGATGGAGAACTATCTTTAAATCGTATTTACGGACGCTTAGAACTACCTCTTGGTGAAGAATTATTAAAACCAACAAAAATTTATGTCAAACCTATTTTAGAACTATTGAAGAAACATGAAGTATACGGTATGGCACATATTACAGGTGGTGGATTCATTGAAAATATTCCACGTATGTTGCCAGAAGGAATCGGTGCGGAAATTGAATTAGGATCTTGGCAAGTTCAACCGATTTTTAGTTTACTTCAAGAGGTTGGAAAACTAGAAGAGAAAGAAATGTTCAATATTTTTAACATGGGTATTGGTATGGTAGTAGCAGTAAAGGAAGAAGAGGCAAAAGATATTGTTCGTCTTCTTGAGGAACAAGGCGAGAAGGCTCATATTATTGGACACACTGTACAAGGGTCTGGTGTTACCTTTATTGAGGGAACAGAAGTATGAGTAGATTAGCAGTTTTTGCTTCTGGGAGCGGCTCTAACTTTCAATCTCTCATTAATGCGGTAGAAGACAAAATATTGGATGCAGATATTAGTTTATTAGTATGTGATAAACCAGAGGCACGCGCTATTGGACGGGCACATTATCATCATATTCCATATTTTTCCTTTTCAGCGAAAGCATATGAGTCAAAAGAAGCATTTGAAAAAGAGATATTAAAAAAGCTAGAAGAGTATGAAATTGATTATGTTATTTTAGCTGGATATATGCGTTTAATTGGAACGACTTTACTAGAAGCGTACGGCGGGAAAATTATTAATATTCATCCATCACTACTACCGAGTTTTCCAGGGAAAGATGCTGTTGGTCAAGCGTTAGAAGCGGGTGTGAAAGTAACCGGAGTAACGATTCACTATGTAGATGCAGGTATGGATACAGGTCCAATTATTGCGCAAGAAGCAGTAGTTGTTTCTGAAGGGGATACGAGAGAAAGCTTACAAAAGAAAATTCAACAAGTTGAACATAAATTATACGTAAATACAGTGAATCAAATTGTTCAGTCTGTGAAAAAACCAACTGTTAACTAACATACAACCAGGGGTGAAGGATAAATGAAAAAGCGTGCATTAGTAAGTGTTTCAGATAAAACAGGAGTAGTAGAATTTGTTAAAGGTTTACTTGAACAAGGGATTGAAGTTATTTCAACAGGTGGTACGAAAAAATTATTAGAAGAAAACGGCTTGCAAGTAATTGGTATTTCTGAAGTAACTGGTTTCCCAGAAATTATGGATGGTCGTGTAAAAACATTACATCCAAATATTCATGGTGGTCTATTAGCAGTTCGTGATAATGAAATGCATGTAGCGCAAATGAATGAATTAGGTATGGAGCCAATTGACTTTGTTGTTGTTAACTTATACCCATTTAAAGAGACAATCGCTAAGCCTGATGTAACATTTGCTGATGCAATTGAAAATATTGATATCGGTGGCCCAACAATGATTCGCTCTGCTGCGAAAAATCATAAATTTGTATCGGTAGTTGTAGATCCAGTAGATTATGATGTTGTATTAGCAGAACTGAAAGAGAACGGTGAAGTAACAGAGGGAACGAAACGTAAATTAGCAGCGAAAGTATTCCGTCATACAGCGGCATATGATGCGTTAATTTCTAACTACTTAACAGAGCAAATGGGCGAAGAAAGCCCAGAAACATTAACAGTGACATTTGAGAAAAAACAAGATTTACGCTATGGCGAAAATCCACATCAAAAAGCAACGTTCTATAAAGCACCATTCGCAGCAACTTCTTCTGTTGCATATGCAGAACAATTACATGGTAAAGAATTATCTTATAACAATATCAACGATGCGGATGCAGCACTTAGCATCGTGAAAGAATTTACAGAACCAGCAGTAGTAGCGGTAAAACATATGAATCCATGTGGTGTTGGAGTAGGAACTGATATTCATGAAGCATATACTCGTGCTTATGAAGCGGATCCAGTATCAATCTTTGGCGGTATTATTGCAGCAAATCGTGAAATTGATAAAGCTACAGCAGAAAAGTTACACGAAATTTTCTTAGAAATTGTTATCGCTCCTTCGTTCTCGCAAGAAGCTTTAGAAGTGTTGCAAAGTAAGAAGAACTTACGCTTACTAACTGTAAATATTGAAAAAGCGACAAGTGCAAGCAAAAAACTAACTTCTGTACAAGGTGGTCTTCTTGTTCAAGAAGAAGATACGTTATCATTAGATGAGGACGCAATTTCAATTCCAACGAAACGTGAACCATCAGAGCAAGAATGGAAAGATTTAAAACTAGCTTGGAAAGTTGTAAAACATGTGAAATCAAATGCAATTGTTTTAGCGAATGATAACATGACAGTTGGTGTAGGCGCGGGACAGATGAACCGTGTAGGTTCTGCAAAAATCGCAATTACACAAGCTGGCGAAAAAGCACAAGGTAGCGCACTTGCATCTGATGCTTTCTTCCCAATGCCAGATACAGTAGAAGAAGCAGCAAAAGCTGGAATTACAGCAATCATCCAACCAGGCGGATCGATTCGTGATGAAGATTCTATTAAAATGGCAGATGCGTATGGGATTACTATGGTGTTCACTGGCGTACGTCATTTCAAACACTAATAGAGGATGTTAAAAAAGTCCGGTCAAGATAACTGTCGCATGTCGTCGTTGCATAGCCAGTGCGGTACTCATGTAGGAAAGCTACACTCCGTGTCCTCCTGGCAAATGCGCCTTGACCTGCTCGGTTCTCTTGATCCTCCTTTTTAAACTTTTATTGATATGAAAACAAACTAGGAGCATAGCTTCTAGTTTGTACTTATTTAATTATTGGGGGATGAAATATGAATGTTTTAGTAATTGGCCGTGGTGGACGTGAGCATGCTTTAGCTTGGAAGTTTGCACAATCTGAAAAGGTAGAAAAAATATATGTAGCGCCAGGTAATGAAGGTATGCGAGACGTTGCAACACCAGTTGATATTGATGAGAATGATTTTGATGCATTAGTCTTATTCGCAAAAGAAAACAATGTAGGCTTAACTTTCGTTGGACCAGAAATTCCACTTATGAATGGAATCGTTGATTGCTTTAAGGAAGAGGGACTTCGTGTATTTGGACCTAATAAAGCGGCTGCTGTTATTGAAGGTAGTAAAGCTTTTACGAAAGAATTGATGAAAAAGTATGATATTCCAACTGCGGCATATGAAACTTTTACAGACTATGAAGAAGCAGTAAAGTATATTCAAAAAGTTGGTGCACCGATCGTAATTAAGGCAGATGGTTTAGCTGCTGGTAAAGGTGTAACAGTAGCAATGACGCTTGAAGATGCATTACAAGCTGTGAAAGAAATGCTGCAAGATGTGAAATTCGGTGAAGCAAGCAAGAAGGTCGTTATTGAGGAGTTTCTAGATGGACAAGAATTTTCATTAATGGCATTCGTAAATGGAACAACCGTACATCCGATGGTAATTGCTCAAGATCATAAACGCGCTTTTGATGCTGATAAAGGTCCGAATACAGGCGGAATGGGTGCATATTCTCCAGTACCACAAATTCCAGAATCAGCAGTTCAAGAAGCGATTCAAACAGTATTACACCCAACTGCCAAGGCGATGATTGCAGAAAACCGTTCGTTTACAGGTATTTTATACGCAGGTCTTATTTTAACAAATGATGGTCCAAAGGTAATTGAGTTCAATGCACGCTTTGGCGATCCTGAAACGGAAGTTGTATTACCACGCTTAGAAAATGATTTAGTTGATGTATGTAACGCTGTATTAGATGAAAGTGAATTAACGTTACAATGGTCAAAGGAAGCAGTTATTGGTGTCGTACTTGCTTCGAAAGGATATCCAGAAGCATATAAAAAAGGTGAAATTATTAACGGATTAGATGCACTGCAAGATGTAATAGTTTTCCATGCGGGTACAGCGATGAAACATGGTGACTTTGTAACAAACGGTGGCCGTGTATTATTTGTTGCTTGTAAGGCGAATAATTTACAAGAAGCGAAAGATAAGGTCTATAAAGAAATCGGTAAAATTGAGAGTGATGGTTTATTTTACCGAAGTGATATAGGATATCGTGCAATTGGGCATGAGATGACGAGAAGCTAATATATAAAAAATCCCGCTGATTTCTCAGCGGGATTTTTTATGCATCTTTATCTTTTTTTAATTTCCCTTTTTGCTTTGCCATTTCTCGAAGTAAATACTCGATGTGTGCATTGACGCTACGAAACTCATCATTCGCCCATTTTTCGATGACTGCGTGTAATTCAGGATCAATACGTAATGGAAAGCTTTTCTTTTTGGCCATAATCACTTACAACCTTTAGTATAGGCTTCCTGTATTAATAACTGGTTGCGCACCTTTATCTGAAACGATGGCAACTAATAAATTGTTCACCATATTTGCTTTACGCTCGTCATCGAGTTCCAGTACGCCTTCTTCATCTAACATATGGATTGAATCTTTCGCCATCTTCACAGCACCTTCAACAATCTCTTTTCTAGCAGCTAATACTGCTTTTGCTTGTTGACGCTGGAGCATTGCATGGGCAATTTCTGTTGCGTAAGCTAAATGTGTTAAACGAGTTTCTAATACTTCTACGCCAGCGATTTCAAGTCGTGCTTCTAACTCACGCTTTAATTCTTCAGAGATCTCTTCAGTATTTCCTCGTAACGTGATGCAAGTTTCATCTTGGAAATTATCATAAGGATATTTTGTAGCAACGTGGCGGATTGCTGTTTCACTTTGAATTTCTACGAATCGATCGTAATGCTCAACACCAAACATTGCTTTTGCGGAATCAACAACTTTATATACGATAACGGCTGCAATTTCAATTGGATTGCCCTCAACATCGTTTACTTTTAATTTCTTACTGTTAAAGTTTTCAACACGTAAAGATACAGTTTGACGAAAAGCGAATGGAATTGTTAAAAATAAACCATTTTGACGAATTGTTCCTAAATAACTACCGAAGAACGTAATAACTTTCGCTTGATTCGGTTGAACGATACCGATACCTGTAGCTAAAACAGATGCTAATATGAGAGCTAAAATAGCTATTACAAACATTTCTTGTACAAGGCAAAATACACCGATAGCGGCTAAAACTAAAATTCCAATAACGCCGAGAAATCCATTAACATAAAATACTTGTTTTTCTTTCATATGATCGCCTCCTTGATATAAAAATGATATCACTTTTATATCATTACATGCAAGAGGGTTACACCTAATTTTCTGAATTTTATTGTTTGATATCTTTTATGTACGTTTTAAGGGTAAAAACAAGAATGTACGTTCTGTTTCGTGGTAAAATAAAGAAGACTTAGCTGCCCACTGCAGCAGCTAAGTCCCTTTGAGAGCATCTTGCATCGTGACAAATGATTCAAAGCGGTTTTGCCAGGATTAATTCTTCAATCGCTGACTCAATCTCTTTGTCAGAAGTGTCATAACTTCCATCTGACTTTGCCTTTGGCTTGTCATGACTGGAAGCTGAATTAACTTCTTCTTTATTATGTCCTTTTTCAGTGAAATTCATGCTAGGCATTTTAAATGCGCTCATATTCATATATTTTCCAAACTTACAGGCTTCAACAATAGGGCAGAAACGAACGATCCCCTCCGCAATTTTCATGGCACCAATCCATAGCAAAACTTTAGACCAAGTGCACCAAGGTTTACGTACGAGTTTAGCTGTACTACAACCGAAGAGGATGAGTCCGAGTGTAATTCGAATTAGAGCACTAATTGTGCCGATGTTTTGCTTCATTAGAAAAACACTCCTTTTTAATTAACTTCGAAATAGAAAATACTATTTCATTTGTTAGTATTCCGTATAAGTTTTTTGATATGTAATCCAACATTTGACGTTGAAAAAGATGTTGGATTGGGCGTGTGTGTAGGTAGTTTTTTTTGTTATAATGAAAGAATGCGTAAAAGGAAGTTCAAAAAGTCCGGTAAAGATAGCTGTCGCATTTCATCGTTGCATACGCCAGTCCGGTACTCATGTAGGGAAAACTACATTCCGTTCCTCCTGGCGAATGCGCCTCGGCCTGCTCGGCTCTCTATATCCTCCTTTTTGAACAAATATAGTAAGGAAGTTCAAAAAGTCCGGTAAAGATATAGCAAGGAATGTAAAAAATCTTGATAAAAATTAACTGTTATTTTGAACAGAAATTATATAACTAGAGAAAAGAAAGGGTGTTTTCATGTACGATATTTCCAAATGGAAACATGTATTTAAGCTTGATCCAAATAAGGAGTTAAGTGACGAACATTTAGAAATGATTTGTGAATCTGGAACGGATGCTGTTATTGTAGGCGGAAGTGACGGTATAACAATTGATAACGTATTACACATGCTAGTTAGCATTCGTAGATATGCAGTGCCTTGTGTGTTAGAGGTTTCTGATGTGGAGGCAATTACACCAGGATTTGATTTTTATTACATCCCAAGTGTTTTAAATAGCCGAAAAGTAGAATGGGTAATAGGTGTTCATCATGAGGCATTGAAAGAATTTGGGGATATTATGGACTGGGACGAAATTTACATGGAAGGGTATTGTGTTTTAAACCCAGAAGCGAAAGTAGCCCAGCTTACAGATGCAAAATGTGATTTAACAGAAGATGATGTTATTGCATATGCGCGTTTAGCAGACAAGCTATTACATTTACCTATATTCTATTTAGAATATAGCGGGACGTATGGAGACATTGAGCTAGTTAAAAATGTAAAAGCAGAATTGAAACAAGCTAAGCTATATTATGGCGGTGGTATTTCTAATGCAGAACAAGCGAAAGAAATGGCGCAGTATGCTGATACAGTAGTTGTTGGAAATATTATTTATGATGATATAAAATCGGCATTAAAAACAGTTAAAGCAGTAAAAGGAGAGTAGGTGCAGGCACATATGAGTACGACAGATAAGTTATTAAATGGTTTAAATCCGCAGCAACAAAAAGCAGTACAAACAACAAATGGAGCACTTCTATTAATGGCAGGCGCAGGTAGTGGGAAAACACGTGTGTTAACACACCGTATTGCATATTTACTTGGTGAAAAAGGTGTGGCGCCATGGAATGTACTAGCAATTACCTTTACAAATAAAGCTGCTCGTGAAATGCGTGAGCGTATTGATAAACTTGTTGGACCAGAAGCAGAAGATATTTGGATTTCTACGTTCCACTCTATGTGCGTACGTATTTTACGACGTGATATTGACCGCATTGGTATTAATCGTAACTTTACAATCTTAGATTCAGGTGATCAGTTAACTGTAGTAAAAAAAATTATGAAGGAGCGCAATATTGACCCGAAGAAGTTTGAGCCGCGCTCTATTTTAGCGGGTATTAGCAATGCGAAAAATGAACTGTTATCTGCAGATAAATATGCAAAAAAAATTACAACCGCTGATCCATATGAAAAATTAACGAGCGATGTATATACAGAATATCAAAAACGTCTTTTGAAAAATAACTCATTAGACTTTGATGATTTAATTATGACGACGATTCAGCTATTTGAACGTGTTCCAGAAGTACTAGAGTTTTATCAGCGTAAATTCCAATATATTCACGTTGATGAGTATCAAGATACGAACAAAGCTCAGTACCTTCTTGTTAAACATTTGGCATCACGTTTTAAAAACCTTTGTGTTGTTGGTGATTCGGATCAGTCTATTTACCGCTGGCGCGGGGCTGACATTTCTAACATTTTGTCATTCGAAAAAGACTATGAGAATGCACAAGTTATTCTGTTAGAACAAAACTATCGTTCATCACAAAATATTTTAAATGCAGCTAATGCTGTAATTGAAAAAAATTCAAACCGTAAACCGAAGAAATTATGGACAGAAAATCAAATTGGAAGCAAAATCTCGTATTATCGTGCTGCAACCGAAAAAGACGAAGCGTATTTTGTTGCGAAAAAAATTCGTGACGATATTCAAATGGGGAACCGAAAATATACTGATTTTGCAGTGTTATATCGTACAAATGCCCAGTCTCGTATGATTGAGGAGATTTTCCTAAAATCTAATATCCCTTACAAAATTGTCGGAGGTACTAAGTTCTACGACCGTAAAGAGATTAAAGACATTTTGGCGTACTTACGTTTAATTGGGAATCCAGATGATGAGATTAGTTTTGGACGTATTATAAACATGCCAAAGCGCGGGATTGGTGCGACTTCTATCGATAAAATTATTAATTATGGTGTGCAAAACGGAATCTCATTAACTGCTGTATTTGATGAGATTGAGCATGTTGGTGTAAGTGCAAAAATAACAAAAGCAGTAAAAGAATTCGCAAGTTTATTACACAACTGGGTAAATATGCAAGAGTATTTATCTGTTACAGAATTAGTAGAAGAAGTTATTGAGAAGACAGGCTATCGCGATATGCTGAAAAATGAGCGATCTTTAGAAGCGGAAGGTCGTTTAGAAAACTTAGACGAGTTTTTATCTGTTACACAAACATTTGAATCCCAAAGCGAAGATAAGAGCCTTGTTGCATTCTTAACAGACTTAGCTCTTGTTGCTGATATTGATCGTGTAGATGAAGATCCAACTGCTGGTGAAGAAGTTATTTTAATGACGATGCACTCAGCAAAAGGATTAGAGTTCCCAGTTGTCTTTATTGTTGGCTTAGAGGAAGGGATATTCCCGCATACTCGTTCTCTTATGGAAGAGGATGAAATGCAAGAAGAGCGTCGTCTTGCCTATGTAGGTATTACTCGTGCAGAAGAAGAGCTATACTTATCCAATGCTCAAATGCGTACTTTATTTGGTAGAACAAGTATGAATGCAGCATCTCGATTTATTACAGAAATTCCGGCAGAATTAGTAGAACCATTAAACGAAACAGCACCGAAGCGTGAAACTTCGTTTGGTGCAAAAGGAAGAACGACAAGCGCAACTACAACACGTTCTCGTTCAGCTTTCGCGCGTCCGGCTGTTAAGACGACAGGTGGCGAGCAAATTGGCTGGGGAATAGGCGATAAAGCAGCTCACCAGAAGTGGGGAGTCGGTACAGTTGTAAGTGTAAAGGGTGAAGGTGATTCAAAAGAATTAGATATTGCATTCCCAAGCCCAATTGGTATTAAACGTTTATTAGCAAAATTTGCACCTGTGACGAAACAATAGGAAAGGACTGAGGATATGTCAAAAGAGATAGCCAAAAAACGTATAGAAGAATTGCGTGATTTGTTAAATACATTTAACTATCAATATCACGTATTAGACAATCCTTCTGTTTCTGATGCGGAATATGACCGTGATATGCAGGAGCTTATAAAATTAGAAGCAGAGAACCCAGAGTTTATGAGTGAAGACTCGCCCTCCATTCGCGTTGGGGGGACTGTTCTTGATATATTTGAAAAGGTAACGCATAAATCACCAATGTTAAGTTTAGGAAACGCGTTTAATGAAGGAGATTTGCGTGATTTTGATCGAAGAGTACATCAGGGAATTGATGATGCGAATGTAAGATATATATGCGAATTAAAAATTGACGGACTTGCTGTTTCACTTCATTATGAAAAAGGACGCTTCATTCAAGGAGCAACACGTGGTGATGGTATAACGGGTGAAGATATTACCCAAAACTTAAAAACGATTAAAGCTATCCCGCTGCGTTTAAATGAAGAAGTAACGTTAGAAGCACGAGGCGAGGCTTATATGCCGAAGCGTTCATTCGTTAAATTGAATGAAGAGAAAGAACAAAATGGTGAAGATGTATTTGCGAATCCGCGTAATGCGGCAGCAGGATCGATACGCCAACTTGATCCGAAAATTGCAGCGAAGCGTAACTTATCTATGTTTGTGTATGGTCTTGCTAATGTAGAAGAAAAAACAATTCCATCCCACAGTGAATCACTGGATTTCTTAGGTGAGCTTGGATTTAAGACGAATCCAAATCGTCGTACATGTGAAACAATTGAAGACGTAATAGCCTATGTAGAAGAGTGGCAAGAAAAACGCCCGCATCTTGATTATGAGATTGACGGAATCGTTATAAAAGTAGACGATGTTGCTATTCAAGAAAGCTTAGGAACTACAGCAAAGAGTCCAAGATGGGCAATAGCTTATAAATTCCCAGCTGAAGAAGTTGTGACGAGATTAACAGGGATTGAATTAAGTGTCGGCCGCACAGGAGTTGTAACACCAACTGCAGAGCTGGAGCCAGTGCGAGTAGCCGGAACTATTGTCCGTCGTGCTTCTTTACATAACGAAGATTTAATTCGTGAAAAGGATATTCGAATTGGTGACTACGTTGTTGTGAAAAAGGCTGGAGATATCATTCCTGAAGTTGTGAACGTTATTTTTGATAAGCGTACTGGTGAGGAAGAAGAATATCATATGCCAACGCATTGTCCAGCATGTGAGAGTGAACTTGTTCGTTTAGAAGAAGAAGTAGCACTTCGATGTATAAATCCGACTTGCCCAGCTCAAATTCGTGAAGGATTAATCCATTTCGTTTCAAGAAATGCAATGAATATTGATGGACTTGGAGAACGTGTAATTACACAACTCTTTGATGCGGATTATATTCGTACGTTTGCTGATTTATATTCATTGACGAAAGAGCAATTATTAGAACTAGAACGTTTCGGTGAAAAATCAGCAACAAATTTAGTCCAAGCAATTGAGAATTCTAAGGAAAACTCATTAGAGCGATTATTATTCGGTCTTGGTATTCGTCATGTCGGTGCGAAAGCGGCACGTACATTTGCTGAGCATTTCGAAACTATGGATGAGCTTGTGAAAGCGACGGAAGAAGAATTAAAAACAATTAATGAGATTGGTGAAAAAATGGCTCAATCCGCTGTAACGTATTTCGATAATGAAGACGTATTAGAGCTATTACAACAATTTAAAGAGTATGGCGTGAACATGGCATACAAAGGTATAAAAATTGCTGATTTACAAAATGTTGAATCGTACTTCGCAGGAAAAACTGTCGTCTTAACAGGGAAATTAGAAGTTATGGGCCGCAGTGAAGCGAAGAAGAAAATTGAGGCATTAGGTGGAAAAGTAACAGGAAGTGTTAGTAAAAGTACGGATTTACTTGTTGCTGGTGAAGCTGCAGGCTCGAAATTAGCGCAAGCAGAGAAGCACAATGTTGAAGTTTGGAATGAAGAGAGGTTCTTACAAGAGCTGAATAAGTAAGAGGTGCAAACTTACGATGAAAAAAATAGCGTTAGCGGTATTAAGTCTTAGCCTACTTGTAAGTGGGTGTAGCATTGGTTCTAATAAAGATGAAAAAACAGTTGAGAAATCGGGGAAAGCGAAAGAACAAGCAGTTATCCCGAAATACTCCATTTCGGATGAATATTATAAGACAACGGTTCCATTTAATGCAGGATCTGCACGTGGTTTAGTTGTGCAAGGTTTAAATAGTCGTCTAGATGTAGATGAATTTGAAACAGGATTAATGCGTATTGCCAAAGAATCATTTAGCACGAAAGATTATTTCTTTAAAGGCGGAGACGTTTTAGATACTCAAAGTGTTCAAATGCTTGTAAAAAGAAAGCGTACAGGCGCTGAACAAAAAGAGCTAGAGGACAAGTTGAAAAAAGATGCAGTTAAATTTCCGAATGTAGGGTTGAATCCAGCCTTAAGTGAAGGATCAGAATCGCTAGAAGTAAAGAATAAAAAAAGTCCAATGTATATCTCAAATATTTTAGAGCATGATTATTATGTAAGAAAAGGTGAGAACGATGTTGAACGTGGTGGCATTGTAGTTGGATTAGCGATGAATTCTGTTCAATATTATGAGGAAGAGCATGGTTATCCGCGTGAGGCTGCAATTCCAGATGTGAAAATGTTAGCTGAAGGGAAAAGGATGGCCCAAGAAATCTTGAAAGTAATGCAGCAAAAAAAGCCTGAAATAAAAAATATTCCGGTTACATTTGCGATTTATCGTCAAGGTCCAAAGTCTTCGCTTGTACCAGGGAATTTTGTTTCTTATGCTAAGGTAGAAAAAGGTAGTGAAACGGTTGAGGATTGGAAACCAATCAATGAGAAATATTATTTATTCCCGTCAGAACAGGCAAAAGCGGATAATAAACGTGAAGACCTTGCAAGGGTGTCAAACTTTAAAGCGAAGTTAAGTGAGTATTTCCAAGGCGATTATACAGCTGTTATCGGTACTGGAATGTATAGAGATGATGAATTAAGAGAAATGAAGCTCGATATTCCTGTCCAATTCAATGGGAAAGCTGAAGTAATTGGTTTTACACAATATGTAGCTGGACTTGTTATGGAATACTTCCCGAATTATATGAAAGTACAAGTAACAATTAAATCTGTAGAACGTCCAGAAGCAATTATTATACGTGAAGCGAAGCAAGATGAACCATTTGTGAAAATTTTAGATTAAAGATGAGAGCTGTTCCATAAAGGAACAGCTTTTTTTCTTGAAAAATTTTGTTATAATTTTAAATGTTACAAATAAAGGGGTAAGGGGCAAATTCATGGAAGAACTAAGCTTTCAAGTCATTATTTTATTAATTGCATTCGGATTTTTAGCTGCTTTTATTGATTCGGTTGTTGGAGGGGGAGGGTTAATTTCGCTTCCTGCACTTATGTTTGTTGGTTTATCACCAGCTTCGGCAATCGCAACGAATAAATTAGCTGCAACGATGGGGACGCTTACGAGCACAATTTATTTTATTCGATCAGGTAAGGTGAATTTTCGGATTGTAGGAAAGTTAATCCCGTTAACTATTATTGGAGCAGTCGCAGGGGCTTTAGTAGTAAAGTTTATTCCGCCTGATATTTTGCGTCCACTAGTGCTCGTAATGTTGGTTTTTATTGCCATTTATATTATTGCGAAAAAAGATTGGGGAAGTGCATCTACCTATAAAAAGATGACAAAAGGAAAAACATTAATGTTTTTCTTTGTTATTTTAATGATAGGATTTTATGATGGATTTTTTGGACCAGGGACAGGATCCTTTTTAATTTTTGCATTTTTATTAATTGGTTTGGATTTTATTCAAGCGGCAGCATCTGGAAAACTTTTGAACTTCGTTAGTAATATCGTATCTTTAATTACTTTTTTATTTTTAGATGTGATTCATTTTGAATACGGTATAATTATGGGCTTATCAATGATTTTAGGTGCTTATTTTGGATCGAAGTTTGCGGTTCAAAAAGGTGTTGGATATGTAAGGACTTTATTTTTATTAGTTACTATTTTATTAATCGGGAAAAATGTTTTGGAATATACTCATATTTTGTAGATTCATACGTATGTATGAATCTCTTTTTTTTATTATATTTTAAAAATTAATAAATTTTTAAAATATAAGTCTAGGAATATTTGAATAAATCTAAATTATCGTGTAGAATAATGTTGTAAAATGTAAACGTTTTTCTAAGGGGAGGCTAAAAAGATGGTAGTAGCATACAAACATGAGCCATTTACAGATTTTTCAGTAGAGGCTAACAAATTAGCGTTTGAAGAGGGTTTAAAGAAAGTAGAATCTTATCTTGGACAAGACTATCCATTAATTATCGGGGGAGAAAAAATCACTACAGAAGACAAAATTGTTTCTGTAAACCCTGCAAATAAAGAGGAACTTGTTGGTCGTGTTTCAAAAGCAAGCCGTGAATTAGCTGAAAAAGCAATGCAAGTAGCGGATGCAACATTCCAAACTTGGAGAAAGTCAAAACCAGAAATGCGTGCAGATATTTTATTCCGTGCTGCAGCAATCGTTCGTCGTAGAAAACATGAGTTCTCTGCTATTCTTGTAAAAGAAGCAGGTAAACCATGGAATGAGGCAGATGCTGATACAGCAGAAGCAATCGACTTTATGGAATATTATGCTCGTCAAATGTTGAAATTAAAAGACGGTATTCCAGTAGAAAGCCGTCCAATTGAATATAATCGTTTCTCTTACATTCCATTAGGAGTAGGTGTTATCATTTCTCCTTGGAATTTCCCATTCGCAATTATGGCAGGTATGACAACAGCTGCTGTAGTTTCTGGTAACACAGTATTACTAAAACCAGCTAGTACAACTCCTGTAGTAGCAGCGAAATTTATGGAAGTATTAGAAGAAGCTGGTTTACCAGCTGGCGTAGTAAACTTCGTTCCAGGTAATGGTTCTGAAGTTGGTGACTATTTAGTAGATCACCCTCGTACACGTTTCGTTAGCTTCACTGGATCTCGCGATGTAGGTATTCGTATTTACGAACGTGCAGCAAAAGTAAACCCAGGACAAATTTGGTTAAAACGTGTTATCGCTGAAATGGGCGGTAAAGATACAATCGTTGTTGATAAAGAGGCAGACCTTGAATTAGCAGCTAAATCTATCGTTGCATCAGCATTCGGATTCTCAGGACAAAAATGTTCTGCATGTTCTCGTGCAGTAATCCATGAAGATGTATACGATCATGTATTAAATCGTGCTGTTGAATTAACAAAAGAATTAACAGTAGGTAACCCAGATGCAAAAGATATCAACATGGGACCTGTTAATGACCAAGCTGCATTCGATAAAGTAATGAGCTATGTTGCAATTGGTAAAGAAGAAGGTAAAATCGTATCAGGTGGCGAAGGAGACGATTCTAAAGGCTGGTTCATCCAACCAACAATCGTTGCTGACGTTGCAGAAGATGCTCGTTTAATGAAAGAAGAAATCTTTGGACCAGTAGTAGCATTCTGTAAAGCAAAAGACTTTGATCATGCACTTGCAATTGCAAATAATACAGAATACGGTTTAACAGGAGCAGTTCTTTCTAACAACCGTGACCATATTGAAAAAGCACGCGAAGACTTCCACGTTGGTAACTTATACTTCAACCGTGGATGTACTGGTGCAATCGTAGGTTACCAACCATTCGGTGGCTTTAACATGTCTGGTACAGACTCTAAAGCTGGTGGCCCTGACTACTTAGCACTTCACATGCAAGCAAAAACAACTTCTGAAACTTTATAAGAAATAGTAGAAAAGATCTTCACAGACTGTGAAGATCTTTTCTTTTTGAGAAACTCTCTATAATAGAAGCTAGTTAATTTCAATCAAGAAAAGGTTGCCAAATATTACTATTTGTTCTTTTGAATTAGTTAAACCCTATTAATATCGGGATAAACATGAAAATAGAAACAAAACAGCGAGAAAAATTGACTTATTAGTCATATTTTTTAGTATTCATTTTGAGGATTTCCTGTATAATACAATTTGAAAGAAAATCTATGGTTAGACAAGAGAACACTCCTTTCGGCTTTGCTAACTGAAAGGAGTGTTTTTTTAGGTCGCTAAAAACTCTTCTGTACTCATTATATTTGCGTATACTCCATTTAAACTCGCCAAAATTGTATTATGAATATAAACAGCTGGTATAGTAGCATTCTTAAATGAAAGATCTTTTGTAGCACAAGCATCGTGTATTACGGTACAGTGAAGGCCAAAATCAAAAGCAGCTCTTACTGTAGCATCAATACACATATGGGTCATCATCCCGCATATTACGACGTGCTCAACTCCTGAACGTTGTAATTGTTCTAGAAGATCAGTTTCTCGGAAGCTATTTGGATAATGTTTAAGGATAACGGTTTCCTCTCTAAGTGGACGGACATTTTCGTGAATATGGACACCTTCTGTATTGGGTAGGAAAAAAGTAGCGCTATCTTTTATAGCTACATGTTGGATATGAAAAATAGGTTCGTTTCTTATTCTAAAATGTTGTAGTAGCTGACTAGCATATTCACTTGCTTCTACTGGATTACGTAATTCCATCATTCCGCTTGGAAAATAATCATTTTGAATGTCGACGAGCAAAAGAGCTGTTTTCATATATCTATCTTCCTCCGATTTCATATTCAAATAATGTTATTCAATGAGTAGAGAAGATTCTCCTTTTTAAAAGTATGAGTGAGAAGGATTTTACATAACTTTAAAAATCACTATTGTATTGTTACTTCTTATTTTAAAATTCAAATAGAGAAATAATTAATATTTTTCCGAAAAATGTATTGACTCTCATTATTCTGAGTTCTATAATAAGACTTAATTAAACGACAATTAAATCGATACACTCTTATCCAGAGAGGTGGAGGGACTGGCCCTACGATACCTCAGCAACGGGTTTTTTAATACCGTGCTAACTCCAGCAAGCCTATAAAGGCTTGGAAGATGAGAAGATGTGAATGAGTACATATAAAAGTGCTCTCCTTCTTATCTTTTATTACTGATAAGAAGGAGAGCACTTTTTATTTTACCTCGAAAGCTCTACTTCAAGTTTTACAGCATATAGGAGGGAAGAAAATGATTTCTTTTAACAATGTAAGTAAAGTATATGAATCAGGTGGGCAGTCTGTTCATGCGGTTGAGGATGTAACGCTGTCAGTTGAAAAGGGCGAAATTTTTGGCATTATCGGATTTAGTGGTGCTGGAAAGAGTACGTTATTACGTTTAGTAAATATGTTAGAAAGACCAACTGCAGGAACAATTTCAATAGATGATAAAGATATTACATCATTATCGGCGAAAGAATTACGGAAACTAAGACAAAGAATTGGGATGATTTTCCAAAGTTTTAATCTATTTAATTCAAGAACGGTGTTTGGGAACATTGCTTATCCATTAAGGTTAGCGAAATTGCCGAAGAATGAGATAAAAGAAAGAGTGAATGAACTACTAAAATTTGTTGGTTTAGAAGATAAAGCGAACTATTATCCAGAACAGTTATCAGGTGGACAAAAGCAGCGTGTTGGGATTGCAAGAGCACTTGCGACATCACCGGATATTCTCATATGTGATGAGGCAACATCAGCTTTAGATCCGGAAACAACAACAGAAATTTTAAATTTATTAAAGAAAGTAAATAGAGAATACAATTTAACGATTCTACTTATTACACATGAAATGCACGTTGTGAAAGAAATTTGCCACCGTGTAGCTGTTATGGAAAAAGGAAAAGTAATTGAAGAAGGAAAACTGTTTGATGTTTTCACACAACCAAAAACAAAGACAACTCAAAATTTTGTACGCTCTGTTATTAATGATCACTTACCAGAAAGTGTTCTAGCGAAAATTCAAAACGGAGGTCAGATTTATCGCCTGACTTTTACTGGGGAAGAGACAGGGCAGCCTGTACTATCATATATTGCGAAAAACTATAACGTCGATGTAAATGTTCTTTACGGAAATATTATTGAACTCCAAAATGTGCTATTTGGAAATCTTCTTGTAGAACTACAAGGTGAACAGAAAGAAATTCAAAAAGCATTACAACATCTAAGACTGCAAGTGCAGCTGAAGGAGGTAGAAGCTCATGCGAGTTGATTGGAGTATATTTTGGCCTCGCATATTAGATGCGACGGGGGATACCCTCTTAATGGTAATTGTAACCCTTATATTCGCTACAATTCTTGGTATACCTCTAGGTTTACTATTGTATGTAACGAGAAAAGGGAATTTTTTAGAAAATAAATGGGTCTTTTCTATTCTTAATATCATAATTAATACAATTCGTCCGGTTCCATTCATTATCTTTTTAGTAGCTTTAAGCCCACTAACAAGAAGTGTTATTGGAACGACGATTGGAACGGCTGCAGCAATCTTCCCAATGACGTTAGTTGCATCAATTGGTATTGCTAGAATGGTTGAAACCAATCTTGTTTCTGTTCCGAAAGGAGTAATTGAAGCAGCACAAGCAATGGGCGCCTCACCACTTAGAATTGTTTTTGAAATCCTCGTACCAGAAGCTTTAGCACCATTGATCCTAGGTGTCACGTTTATGACGGTCGGTTTAATTGAATTTTCAGCAGTTGCTGGACTTGTCGGTGGTGGCGGTCTTGGTGACTTAGCAATGACATATGGTTATCAACGCTTTGATACGTCAGTTATGTTCGTAACGGTCGTTTTACTTATTATTCTTGTACAGGTAGCTCAAAATTTAGGAAACTACTTTGCGAAAGTCTTTTTACGCAGATCATAAAAAGGAAGAGGGAAAAAGAAAATGAAGAAAATTTTAGCATTTGCATTATCAGCGATCGTAGGGATTTCAGCGTTAAGCGGCTGCTCAGGTGGAGACACAGGTGCAGGCGCGAAAGAGAAAGTAGTTCGCGTAGGTGTAACTGGAACAGATGGAGACGTTTGGGAAATTTTAAAGAAAAAAGCTGAAAAAGAAGGGATTAAAGTTAAACTGGTTGAGTTCTCGGATTACACAACGCCCAACAAAGCGTTAGCTGATGGAGATATTGAACTAAACTCATTCCAGCACATTGCTTTCTTAGAGCAATTTAAAAAGGAGCATAAGTTAGATATTACAGCTGTTGGTACAACGCAAATTGCACCGATGGGCTTATACTCTGAAAAATATAAGAAAGCAAATGAAATCCCAGATGGTTCGGAAATTGCTATTCCAAATGATCCAACGAACCAAGCGCGTGCATTAAAACTTCTTGATGCAGCTGGATTATTAAAGCTTAAGAAAGATTTCGGTCTATTTGGAGATCCAAGCGGCATTGCTGAAAATCCGAAGAAGCTAAAGATTACACCGGTTATCGCACAGCAAACACCTCGTGTATTAAAAGATGTAGCAGCTTCAGTTATTAATAACGGTGTTGCTGGTCAAGCTGGATTAGACCCAGCGAAAGATCCAATTTTCTTAGAAGATCCAAATAATGAAAATGCAAAGGCCTATATTAATATTTTCGCAGCTCGTACGAAAGATAAAAATGATCCAACACTGAAAAAAGTAATTGAGTTATACCATTCAAAAGAAGTAACAGATGCAATTAAGAAAGAAACAAATGATGGTTCAATTTCAGTAGATCTTTCACTTGATGAGCTTGAAAAAATCGTAAAATAATTATTGAGTTTAACGACTAACAGTAGGAACCCCTCCGCTGTTAGCTCGTTCAACATATAATCTACTTAACAAACAAAACCCTAATTCTGTACCTTCTAATTTTGTATAACATAGAATCCAATGTTTGTTAAGTAGAGTGATGGACCAGGAGTTTTCCTGGTCTTTTTTTAATTAAAGCAGCTGGCTAATAATAAGGAAATCCAAATTATGATTGGGTAAGAGATTAAACTAAAAATGAGTGTACTTGCTAATTTCTTTTTAGGGATTAATAGTTTCTTTGATGAAAATAAGAAAAGAGAAAATAGGATAATGATAGATGCCGAGATTACTCCTGGATTATAAGAACGATAAATGAAATACAAGATAATATGCTGAACGGCGTTAAAGAAGAGACAGCCCTGTATAAAAATGATCAAATAAATAGAAGATATGATGCTTAATTGATATAGAATGACTATGAGTAAGACGAAGGTTGTTAATATGGAAATTGCAATGAAAAATTGTTTGTTAGTTATAAAATGGATCGAAAATCGATTAGCGATATATTGTGGCATTTGGAAAGCTTCTTCAAGGTTATGAAAAAAGAATAGAAGGAGGATTAGCCAGATTGTATTAGTGGTGAAATGTCTTGTTGAAGATGTTTTTATCAACTTATATCAGCTCCAATAAAGGGATAGAAAGCCTATAAGAAAAGGCTTTCTACAAGGGTATAGTTATTCAATTATGATGCTTTTTAAATTACTCTCAGGTTGCGGTTGTTCTTCAGTATAGGAGGAGAGCTCCTCTTGCAAAATATTTAGTGCGTGCTTAGCTGATTGCTGAATCGGATTCGGTAGCTCTTCTAATATACGCATACCGATTTTTATTTTTGTACGAATTACCTTTCTTAGTAATTCATCATGCATGTACTACACCTCCAAACCGAATGTTTAGTACATCATCTTCAAACTTAGCTCCTTGAATAGAAAGGTGTGTTAATGTTTTTGGTAAGGTGATATTTCGCTTCATAGAGCCGGCTCGAATAATAAGTTCATCACCTTTTTGATTTAATGAAAGTTCACTTTTGTTTGAGAAGGGAATGGACAGAACGAAAATATACTCATCGCCATCTTTTTTTACATATTGTGTGCGGCCATTAAATTTCACTTCAGTAGGAGAAGGGTCTGATTTAAATAAAGCATTTCCTACACGCTCTAACATAGCTAAACCAACAACTTCTTGTTCAAACATGGGAGCTTCGTAAATAGGAAGTGGCTGAAAACTATCTTTAATTAACGCCTTATATTTCTTTTGTGTATCTTTCCATGCCTGAAAGTAAGGGTCGGTAACAGTGTTAGGGATGACGCGGTTAATCATAATGGCATCTACGTTATAATCGTATAAGTTTAAATAAGTAAAACTGCGCTGAGCTTCTTTAATGACCATTTTTTCAGGATTTACAACAACGCGAATACTCGTTACTTCTCGGTTTGATAAAATATCTCTCATTTCTCCAAGTTGCTCAAGCGTATTCGTTAATTCGTCCATAATATCATCAGTTGGAAGGGGGACACCAAGAAGTGGTTGAGCTACAGGACGAACAACTTTTAAAATCTTCCTTTTAATAGGAAAGAGTTTTTCCATCCACCAGCCGAGCATGTCTGGAAAGCTAAGCATTGCTAAAGTTTCTCCAGTCGGTGCGCAATCAATAATGATGACGTCGTAAGTGTTGTGTTTATAGTAATCGAGTACTCGAAGTAAGCTAATTAAATCTTCCATACCAGGGAACATCGTTAATTCTTCTGTTGTAATATCATCAGCTGCTTTTGAAGTGAAGAGTAGTGTAATATATTTCTGCAATTTCCCCCAGCCTTTTTCCATTTCATAAATAGTGTTAATTTCTTGTGCCCACAAGTTTTCGCGAATTTCTAGTGGCTCAGAAGATAGTTTTATGCCAAATGAATCCCCTAAACTATGAGCAGGATCTGTACTCATTACTAATGTTTTTAATCCTTGTTTTGCACTTTGGATTGCTGTTGCTGCTGAAATGCTAGTTTTTCCTACGCCGCCTTTACCTGTATACAGAATAATTCTCATCATTAATATCCCCTTTGCTTCGAATGTCGAATATTACGAGTGTCGAAATATTTAATTGAATAAAAACCCAACTAGGGTCTTATCCCGCATTAACGGGCAGTAAGACTCCCGCCCAAAAATTCGACTGGAACAAACAAATTAGGTGGGAGGTCAACTGTCCGTAAATGCCCGATTGGTTCAACTAATAATCAGTGAGGGATGAGAAAAACCCCCACTGATTAAAGTTTCACTTTATTCAATCGGAATGTTTTTCATTTTAGGTGTAGAAACCTTTTCTTCTGTTTTTTGCTGTGACGTAGCAATGTGATTCATGATCTTTTGGAATATTTGTAGTAAGAATGCTTTTTCTTCTTCTGACAATGCATCTGTCACTAGGCTAAAGTAATGGGCCGCATTTTGTTTTACTTCTTGAACGAGCATTACGCCGTTTTCTGTTAAACGAATTAATACAATGCGTCGATCGCTTTCATTCCGGTAGCGTTCAATATATCCCTTTTTTACAAGGCGATTTACAACGCCCGTTGTTGTACTCATCGGTATATCAAGAAGATCAGCAATTTTTGTCATTGTAATATCCGTATTTCGCTCCATCCAAAGTAAACAAAATACTTCTGTCTTGGAAAGTGTTAAATCAAGGCTTACCCATTCTTCAGGATAGAAAAGTTTCTTGGCGTTATCTAGCAGTAAGTCTAAAAAATGTTCATATTGTAACAATTATTTCCACTCCCGTATATTTCGAGGTTCGTAATATTTGTTTTTATTTTATGTGGAATTGAAATAAATGTCAATGTTTTTAACTATTTTTTCAGATTTGAAAGAAAATTATCTTCAAAATAGAAATTTTTTGTGATAGATTAATAAATAGAAAAATGATTTTACATAAAAACCCATTGTGATAAATATATTTATCTATAATAGGTGTACAGCTAACGAGGGGGAGAACGATGAGAAGACGAAATACGCAAGCGTTCACGTTTTTAGCATGGACTTCATTTGTTTGTGCGCTTTCAGGAATGCTAATTGGGATTTATACGCTAGATGAAACGCTTAGTGTAAAAGGATACTATTTAATTGGAACATTATTTTTAACGATGTCTTGTTTTGTATTACAAAAAACAATTCGTGATAATGAAGAAGATAACGAGAGATTTCCGAAAAATAAATCGTTAGATAAAGAGTAAATTGTAAAGAAAGGCATTTGCCTTTCTTTTTTTATGTAAAAATACCGTAAGTGCCGTGTGTTGACTTGCTTGAAGTACTGGAAATTTGGTATCATCAATAGTATTGTAGATTGAACGATATATTATGGAGGTGGCCTAGCCGTGTCAAGAATTTCCGTTGAGAATGTAAAGCACGTAGCACATTTAGCACGTCTTGCAATTACTGATCAAGAAGCAGAAAAATTTCAAAAACAACTAGATGCAATTGTTACATTTGCAGAACAGTTAAATGAATTAGATACAACTGATGTAAAACCAACAACTCATGTATTAACTATGAAAAATGTTATGCGTGAAGATGTGCCAGAAAAAGGTTTACCAGTAGAAGAAGTATTAAAAAATGCACCGGATCACAAAGATAATCAAATCCGTGTTCCAGCAGTATTAGAATAGAGGAGGGAATTTCGATGTCATTATTTGATCATTCTGTATCAGAGTTACATAAGAAGTTAAACAACAAAGAAATTTCCGTTACGGATTTAGTAGAAGAATCTTACAAACGTATTTCGGATGTTGAAGATAACGTAAAAGCTTTTCTTACATTAGATGAAGAAAATGCACGCGCGAAAGCGAAAGAATTAGATGCAAAGATTGGTGCTGAGGATAATGGTTTATTATTCGGTATGCCAATTGGTGTAAAAGATAACATTGTAACTAACGGTCTTCGTACAACTTGTGCGAGCAAAATATTAGCAAACTTCGATCCAATTTACGATGCGACAGTTGTACAAAAGCTAAAAGCTGCTGACACAGTTACAATCGGTAAATTAAATATGGACGAGTTCGCAATGGGTTCTTCAAATGAAAACTCAGGCTTCTACGCTACAAAAAATCCATGGAACTTAGATTACGTTCCAGGCGGATCTAGTGGTGGTTCTGCAGCAGCAGTAGCAGCAGGAGAAGTATTATTCTCTCTAGGTTCTGATACGGGTGGTTCTATCCGTCAGCCAGCTGCATATTGCGGCGTTGTAGGTTTAAAACCAACTTACGGACGCGTATCTCGTTACGGATTAGTAGCATTCGCATCTTCACTTGACCAAATCGGACCGATTACACGTACAGTAGAAGACAATGCATACTTATTACAAGCTATTTCAGGTATTGACCGTATGGATGCAACTTCTGCAAACGTTGAAGTAGGAAACTACTTAGCTGGTTTAACAGGCGATGTTAAAGGTTTACGTATTGCTGTACCGAAAGAATACTTAGGCGAAGGTGTTGGCGAAGAAGCTCGTGAGTCAGTACTAGCTGCTTTAAAAGTGTTAGAAGGTATGGGCGCAACTTGGGAGGAAGTATCTCTTCCGCACTCTAAATACGCTCTAGCAACGTATTACTTATTATCTTCTTCTGAAGCATCTGCGAACCTTTCACGCTTTGATGGCGTACGTTACGGTGTTCGTTCTGATAATGTAAATAACTTATTAGATCTTTACAAAAATACACGTAGCGAAGGTTTCGGTGATGAAGTAAAACGTCGTATTATGCTTGGTACATTTGCTCTTAGCTCTGGTTACTATGATGCATATTACAAAAAAGCACAACAAGTACGTACATTAATTAAAAATGACTTTGAAAATGTATTTGCTAACTACGATGTTATTATTGGACCAACAACGCCAACTCCAGCATTTAAAGTGGGCGAAAAAGTGGACGATCCAATGACAATGTATGCAAATGACATTTTAACAATTCCAGTAAACTTAGCGGGTGTTCCAGCGATTTCTGTTCCATGTGGATTCGGTGCTAACAACATGCCACTTGGTCTACAAATCATTGGTAAACACTTCGATGAAACGACGATTTACCGCGTTGCACATGCGTTTGAGCAAGCAACAGACTATCATACAAAAAAAGCAAGTCTGTAAGGAGGCGAGCATAGATGAATTTAGAAACAATTATTGGTTTAGAGGTTCACGTTGAGTTAAAAACAAATTCGAAAATTTTCTCTGCGAGTCCAACAGAATTCGGAGCGGAGCCAAATACACAAACAAGTGTAATTGACTTAGGATACCCAGGGGTACTTCCTACTTTAAATAAGGAAGCAGTTAACTTTGCAATGAAAGCCGCAATGGCATTAAACTGTGAAATCGCAACGGAAACGAAGTTCGACCGTAAAAACTATTTCTACCCAGATAATCCGAAAGCTTACCAAATCTCTCAATTTGATAAGCCAATTGGTGAAAATGGTTGGATTGAAATCGAAGTAGACGGTAAAAAGAAACGTATCGGTATTACACGTCTTCATTTAGAAGAAGATGCTGGTAAATCAACGCATGCAGCTGACGGTTCATTAGTAGACTACAACCGTCAAGGTATGCCTTTAATCGAGATCGTATCTGAGCCAGATATGCGTACTCCAGAAGAAGCATATGCGTACTTAGAGAAGTTAAAATCAATCATTCAATATACAGGTGTATCTGATTGTAAGATGGAAGAAGGTTCTCTTCGTTGTGATGCGAATATTTCACTTCGTCCAGTTGGACAAGAGAAGTTCGGTACAAAAGCAGAACTGAAAAACTTAAACTCTTTCACTTACGTGCAAAAAGGTCTTGAGCATGAGCAAGTGCGCCAAGAAAAAGAATTATTATCTGGTGGTATCATCCAACAAGAAACACGTCGTTATGATGAAGCAACGAAGAAAACAATCTTAATGCGTATAAAAGAAGGATCTGACGATTACCGTTACTTCCCAGAGCCAGACTTAGTTGAACTTTACATCGACGATGAGTGGAAAGAAGAAATTCGTGCTTCTATTCCAGAACTTCCAGATGCACGTAAAGCTCGCTATGTTGAAGAAGTTGGCTTACCAGCTTATGATGCGCATGTATTGACATTAACGAAAGAGATGTCTGATTTCTTTGAAGCAACAGTTGCAGACGGTGCTGATGCGAAATTAACATCAAACTGGTTAATGGGTGAAGTACTTGCATACTTAAACAAACAACAAAAAGAATTAAAAGACGTTGCATTAACGCCAGCTGGCTTAGCTAAAATGGTTCAATTAATTGAAAAAGGTACAATTTCTTCTAAAATCGCGAAGAAAGTATTTAATGAATTAATTGAAAAAGGTGGAGACCCAGAAGAAATCGTTAAAGCGAAAGGTCTGGTTCAAATTTCTGACGAAGGAACACTTCGTAAGGTTGTAACAGAAATTCTTGATAATAATGAGCAATCTATTGAAGACTTTAAAAACGGTAAAGACCGTGCAATTGGCTTCTTAGTTGGTCAAATTATGAAAGCTACAAAAGGACAAGCAAATCCACCGCTTGTTAATAAAATCTTACTTGAAGAGATTAATAAGCGCTAAAAAAAGAGAAGAATTCTTATTTTTGAACGCTAAAATAGTATAGGTTCTTAAAGATTAAACAGAAAAAACACCCGTATTTGGGTGTTTTTTCTGAGTTAATCAAACGTTTGTTTAAATGATGAAAAATAATTTAAACAAACGTTTGATTAACTGTCAAAAGTGAAAAAATGTTTGTATAGCAACTATGGTATGATAGTTGCAAAAAGGTGGGAATAATGATAAATCTAGACATAGAGAGTTTTTTCATCTCATGAAATAATAGATAATTATTATTCATTATATGTAAATTGATGTGAGAGAATGGATAGACATAAAGTGAAACTTTAATCAGTGGGAGTTTTACTGCCTGCAAATAGCGGGATAAATTTCTTGGTTAAATAAAGCAAAACTATCAGGAGTGAATAGTTACTTTTGATGGGCTACACGAATCGGGTTCTTACTGCCTGTTTGAGCGGAATTAAAGAAGGATAGGAAGATGAGAGGAGGTAAGCATAGGGATACTGAATAAGGGTTCGGTGTATTCGTTTTTCAATGAATAAGGAATTTCCTGTGCTAATAAATGATGAAGCGAGCAAGAATTATTTATAATCCTACTTCTGGGCGCGAGCTATTTAAGAAGAGCTTACCAGAAGTATTACAAAAATTAGAACAAGCTGGATATGAAGCGTCTTGTCATGCGACAACTGGTCCTGGAGATGCGACTGTGGCAGCGAGGCAAGCTGCGGATCGTAAGTTTGATGTTGTTATCGCAGCTGGTGGTGATGGTACGTTAAATGAAGTAGTGAACGGTTTAGTAGGACATGAGCATCGTCCAAAGTTTGGAATTATTCCAGTTGGAACGACAAATGATTTTGCGCGTGCGATCGGTGTACCTCGTGTTATTGAAGAGGCTGCGGATATTATTTGTGAAGGAACAACGGTACCGTTAGATCTTGGTAGAGCAAATGATACATATTTCATTAATATCGCTGGTGGCGGCCGTATTACAGAATTAACATATGAAGTACCAAGCAAGCTAAAAACGGTATTAGGCCAACTTGCTTACTATTTAAAAGGAATCGAAATGTTACCATCGTTACATCCAACATATGTTGAAATTGAGTATGATGGGAAGTTGCTACAAGAAGAAATTACGATGTTTTTAATTACGAATACTCGTTCAGTTGGTGGATTCGAAAAAGTAGCACCATATGCATCTATTAACGATGGATTATTTGATTTATTAGTACTGAAAAAAGGTTCTATCGCTGATTTAATTAAAGCAGCAACACAAGCGCAGCGTGGGGAACATATTAACAATCCGAAAGTACTATATACACAAGCGAATCGTATTAAAGTGCATTCACCTGATAAATTAATGATCAACTTAGATGGTGAATATGGCGGAGATGCACCAATGGAATTTGAAAATATATATCATTGTCTGGAACTATTTGTTCCTGAACATCAAGAGGATGCCCTGTAAAGGCATCTTTTTTTTGCTTTCACCTCACTATTTACGAGTAATAAGATTCCCCCACTGATTAAAGTTTCTCTATGTGCAGATGAATTGTAAATTGTAAGTTAGTTTGATTTTTATGGTATTTTTACAATCCGTTTATTTTATATCCATATTTTATTGATACACTGGAAGAGATAAGAAATGAGAGGTAGGATGCTATGGAGAAGGTAAAAGCAATACTATTTGATAAAGATGGGACATTAATGGATTTTCATTCAATTTGGATAAAAGTAGCTGAAGAGCTTGTTGCAGAATGTATAAATTTATATCAATTACCAGAATCAATGCAGCAGGCTTTATTAAAAGAAATCGGTGTGGATGGAGCATTTGTTCATCCTCGTAGTGCAATAGCTGCTGGAACGAGTCTTGATGTGGCCAAGGGGCTTTGTAAGTATATTACATCATCTAGAGAAGAAGAGATGCATCAATGGGTGAGTGAAAAGTTGTTTGCTCTTATGTACGAGCATCGTTCACATATGAGAATGACGGCAGATTTACCGAAAGTTTTACAAGCGTTAAAGGATAGAGGGTTTATTCTAGGTGTCGTTACAGCTGATGATTTCGCGCCGACAGAATTATTTTTAAAGCAATATCAATTGGAAGCTTTTTTTGATTGTGTTATAGCTTCAGATACATTTCCAGCACAGAAGCCAGATAAAAAAATTGTAGAATCGTTTTGTGAGAGATTTAATTTAGAGACATGTGAAGTAGCAGTCATCGGGGATACACCGACGGATTTACATTTAGCGAAAAATGGTGGCGACTGTTATGCGATTGGCGTACTATCTGGTACGGGTGATCGTCAAACGCTAGAACCACTTGCAGATTTAGTATTACAATCTGTTGAAGATTTAATTTCTCATTCAGGTGAGTTTATTTGGGAACAAGGAAAGTCTAATGTATAAATGAATAAGTCTATAAGGACTCTATATGAGTCTTTATAGACTTATTTTTTATGCCGAGATAGTAAGAGAATGGGATGAATACTAGAAAGAGGAAGTTGGCATACATCTTGCAATATAAAGAGAAAACATTGTATAGAAAAGGATGGGGTACACAGTGAACACAAAAAAAATTGCTAAAGTAAATGAACAAATTCCAGGACCGAAAGCAGCGTCTTTATTAGAACGCCGCCAAAATATAGTACCAAAAGGAGTAAGTAATGGTATTCCAACATTTGTACAGTCTGCAAATGGTGCACTCGTAACAGATGTGGATGGAAATCAGTACATTGATTTCGCAGGAGCAATTGGGACAATTAATGTAGGACACTGTCATCCAGCCGTTAAAGAAGCGCTTCATAAACAAGTAGATCAATATATTCATACTGGATTTAATGTGATGATGTATGAGCCATATATTGAATTGGCAGAAAAGCTGGCTGCATTAGCGCCAGGTAATTTCGATAAACAAGTGCTGTTTTTAAATAGTGGGGCAGAAGCGGTTGAAAATGCAGTGAAGATTGCTCGTAAATATACGAAGAGACCTGGAATTATCGCATTTTCTAAAGGATTTCATGGGCGTACATTAATGACAATGACGATGACAAGTAAAGTAAAACCATATAAATTTGGATTTGGCCCATTTGCTCCAGAAGTATATAAAGCGCCATTCCCATATGAATACCGTCGCCCAGAAGGTTTAACAGAAGAGCAGTATGATGACTTTATCATTGAAGAGTTTAAGAACTTCTTCATATCAGAAGTAGCACCAGAAACAATTGCAGCAGTTGTAATGGAACCTGTTCAAGGGGAAGGCGGATTTATCGTTCCAAGTAAGAAATTCGTTCAAGAAGTACGTAGCATTTGTTCAGAGCACGGTATTTTATTTGTAGCTGATGAAATTCAAACAGGCTTTAGTCGTACCGGAAAATACTTTGCAATTGATCATTATGATGTCGTTCCAGACTTAATTACGGTATCTAAATCATTAGGTGCTGGTGTACCGATAAGTGGCGTGATTGGGCGTAAAGAAATTATGAATGAGTCTGCACCGGGAGAACTGGGCGGAACGTATGCAGGAAGCCCACTAGGATGTGCGGCTGCATTAGCTGTGCTTGATGTAATAGAAAAAGAGAAATTAAATGATAGAGCGATAGAAGTAGGGAAAGTCGTAATGAACCGATTCCAAGAGATGAAAAACAAATATAATTGCATCGGTGATGTGCGCGGCTTAGGGGCAATGTGTGCATTCGAGCTCGTTCAAGATCGCAAGACGAAAGCGCCTGATAAAACATTAGCGTCTAATTTATGTGCAGAGGCAAATAAGCATGGATTACTTCTACTATCAGCAGGAACATATGGAAATGTTATTCGTGTTTTAATGCCATTAGTGATTACAGATGAGCAACTTGAGGAAGGTTTAACAATAATTGAAGAATCATTGCAAGCTTGTTATGAGCAAGCAAATATCGCTCGTGTTTAAAGAATTGGGATAACTTAAAAAAGGGCATAAAGCTTTTCTTTTTAGGCGAAAGAGAGCATCTGGCCATGCATAGAATCGGTCAGCCCCTTTTCCTGCCCCATGCCAAGCTAAAACAAAGTGAGGGTGTGGTTGCGATGGCATTCTGTATTTTTCAAGGCAGCGAATTATGTGTTGAAAAATATAAATAGATTTGTATAAATAACAAATTGAAAACATTCTAGCTTACTCTATATAAAATGCAGAAAATTCACTTTATAATAAAGGTAGTGAAGTGAATCGATGGATTTAAAGTAAGGGGTGGCTAGGATGGTTGCAGAAAAGGAACGAGTGTTGATGGATTTACAAGATGTATTTGAATATGCATTTGACGAAATTTTTGTTACGGATGATAAAGGAATCGTTGTACGTGTAAATAGCATGTGTGAAAGACATTACCAGCTCTCTGCTAAGGAATTAGTAGGAAAGCATGTAAAAGAACTACAAAAAGAAGGGATTTTTTATCCGTCTGCAACGTTAGAAGTAATTGAAAAGAAAAGGCCAGTTGAACTTGTTCAAACAACGAAATCAGGAGAGTATTTGCATGTTCGTACAAGGCCTGTTTTTGATGATGAGGGAAATTTAAGAAGAGTGATTAGTTATTCTCGTGATCTTACAGAACTCTATCAATTACGTCAAAAGGTAGAGGAAATGGATAATCAGTTAAAAACATATAAAAAAGAATTAAGAGAAACATATGAACACGAAGGACTTATTTTTAAAAGTATCGCTATGCAAAAAATAATCGAAACAATAAAAAAAGTATCAGTAGTAGATAGTACTGTTCTCGTATTAGGTGAGACTGGAGTGGGGAAAAGCCGATTAGTACGCCATTTGCATGAAGTGAGTCACCGGAAGAATGAAAGTTTCTATGAAATTAATTGTGCGGCATTGCCGACGAATTTAATCGAATCTGAGCTTTTTGGATATTCAGGTGGGTCTTTTACAGGTGCAAATCGTGAAGGAAAAAAGGGGCTATTAGAATCAGCGCATAAAGGAACTCTTTTCTTAGATGAAATTGGTGAAATGCCGCTTGAAATTCAAGCGAAGCTTTTGCAAGTATTGCAAGAAAAAACGTTTCGTCCTATAGGCGGAAGAGAATTAAAAAAGGTGGACGTTAGAATTGTAGCGGCAACAAATAGAGATTTAAGTACGATGGTGAAACAAGGAACATTCCGGAAAGATTTATACTATCGTCTGAATGTCATTCCAATTTCAATTCCGCCACTTCGGGAGAGAACAGAAGACATTTTGCCGCTCATCTATCATTATTTACAGCATTTTAATAAAAAGTACGGACGTGATGTGAAGTTAGCACCTAGTACGTTACAAATGTTTGTAGGGTACCCTTGGGAAGGGAATAATAGAGAGATTGAAAATGTAATTGAACGAATTGTTATCACTGCAGATGATTTTGTAACGGTAGAAGATTTGCCACTATCTATGCAAGAGGCCACAGTTGAACAATCCGGACAAAGTCTTTATAGAATGCTGGAAGAGGTAGAGAGAAATATTATTCTTAAAGCGTATAAAACGTATGGATCAAGTTATAAAGTGGCTGAGTTTTTGCGAATAAGTCAATCTGCTGCTACTAGGAAAATTAAGAAGTTTATAGAGGAGGAAGAAAACATTGGATAAAAAAGCGACGTTCGTAAACTTAGAGAAAAAAGCGATGTATATAAATGGTGAGTGGATTACACTGCAAGAACAAATCGAAGTGAATAATCCAGCGACAAAGGAAGTATTTGCAACTGTACCAAAGGGCGGGATTACAGAGGCAAAGCAAGCAGTTGATGCTGCACATGAGGCTTTTAAATTATGGTCAAAATTAACGGCAGCTGATCGCGCAGTAAAGTTAAAAAAATGGTTCACGCTTATTGATGAAAATAAAGAAGAAATTGCAGCAATCATGACGAGAGAGCAAGGGAAGCCGTTTGCAGAAGCACTTGGTGAAGTGAATTATGCAAATAGTTTTGTTGAATGGTACGCAGAAGAAGGAAAGAGAATATACGGTGAAATGATTCCTGCTTCTCATCCGAATAAGCGTATTTTAGTTATGAAGCAACCAGTTGGGGTTATGGCAGCTATTACGCCTTGGAATTTCCCGGCTGCTATGATTACGAGAAAGGTAGCTCCAGCACTTGCAGCAGGCTGTACGGCAGTTGTGAAACCAGCGAGTCAAACGCCATTAACTGCATTGAAGTTAGTTGAATTAGCACATGAAGCAGATATTCCAAAAGGTGTAATAAATATTGTAACAGGTAGTGCAAAAGCAATTGCTGATACGTGGATGGAAGATGAGCGTGTTCGAAAAGTTTCCTTTACAGGATCAACTGAAATTGGAAAAGAATTAATGGCTAGCGCTGCGCAAACGATGAAAAAGGTTTCGCTTGAATTAGGTGGTCACGCTCCATTTATTGTTATGAATGATGCTGATTTAGATAAGGCGGTAGAAGCGGTAATTGGTTCGAAATTCCGTAACGCAGGACAAACGTGTATATGTACAAACCGCATCTTTGTTCAAGAAGAAGTGTATGAAGAATTTGCAGGGAAGTTCACAACAGCTGTAGAGCAGCTGAAAGTCGGAGATGGATTCGGCGAAGGAACAACTGTAGGTCCACTTATTGATGCGAATGCAGTTTCGAAAGTACAAGAACATATTGAAGATGCAATTCAAAAGGGCGGAGAAGTTTTATATGGAGGCCATAAATTTGCAGAGTTAGATGGTTATTTCATTCAGCCAACGGTAATTGGATTGGCAAATGACACGATGCTTTGTATGAATGAAGAAACATTTGGACCGGTTGCACCAGTTGCGAAATTTAAAACAGTTGAAGAAGTAATCGAACGAGCAAATAATACACCATATGGCTTGGCTGCTTATATTTTCACAAAAGATATTAGCCAAGCATTCCAAATTAGTGAAGCGCTAGAGTACGGAATTATCGGCTTAAACGATGGCCTTCCATCAGTTGCACAAGCACCATTTGGAGGCTTTAAAGAAAGTGGTATCGGCCGTGAAGGAGGCCATTTCGGTATCGAGGAATATTTAGAAATTAAATATATTTCGTTAGGACTATAAGTAGTATACTAGAATCTCTATAAGGTAACAGAGAAGGAGATTCTAGTATGGTATATTGGCTATTATTACTCGTAACAATTATTTTTGAAGTAGCTGGAACGATTGCGATGAAGTTATCGAACGGTTTAACAAAGCTTGTTCCAAGTGTACTTATTTTCGTATTCTATGGAATTTGTTTCAGTGTGTTTGCTATCGTTGTTAAAAAGATTAATTTAAGCATTGCTTATGCAATTTGGTCTGGTGTGGGAACGCTACTTATTACAATCATTAGTGTGTACTTTTTTAAAGAGCATATTAATTTATTCCAAGCATTTTGTATTCTCTTTATTGTTTTAGGAGTAATTGGACTGAAAGTGTCATCGGCATCATAAAAGGCTATCTTCCGGCGTGGAAGATAGCCTTTTATTTTTATTAAAACGCCCAGTTACCTTTACGGAAGATCGGCTCATGTCTTCCATCAGCTGTAATGCCGTCGATATCAAGCTCAGCTGATCCAATCATGAAGTCTTCGTGTGTAATACTAGCGTTTGCGCCATTTTCAGCAAGTTCTTCTTTAGACATTGTTTTTCCGCCAACTAAGTTAAATGCATAAGCATTTCCGATTGCAAGGTGGCAAGATGCATTTTCATCAAATAGCGTATTGTAGAATAAAATATTTGTGTTTGAAATTGGTGAATCATGAGGTACTAAAGCTACTTCGCCTAAGAAGTGAGAACCTTCATCTGTTTCTACTAAATGTTTTAAAGCCTCTTCACCAGATTCAGCTTTATAGTCTACGATACGTCCGTTTTCGAATGTTAATGTAAAGTTATCGATAATATTACCTGCAAATGCTAACGGTTTTGTGCTAGATACTTGGCCGTTCACACCTGTTTTAAGAGGCATTGTAAATACCTCTTCAGTTGGAATGTTAGCCATAAATGCTACGTTCTTTTCATTTAAGCTACCAGCACCAGCCCATACATGTTTCTCTGGAAGTTCGATTGTTAAGTCTGTTCCAGGGCCTGTATAGTGAAGAGCTTTATAATGTTTTTCGTTTAAGTAATCTACTTTTGTATGTAGTGTTTCATCATGTTCTTTCCATGCTTCCACAGGATTTTCTAAATCAGCACGAGTAGCTTTGAAGATAGCATCCCATAGTTTTGTTTCTTGTTCTTCTGGCGCTACGTCAGGGAATACTTTTGCAGCCCATTCTTTCGTAGGAACAGAAATTACGCACCAGCTTACTTTATCTGCTTGTACATAATCACGGTATACTTTCATCGCTTCTCCAGCTACTTTATGAGCTGTTGCAATTTTCTTTGGTTCTACACCTTTTAATAGATCAGGATTCTCTGCATAGATGGACATAAATGCAGCGCCTTCTTTTGCTAATTCTTCACGAGCATGTGCTTTCCAAGAAGGGAATTCAGAGAAAGCTTCTTCAGGAGCTAGATCGAACTTTAAGCGTGTTAACGTCTCATCATTCCAATCAACATATACGTGTTTTGCACCAGATTTATATGCTTTTTCTGTAACGAGGCGTACAAACTGTACAGCCTCAAGAGGTGCACTGATTGATAAAGTTTGTCCGGGTTGAATATTAACACCAACATTGACTGCAAGGGCAGCATATTTCTCTAACGTTTGTTCAAATGACATATGTATAATCTCCTTTATTTTGAAAGATTTCTTACTATATATAATACAAGAAAATTCTAAAAATATATATAAATATAAAGTAAAAAGAGAGCTCAAAATGTATTGAGCTCTCATATTTACTTAATTGAAGAGGCAAACTGTTCAACTGTAGTTGTATGGTGTATACGAACGCGTTTCATCTTTAACAATTCATCCGGTTCACCTTTCGTAATGAACTGTCCAGGCTTTGTTGTCGTTGCAAATTGATAGTGTTTCTTTGTTTCTGCGACAACTTTATCATCTACATGACCGAATGGATAAGCAATTGCGATAACAGGCTTACCTGTTATTTTCTCTAGCTTTTCTTTTGATCCTTTTAACTCTTCATCATAGTTTGTAATTTTCGGCAAGTCTGCGTGTGTTGCTGTGTGAGATTGTACAGAAAAAATACCTGAATCAACCATTTCTTTTATTTCAGATGTAGAAAGAGCTCCTTCTACATCAACGTTAGCAACAATCATATATTCTGTTGCCGCTGGTTTAAATGTATCGTCTTTTAGTTTTTGTAAAACATGAAATGCATTCATATTATTTTTCATACCGTCATCAAATGTAACGAAAATCGGCTTGTTTACTTTATTTATATCGCCCCAGCGTTCAAACGTTAACAAAGTATAACCATTTTCTTTTAAATACTTCATTTGTGCTTCAAAGTTAGCAGGTGATACGAATAAATCTTTAATACCTTGTCCATGATAATCATCAATTGCGTGGTACATAAGAACAGGAACTTTTTGCTCGAAAGTAATAGTAGATTTCGTAAGTGGAATAGTTTTTCCGCCCTCTGTTGTTCCTGTAGCTTCAATTTGATATTCACCGCGTTTTCCTTCAAATTCTTTTATATCAAAGGGAAGTGTAAATTGTTGATCTTTCTCTTTAGAAGAAAAAGATTTAGCACTTTCCTTTCCATCAGCAGTACGCCAAATTTTATATTGTACTTCGGTTAAAGAATCTTTTATGTCTGTAATATGAATATTTGCGTTTGTAGATTCGTGCGTAATTGGATTATAAGAAATTTTACCTTGTTCCCGCACCGTCTCTTCTTGTTTCTTAACCTCTTGAACCTTTTTTTCTTTTTTAGGCTCTACATTGCTAGTATTACATCCTGCTAGAATGGCAGACGTACATAAAGCAATCGCTGCGTATTTTCTCATAAAATCACCTTCTATTGTGTATTATGTTGCATACTTACATTAAAATCCCCACCGCTATAAGAGAGGTGGGGATATACCCTTGTTCATCATATCATTTTTAGGTGAATGGTAGGTTAGTGACTTTGAATAGAGGTATTCTTGCGTTTCTTATTTGATTTGATAATGATATAACCTACTACAAAAATAAGAGGGATAATGAATACATAGATTGGCATTCCCCATACATAATAGCTTTTCATGCTTAAAACTAGTAAGTGTAAGAAGTCGAAAAGGGCGTGAGCTTTCATAATATCCTCCAATATATTTTTTACAAATTATAACATTGTTCATTTGTAATTTGTATATTTTGGTAAATGATTTAAGTTAATTTTAAAGTAAGAGAAAGGTTTATTAATATGCAATTTTGCATATTTAGAGTAGTTTCTATTAAAATATCAGGATCTTGGACTATAATAAGAACCGCTATAAATGTAAGTAAGAATGATGTACGGAGTGGAGAACAGAAATGAAATATAAAAAACTAGTATATATCCTTTTCATATCGCTATTCATAGTCGGTTGTCAAAGTAAAGTGAGTAAAGCGAATAGTGTGGAGGAGTATATTCCATCACGCCTTATGAATGCGGAAGTTACGGCGGATATTATGACGCTAGAATTTCCTTATGGGATAAAAGAGAAGTTGGAGAAAATCGGAAATAAGATGAGCGCTAGCATTACAAATAATTTAGATTGGTATTTGAAGTATGCAGAAGAAGAAATTATCCCGAAAAAAACTTTTCCTTATCATCAAAACTTGGGTATTACAAAAGAAGAATATGATTTTATGATAGATGAAATGAATAATGCAGAATATATAAATACAAAAGACGGAAAACTCTTTTTTAAAAAGAAAGACCATGAAATTCAAATTCTCTCTGATGAGAATTTGAAACTAATTAAAAATATTCGAATTGATACAGAGAAGAATACAATTAAAACTCCTTTTGGAGAGTGTGAATATGAAGGTGAAATAAAGGCATCGGATGAACAAAAAGCTACTGGGCCATGGAGTGGGAAGATGTGGACCTTAAAAAACGATGGATTACTTTATCATTTTTCATTAGGAAAGTTAAAAAACATAAACAAATCTATCATTTATATTTCAATAAAAGGTATATATAAAGATAGGATTATCAATACAGAAGAAGCGATCGAATTTCACTCGGTTTCATAAAGAATCAAAAAATCACCTTACTTAAACAAGTAAGGTGATTTTTTATTAAATAAACAATCCAGCGATTGTTGCAGATAAAATAGAAGCAAGTGTTGATGCAAATAGCATTTTCCAACCGAATTTTGATACGATGCTTCCTTGCTTTTCAGAAAGGGCACGGATTGTACCAACGATTGCACCAATTTGGCTAATACTTGCAAAGCTAATTAAGAATACAGTAACGATTCCAACTGTACGTGGATCTAATGTTGCAGCAGCGCCTTTTAAATCAAGGATTGCTACAAACTCGTTTAATACAATCTTCGTACCCATAATACCACCAGCTGGGATAATATCATGAGTTGGGATACCCATTAAGAATGCGAATGGAGCAAGTATATAACCGAAGATTTGTTGTAAAGTAACAGCATATCCCATTGCACCTGAAGCAGCGCTAATTACGTAGTTTACAACTTCCATAACACCGATAAAGGCGATCATTAATGCGGCAACGATACCAGCTACTTTTAAACCATCAAGTGCACCGTTAATCATTGCGCCGATAAAGCTGTCTCCGAATAGAGTTCTATCAAATTTTTGAATCACTTCATCTTCCTTTTTCGTATCAACTGGTGTTAATAACGAACAAACGATTAAGCTTGAGAATAAGTTTAGTGGAAGAGCTGCTAGCACATATTTCGCATCTAACATCATTACGTATGATGCTGTAACAGAAGCAGAAACTGAGCTCATCGCAGAACAACAAATGATAAACATACGGTTTTTATTAAAATGCTGTAAATCGTTTTTAATAACGATTAACGCTTCACTTGAACCGAAGAATACAGAGTTTACTGCGTGGAATGATTCAACGCGTGGTAAACCAGTAATTTTTGAAATTGCACCGCCGACAATACGAACGATGAATGGTAAAACACCTAAATAACTAAAGATAGAAAGTAGTGCTGAGAAAAATACGATAATTAATAATACATTTAAGAAAAAGACAAAATCTCTTTGAATTCCATTAAAGAGAAAATCGACACCTGTCGTACCAAGTTTAATTAGTTTGTTGAAAACTTTACTAATGAAGATGATAATTTGCTGTCCGATCTTTGTGCCAAACATAAACCAACCGATTAAAATTTGGAAACCAATCATAATAGCAATTGCACGGAAGTTGATTTTACTTTTGTTGTTTGACAAAGCAAAGCATAAACCTAAAACGACAAGAATACCGATAATGCTCATTACATATTGCATGTAGTTGCCCCTTTCAGAAGTTCGTATAAAGTTTTTACATAAAACGCTCGTTATATTACTAAAAATAAAGTAATGGAAGTTTCATGTCATACGTAAGATGTCTGACCTTTTTGAAAAATAAAAAAAAGACCCTATGGATTCACTTTCATCTATGAGAGAAAGCTAATCAATAGGAGTCTTTTTTATACATAGGCTAATATTCATTAGTTTTCCCCATAGTCCAGCAATTTAAGGTTGCCGGGTAGAAACTCTCGATCCATATTATCGACTATATATGAGGTAACATCGTCCGTATTAAATTAGTAGTAGCGTAACATTACTAGAGAACTATCGTCAATAGCTTTTTTTCTTCCAATAGAAATAGACCATATAAGTATGATAAAATGTAACGCAGTGTTATGAAAAAGAGAGGTCGGAAAATGAGTATAAAAATGACGCCACCAGTTGAAAAAAACGAGTTTATAGACGTAGTGTTTGAAGATTTAACACATGATGGTGCCGGTGTTGCGAAAGTGAAGGGATATCCTATTTTCGTAAAAAACGGATTACCAGGTGAAGAAGCGCAAATTAAAATTATTAAGGTGAAGAAAAACTTCGCGTTCGGTCGTTTAATGAAGCTTCATCAAGAAAGTCCATATCGTAAAGATGCAGAATGCCCCGTGTACAACGAGTGCGGAGGTTGTCAACTTCAGCACTTAACATATGAAGGACAATTAAAAGCGAAAGAAAAACAAGTACGTGACGTTATGCAGCGCATCGGTGGATTAAGTGATGTTCCTGTTCATCCTGTACTTGGCATGAAAAACCCGTGGGTATACCGCAATAAAGCACAAGTGCCAATTGGAGAACGTGAAGGTGGACTTGTAGCTGGTTTCTATCGTCAAGGAACGCATGACATCATTAATATGGAATCATGCTTAATTCAGGCGGAAGAAAACGATACATTAATTCAAGAAGTAAAACGTATTTGTGAAAAGCACGGTATTTCGGCTTACAATGAAGAGCGTAACAAAGGAACCCTTCGCCACGTAATGGCTCGCTACGGACAAGTAACAGGGGAAATTATGCTTGTCTTCATTACACGTACAGCTGAATTGCCAAATAAAGAAGCAATCATTGAAGAAATCGCAGCGAAATTCCCAGAAGTAAAATCAATCGTTCAAAACGTAAACACGAAACGTACAAACGTAATCTTCGGAGACAAAACGACAGTACTGTACGGATCAGAATATATTTATGACTTTATCGGTGACATTAAATTTGCCATTTCAGCACGTTCATTCTATCAAGTAAACCCAGAACAAACGAAAGTACTATACGATAAAACGTTAGAATACGCAAAATTAAATGGTAACGAAACAGTAATTGATGCCTATTGCGGAATTGGATCAATCTCCTTATTCCTAGCACAAAAAGCGAAAAAAGTGTACGGCGTTGAAATCGTCCCAGAAGCAATCGAAGACGCAAACCGAAACGCAGCACTAAACAACATGACAAACGCTGAATTTGGCGTAGGAGAAGCAGAAGTAGTCATTCCAAAATGGTACAAAGAAGGCGTAATCGCCGACACAATGGTCGTAGACCCACCGCGTAAAGGCTGTGACGAAGCACTACTAAACACAATCATCGACATGAAGCCAAAGCGCGTCGTATACGTATCATGTAACCCAGCAACATTAGCACGTGACTTAAAAGTACTAGAAGAAGGTGGATATAAAACACAGGAAGTACAGCCTGTTGATATGTTCCCGCATACGACTCATGTGGAGTGTGTGGCTTGGCTTAAGTTGGTATAATAAAAAAGCAGTTGATATAGAAAAATCTATACCATCTGCTTTTTGGTTTATAAAAATACCATTCAGCAACGATTTTAGTTAAAATGAGTATTGCTGATTTTCACAAAATATAAATGTCCAAATGTACTTTTGCTATTTGGCTTTATATTTTTAAATTGAGAGTTTGAAATTGTATTCATATTGAGAGGATTTGAATTTGAAATGACAGATAATTTTTGGAATGATTTACCACGACCGTTTTTTGTACTTGCACCCATGGAAGATGTGACAGACGTTGTTTTCCGTCACGTAGTAAGTGAAGCTGGTAGCCCAGATGTATTTTTCACAGAGTTTACAAACTCGGATAGCTATTGTCATCCAGAAGGTATGAAAAGTGTACGTGGCCGTTTAATTTTTACAGAAGATGAACAGCCGATAGTCGCACATATTTGGGGAGATACTCCTGAATATTTCCGCCAAATGAGTATTGGTATGGCAGAGCTAGGATTTAAAGGTATCGATATTAATATGGGCTGCCCTGTACCGAACGTAGCATCAAGAGGAAAAGGTAGTGGTCTTATTCTACGTCCAGACGTTGCCGCAGAACTTATTCAAGCAGCAAAAGCGGGTGGACTACCTGTCAGTGTAAAAACACGACTTGGCTTTAAAGAGTTAAGTGAGTGGGAGGATTGGCTAACGCACATTTTCAAACAAGATATTGCGAACCTTTCTATTCACTTACGTACAAGAGAAGAAATGAGTCAAGTAGATGCGCACTGGGAACTAATTCCGGAAATTAAAAAATTACGTGACCGTATCGCACCAAATACGCTAATAACAATCAATGGAGACATTCCTGATCGTCAAACTGGAATGGAACTTGCTGAAAAATACGGTATTGATGGCGTTATGATTGGACGAGGTATCTTTAAAAATCCATTTGCTTTTGAAAAAGAGCCAAGAGAACATAGCAGTAAAGAACACCTTGATCTTCTAAGACTACAGCTTGATCTTCAAGATCAATATGCAGAAGTACTACCACGCTCAATCACAGGGCTTCATCGCTTCTTCAAAATTTATGTGAAAGGATTCCCTGGAGCTGCTGAACTAAGAAATCAATTGATGAACACGAAATCGACTGATGAAGTGCGTGCTTTGTTGGATAAGTTTGAGGCTAGTGTTGATAAGGATGGAGATAGTGAAACAGTGTAACTTGTGAAAGTTAGAGGGGATGGGGTGTAGCGATTTTATGAGTGTTTGTTTCATTTTAATTAAGGTGAACCATATCATAAGTAAGTGAGATATTCTATGTAAAACAAGGGTAAGAAAAGAATACAGGAGAAAATTAAAAATGGCAGGTTGGTCTTGATTTTCACTGATATTATCATGTTTATTTTATTATGCCTATAACTTGGAGGCTATGTGAATGTTAAGTGATCAGACGAGATATTCTAGGCTCGCGAATATAACAAAAATAATAAATACAAAATTAGAACTACATGAAGTATTGCAGCGTGTAACAATGGCGATATCAGAGGAGATTGTTAGGTGCAACGCTGTTGGAATTTATTTACCCCAGGAAGATGGAACATTTAGAGGGTTTGCAGGGAAACCAGAGACCATAAATGGCGTAACGCTCGATACTCAGGTAATTGATCCTGAAATAGACTTACTGGCAAAAGAAGTTATTGAAACAAAAAAAACCATCTATATCCCTGATACCTCAAAGGATCATCGGCCGGATCCAAGACCAGTTGATGCGTTCAAAATTAAGTCCTTATTAGCCCTGCCTATCTCATTTGGGCAAGAGTTATTTGGTCTGGTTTTTTTATTTGATTATGGAGTTCCAATGAACTTAACAGATTCAGAGATTCAAAGTGTTGAAGCTTATGTAAATATGGCTGCGGTCGCAATTCAAAACGCAAATAATTTAACACAAAAGGAAAACCTTATTGCCGAGAAGCAGCTGTTACTAGATGTTACCCGTGATTTATCAATGTGTTCCTCGATACAGGAGAGTTTTGATAAATGTTTTTTTTACTTAGGACAGATTTTAGAGAGTAAAAACATGGCTGCCCACCTTTTAGACCCGCTAGACAAAACAACGATTAAAACAACGAAGTTAAGCAAGGACTGTGATTGGGCAGAAGCGGATTGGATGGAGAAAAGCTATGAAGCCAAGATCCAAGAGGTTATTCAAACAAAAAATATAGATAGTAAGGGTCTACTGATGATTCCATTGGTTTCAATGGGAGAAGTATTAGGGGTAATCGTCGTTGGCAAAGAGGGAAAAGCTCACAATTACGATAATTCCCAAATTCAACTGGCAAAATCTATCGTTGATGCCACAGCTCCTACGTTTTCAAACTTGTTATATATGGATCAACTTGAAAGCATGGTGGAAGAGCGAACGAGAGAACTAGCTGCTGCTAATGAAAAAGTTACAAGTGTGATTGAAATTATTACGGATGGATTCTTTACTTTGAATAATAAATGGGAATTCACGTACGTAAATAAGCATCAATATTTTCCACAAAGAAAAACAGCAAAAGATGTATTAGGTAAGAATATATGGGAGGTTTTCCCGAGTAGCGTCGACGCAGTTATGTATAAGGAATTTCATCGTGCAATGTCAGAGCGAATTACAGTTCATTTCGAATTTTTTTCTATCTCTGATGAATATTGGCACGAAGTTATTGCATACCCGTATGATGATGGTATTTGTTGTATTTTTAAAAACATAACGGAAAAAAAGCAATATGAGCAGGAATTGAAAAGGTTATCCAACATAGATTTAATAGGACAAATGGCAGCAGGTATCAGCCATGAGATTAGAAATCCAATGACAACAGTAAGAGGATTTTTGCAGTTATTAAAAGAAGAGCACACCTATGAGAAACATAATAAGTACTTTAATTTAATGATTGAAGAACTTGACCGTGCCAATTCTATTATTACTGAATTTCTCTCAATCGGTAATACAAGGAAATCGGATTTGCAGATGTTAGATTTAAATTCAATTATCCACGATATTATTCCTTTAATAAAGATTGATACGTATAATCAAAATAAATATATTCAAGTCGATACAAATGACATTCCGGAATTACTTTTAAATCGTAATGAGATACGGCAATTATTAATAAACCTATACCGTAATGGCTTAGAAGCGATGAGCACAGGGGAAATTCTAACCATTAGCACCTACAAGGAATGTCAAAATTGTGTGGTGCTTGCAGTGCGGGATCAAGGAAAAGGTATCAGGCCTGAAGTATTAGAGAAACTGGGTACTCCATTTTACACGACCAAAGATAATGGAACTGGATTGGGATTAGGCGTATGTTATGCTATTGCTGCCCGGCATAATGCGAAAATAGAAATTCAAACAGGCTCGGAAGGCACTACCTTTTTTGTTAAATTTAATTATGAAAATAATGGACAATAACCTCATTTAGATTAGTTACGGTGAACCGTACCACAAATAAAAAGGAAAACCTAAGTAAACACAATCAATATATTTCACCTGAATTTTGCGTAACATTCATGTTAGAGTTGCATAAAAAGAAATGGACTAACCTATATCAGGTTAGTCCATTTTTAAGTGTGTTAATTAATAGTAAATCCCCATCCGTAATTTTGCGCGATTATCCCATCCTTTTTGCTGTTTTAAAATCATCCCCAAAACCATTAATCCACCTAAGACTACAAAACCTACCTCTAAAATGTTAAAGTAGTAACTTAACGATATTAATTTATACATGCTAAAAGCATTACTATAATCAACATTTCAGGAGGAAATACAATGGCAATGAGCAACAACGATATATTAAAAAGAGTAAGATACGCTTTAGATATAAGAGATATAGATATGGTAGAAATCTTTGAACTTGGCGGGATGGAAGTAACGAAAGAGGACGTACTTGATATGCTTACAAAAGTAAAGAGAAGTCCACAACATGAAGCGGAAGATGATGATGTAATCGAAGATGAGTACGTATTAACATGCAACATGATGATGCTAGAGGCATTTTTAAATGGATTTATTACTTTAAAAAGAGGGAAGCAAGATCCGAAACCAGGGCAACCGGCACCTGTACGGAGCAAGGAGAGTGCCAATAACCTTCTTTTAAAGAAAATGAAAATAGCACTATCTTTAACGAGTGAAGATGTGCTTGATATATTAGACAGCGTGGGCGTCATCGTAACAAAAGGAGAGTTAGGCGCTTTATTAAGAAAGAAAGGCCATAAGCATTACAAAGAGTGCGGCGATAGATACGCAAGGAATTTCATTAAGGGATTAGGTGTAAAGTACAGAGGATAATAAGTTCGGTGAAACAGTAAATGATATAATAGATAGAGTAGGGCGTTTGTGTCCTATTCTTTTTTATTTGTAAAATAATACACTAGGTGATGAAATGGTACATACATATTTAGGTGAGACAATTAATTTTCATATAACTTATAAGAAGAAAAAGTCGGTGCGTCTTTTTGTAGATTCGTACGGAAATGTGGAAGTGCAAGCTCCAAAAGGAACGCCTGTTGAATACTTAGTCCAATTGTTAGAGGAGAAATGGGATTGGATTCAGAAAACACGTAAGGAAATGCAGGAGCGAGCGCTTGGACCACAGGAAAAGGGTTATGATCAAGGAGAGGGTTTTCTCTATTTAGGGAATACGTATCCGATACAGATTTCTCAAGATGCAAGTATTACGCAAGATAATGCAGTTTTTGAAGGGGATAAGCTACACATTTATGTGAATGAGCTTAAGGATGAGAAAATACAACAAGCGTTAAAACGATTTTACTATAAGCAGTGTAAGTCATTAGTAGAGAAGAGTATTAAAGTGCATCAAAGTAACTTCAAAACAAAGCCGCGTTCTATTCGTATTACAGATAGTAGCCGCACATGGGGAACTTGTGATTCAAATTTACAGCTAACATTCAATTGGAAGTTAGCGATGGCACCACAGCGAGTAATTGATTATGTAGTCGTTCATGAAATGTGTCATATGGTTCATTTAAATCATGATCGCTCTTTTTGGCGTCTTGTCGGGAAGATAATGCCTGATTATAAGGAAATGGAAAACTGGTTAGCGTTATCTAGTTGGAAGATGACGGTTTAGTTATTACTTTAGATTGTGGAATGAAATAAAGTAGAACCCTAATGAATTAGGGTTCTCTTTGTACATAGATTATCGTCCAAACTTCACAGTGAAAGTATCGTCTATTCTCTCCATCGCATACCCACGATACCCTTCCGAAAGTAAAGCCTGCTGTCCACCAGCATCACTCATCGGAACGCTCTTAACATAGGACCAATCTCTTTCCTTATCCCCACGCAACTCCTTCACAAAAACATACCGCATACTCCCGCCGTACTTCTCCTTCAGCGCAGCAATTTCCATCCCTTGCGCAAACTTATCTTTTAAACTAGGGATGTTGAAAGGTGCAACGGTGCAGCAAACATAGTCGTACTGGCTGTCTTCTTTTTGTAATTCATCCATGATGACTGTGGCTAATATTTTTTGCATGCCATTTCCTCGGCAGTTCGGATGAACGTTTGAGATTTCTTGATAGATGACGCGGTGTAGCTGACTTTCTGGTAGACCAATATCAAGCCCTAAATGTTCATCGTCGATAGGAGGGACTAGTAGGGCACGAAATGCGATGAGCTCGTTTTGTATAAACGCCCCAATCATCATGCCGTTTCCTTCTAGAATGTATTGAAATTCTTCTAGCGAGAGTGGTTGTAAACGACCTTTATCTTCTAGCGCTTCAACTATAACGTTTTGTAATGATAAAATTTGTTCCATATGTTCTAAAGATAGTAACGTAACGTGAAATGAATCGTTGTTTTGTTTTAATTTTCCTTCGTAAAGAATCGTCATGCGTTAGTCCTCCTTTAGCGTACAACGTCTTGAAAGACGGTTAGTTCTTGTAATATATTTTCGTTTATTTCAATGCCAAGTCCCGGCTTTTCGTTTAAGCGAATAAATGGTACGTCGTAATGTAAGTTTCCGATGTCTTTCGTGAATTTTAATGGTCCTGTTAGCTCGACGCTAGTAATGATTTTTTTTGAGAAAGCGACGTGGAATCCTGCGGAAGAGGCAACAGATGATTCGACCATGGATCCAACTTGGCATTCAATGCCTGCCATTTCAGCTTGATGAGCGAGTTTTACAGCTGGATATATGCCGCCGCATTTCATTAGTTTTATATTCACTTTATCAGCTGCGTCTAATTTAATAATTTGGCGCATTTCACGAGAGCCTTTTAGTCCTTCATCAATCATAAGCGGAAGATCTGTTTTCGAACGAATATGAGCCATTGCATCAATATCATCCGCTACAACAGGTTGTTCAATCCAGTCGATGTTTAAATGACCTAATGAACGAAGTGCTGTTAATGTGTTTGCACTATTTTTCCACCCTTGGTTTACATCAACGCGAATCGCGATATCATTTCCTACACGTTCACGTACAGCTTCAATTCGTTTTACATCTTCTTTTACATTTGTACCGACTTTCATTTTGAAAGATTGGTAACCTTTTTGAATCATAGAGGCAGCTTCTTCAGCCATGTCTTCTGGATCTGCAATACTTAAGACGTGAGTGACAGGAAACTCTTCATGATAGCGTCCGCCAATTAATTGATATACAGGCTGATTTAATTTTTTGCCCATTATATCAAAACAAGCGATATCAATCGCAGCTTTCGCTGTAGGAACACTGTAAATCGTATTGTCCATCATATCGTGTATTTTTTCGATATTCATTGGATTTTTCCCAATTAGAGCAGGAGCTAGTGTATGTTTTAAAACATGGAAAGTACTTTCCCATGATTCACCTGTAACGTGATCATCAGCAACGCCTTCACCGTAACCGATAATGCCTTCATCTGTTTCCATTTTGACGATAATAGAAGGCATATCAGAATAAGAACCATAACTAATAACAAACGGATCGCGAAGTGGTAAACGAATTGCGTAAAGATGAATAGCTGTAATTTTCATTGAATAAAGACCCCTTCCTGTTTACAATGGTTTTGTACATTTGATATAGTTGACGTTAAATAGTCGTTAATTAATGATAAGGAGTTAGAGAAAATGATGATAAAAATTGCAGTTGTCGGTTCAAAAGAGTTTATGGAGAATCTTTTACCTATTGCTCATAAACTAGAAGAAATAGAGATTGATCCATATATTTACCTTCATCCAGCAGAATCTTCTGAACTATTAAAGCGTTTAAAACCTTGTGATGCTATCTTTTTCTCGGGTGCCCTACCTTATTATATGGCAAAAGAAATAAGAGAACAATTACCAATTCCAAGTGTATATTTGCAGCAAGACGAGACAACTGTCGCATCTTCACTCCTTTCTATAATATACCATCAAAGTATTCAACCTCATAAAATTTCAATTGATTTAGTAGATCGTTCGTTTATTACAAATGTGTTCCATGACATCGGTCTAAAAGAAACGCCGCAAGTGATGGATTATGAAAATATGTTATGGAGTAATGATGAAATTAAGAGAATCATTGATTTTCATTTAGCTAAATATCAATCTGGAGAGGTTGATTTAGCTTTAACTAGTATTCACGCTGTCTACGATGAACTTCAAAAAATAGGGATTCCTTCAGAGCGTATGATAGATCCAACGCAATCAATTATACATGGGTTAAAAGATGCAAAAATAAAAGCTGAGTTAGCAAAAAGCCATTCAGCTACTGTTGGTGCTTGTATTATATCCTTTATAGAGTTACAAGAAAGCTCGCTTGAACAATTAAATGTAATTTCAAAAGAATTACGTGGTTCATTTAAACAAGTTGATGAAATGACTTTTATTTTGTATACAACTCGTGGTGATATTGAATTGAGTATAAAAACAAATACGATAGATCGTTTATTTATGAATATAGAAGGCGCAGTATCTATTGGATTTGGTTACGGAAAAACAGTAAATGAAGCGGAACAAAATGCAAAAATCGCTCGAGGTTTCGCAAAGAATAATCCGATAGAAAGCTGCTTTTATATACTAACAAGTGATAAAGAATTATTTGGTCCGTTCCCGAAAGAACAGAGAGTACAAAGTTTAAAAAACGATAATCCTGAATTAATGAAAATAGCGAAGGAAACGAAGCTTAGTCCTGCAAACTTGTCAAAAATCATTCAATTTAGTCAATCGCATCCATCATTGAAATTTACAGCGGCGGATCTTTCTGAGTACTTACAAGTGACTCGGCGATCGACGGAAAGGCTGTTAAAGAAATTAGTTGATTACAGATATGCCAATATTTGCGGCGAGGAAATGCCCTATCAACAAGGGCGCCCTCGTGCAATATATGAGCTAAATTTACCGTTGTATTCGTTTCAAAAATTTTAACCTTCTAGTTGTGCTTTTTGTTTTTTCAGTAGGTCTGCTTTTTCAATATCAGATAGCTTCGTAATTGTGAAGCCAGTTATACCATAAATGATTGAGATAATAGGTACGATGAAATTCAATATAGCATAAGGAGCATATTCGAATGCACCGACTCCAAGTGTTGCGAGTATAAATACACCACATGTATTCCAAGGTACGAAAACAGAAGTTAATGTTCCACCATCTTCTAATGCTCTGGATAAATTTTTAGAATGTAGTCCTTTTTCTGTGTACGCATTTGCATACATTCTTGAAGGAACAACAATCGAAATATATTGTTCAGAGCAAGTAAGATTCGTTGCAAAGCAAGATGCGATGGTAGAAGCGATAAGTCCTTTTGATGATGTCGCTAATTTTAAAATTTGATTTACAATTGAGCGAAGAATGCCAGTATGTTCTAGTACTCCGCCGAAAGTCATAGCGACAATTGTCATAGAAACTGTATTCATCATAGAGCTTAAGCCACCACGGTTAAATAGTTCATCTACTAGCTTGTTTCCAGTGTCTATGACAAATCCACTTTGGAGTGCACCGACAGCTGATGAGACAGAGCCACCTTGAATAAAGACTTGTGATAAGAATCCTAAAATAACACCTACGAGAATAGCTGGTATGGCAGGGACTTTTTTAGCGACCAATACCATAACGACTACGGGTATAATTAATAGGAAAGGCGAAATAACAAAGTTTTGTTGCAATACTTGTAACGTTTGATCGATGCTTTTTGCATCGATATTGTTATCGCTGAAGCTTCTTCCTAAGAAAGCATAGACGATAAGAGTAATAATTAAACCTGGAATTGTAGTAAATAACATATGACGAATATGTGTGAATAAATCTGTATTTGTTAATCCCGCTGCTAAGTTTGTCGTGTCTGAAAGCGGTGACATTTTATCGCCAAAATAAGAACCGGAAATTATAGCGCCAGCAACCATTGGAGCTGGGATTCCCATACTTAGGCCAATTCCCATTCCAGCAACACCGATTGTTCCCATTGTAGACCAAGAGCTACCGATTGCTAATGCAACGATAGAACAAATAATTGTAATTGAAACTAAAAATAGTGATGGAGTTAAAAGTTTTAAGCCGTAATAAATCATAGTAGCGACGATTCCGCCGCCAATCCAAGCACCGATCGTTAAACCTACAAGAATAATGATAACGATAGCGGGTAATGCAAGGCGAATTCCTTTATACATCGATTCTTCAATGTCATTCCATTTGTAACCGTACCGCCAAGCGACGATCGAAGCAACGGTTGTACCGATAATAAGTGGGACGTGAGGGCTTTGTTCTAATACAACAATTGTAACCATCATAACTGCAACTGTAATGATAATAGGGATTATTGCTATGCCAAAAGGTATTTCTCTTTTCATAAACTGCCTCCTCATTATGTATGTTTGTATTTTTAGAATTGTCGCAAAATAGACGTTATTAAGTTATAATAACTAAAAATAGATGTAAGCGTCAATATAGAAACAGAAAATATCGAATCTTCTATTTGTATGGGTATCTTTATAAGATGAGTTGAAATCGGGTATTAACGGTATTAAAAAATAAACAATTGACTTTTTTCTTAAAATTCAATATGTTCATAAAAACATCTGTTTTTCATAAGTATAATTAATCTGAATGGTTTGTAATTAGGGGAAGGAGAATGAAGCTTTGAAAACATTAGAACTACAAGAGCGTTTAACTGAAATTTTTCAGCATTTACATGAAAACCCTGAAGTAAGCTGGAAGGAATATGAAACGACAGCTTATATTACTAACTTTCTAAAAGAAGAAGGAATTTCATATAAAATATTTGATGATTGCCCTGGCGTGATTGCTGAAATCGGAAGAGGGAATCCAGTTATCGCGATTCGTGCTGATATGGATGCACTATGGCAAGAAGTAGACGGAGAATTTAAAGCGAATCACTCGTGCGGCCACGATGCTCATATGACAATTGTGATGGGCCTTATTTTACAATTGAAAAATATGAGATGGGATAGTGGTACTGTTAGATTTATTTTTCAGCCGGCAGAGGAAAAAGGAAATGGTTCTTTAAAGATGGTAGAGAAGGGCGCCGTGGATGATGCTGATTTCTTATTTGGTGTTCATTTAAGGCCGGTTGAAGAACTGCCTTTGAAACAAGCAGCCCCATCTATTCGTCACGGAGCTGCAGCATTTTTAGAAGGGATAATTCATGGAGATGATGCACACGGGGCACGCCCACATCAAGGTATAAATGCAATTGATGTCATTTCGATGATCAATATTGGATTGAAAAATATATGGTTACCGCCGCAGACGTCTTATTCTGTTAAGATGACGAGATGCCAAGCTGGTGGTGATAATCTAAATATTATTCCAGGTAACGGGCACTTTAGTTTAGATGTAAGAGCAGAAAATAACATATTACTAGATGAATTGAAGCGAAAAATAGAGCAAGTAATTCAGTCAGCTGAATCAATGGGATCTAAACTTTCTTATGAGTGGATTGATCTCGCACCAGGAGCTGAAGTGTCAGAAGAAGCTGAGCGTTTCATGCGGAAAGGCATTCTTGAAGTGTACGGGGAAGAGGGATGTACTGGACCACTGTATACGACAGGAAGCGACGATTTCCATTACTATACAGTGAAAAGACCGCATTTAAAAGCTGTCATGCTTGGACTAGGGGCGAACTTACAACCTGGATTACACCATCCGTATATGAAGTTTGATCATAGCTGTATAATGGATGGAGTAGAAATATTGAAACAAACTGTATTGAAAGTATTAGAAGACAGGGGCTAGAAAGCTCCTGTTTTTTTGGTAGGAATTTGTTGTTAAGTCGATATATTTGATTTCGTGATAATATAATTTCACGTACCAATTAATTTGATTAAAATGAGCATTCAGTACGTGGTGTATAATAATAGTAATATTTCTTAATAGGAGCAAACGAATGAACGAACAATATTACGATGCTGTATTAAATATAAAAACTGTCGGTGAGCAAAAAGGATTTAATAAGTCTATGCATTATCACCGTTATGAACCGACGCCATATAGCGGATTAGATGAGTTATTGAATCAATATGAAATAACAAGTAGCGATCGAATTGTAGACTTTGGGTGCGGAAAAGGGAGATTGAATTTTTACATGCACCATAAGTGTGGTGCTTCGGCCGTTGGGATTGAAATGAATGAAGAGTTTTATAAAGAAGCAATGGATAATCGTGATCGTTATGCGCGAAAAGTGAGAAACAGTAAAGATAAAATTCGGTTTGAATGTTGTTTAGCGCAGGAATATGAGATTGATCCGCGTGATAACCGGTTTTATTTCTTCAATCCATTTTCTGTACAAGTGTTTATGAACGTAGTAAATAACATTTTGCTTTCAGTAGAAGCGGTGGAGAGAGAAATTGATATTATTTTATACTACCCTTCTGAAGATTATATTTTCTTCTTGGAGAATCAGACTGCATTTGAATTGAAGAAGGAAATAAGATTACCGGGTGCTTATGAGAAGAATGGGAATGAGAGATTTTTAGTTTATACATTAGGATTATAAAAAAAGCAGGTGCCTTGGCACCTGCTTTTTTAAAACTCACGTTTATATAATTAGTTACGGATTAAGTAATCAAATGCACCTAAAGCTGCATTCGCACCTGAACCCATAGAGATGATGATTTGTTTGTACGGATTATTTGTACAGTCACCTGCACCAAACACTCCTGGTACGTTTGTAGCGCCGTGCTTGTCTGTTACGATTTCACCGCGAACGCGTTCAACTGTTTCGCCTAACCAGTCTGTGTTTGGCACAAGACCGATTTGAACGAATACACCTTGTAATTCAACATGGTGTACTTCTTCAGTTTCACGATCGATGTAAGAAATACCGTTTACTTTGTCAGTACCAGTAATTTCTTTCGTTTGAACGTTTTTCAGAACAGTTACGTTAGGTAAGCTGTTAAGACGTTCTTGTAATACAGCATCAGCTTTTAATTCTGGCATGAATTCAAGGACAGTTACGTGCTTAACAATACCTGCTAAGTCAATAGCTGCTTCAATACCAGAGTTACCACCGCCGATAACCGCTACATCTTTTCCGATGAATAATGGACCGTCACAGTGTGGGCAGTATGCTACACCTTTGTTTTTGAACTCAGCTTCACCCGGTACACCAACATTACGCCAGCGAGCACCTGTTGAAACGATTACGCTCTTACTTTTCAGAATAGCGCCGTTTTCAAGTTCCACTTCAATAAGTTCTTTTTTCTCTAAACGTTTCGCACGTTGTAGATTCATTACATCGATGTTGTATTCTTTTACGTGCTCTTCAAGACTTGCTACTAGCTTAGGACCTTCAGTGCGTTTTACGCTGATGAAGTTCTCAATACCCATAGTATCCATTACTTGACCACCGAAGCGCTCAGCAACGATACCAGTGCGGATGCCTTTACGTGCTGCATAAATTGCTGCACTTGCACCAGCTGGGCCGCCACCAACAACAAGAACATCGTATGGATCTTTATCAGAAAGCTCTGATGCATCTGGACCGTTACCCATTTTAGCTAAAATTTCTTCAAGTGTCATACGACCGCTTCCGAAAGATTCGCCATTTAGGTAAACAGTTGGTACTGCCATGATGTCTTTACTTTCTACTTCCTCTTTAAATGCAGCGCCATCAATCATAGTATGTGTAATACCAGAGTTTAGAACGCTCATTACGTTAAGAGCTTGTACAACATCAGGACAGTTATGACAACTTAGGCTGATATAAGATTCAAAATGATATTCGCCTTGAATGTTTTTGATTTGATCGATTAATTTTTGTTCAACTTTTGGAGCACGTCCACTAACTTGTAGTAAAGCTAACACTAATGAAGTAAATTCGTGTCCTAATGGAATACCAGCGAATACGACACCAGTTTCTTCACCAGGGCGATTTACGCTAAAGCTTGGTGTTCTCTCTAGTTCAACTTTTTCTACTGTAATCTTAGATGACATAGTAGCTAATTCATCTACTAGAGATAACATATCTTTAGATACGTTATCGTCTCCTGCGCTTACTTTAAGTAAAATATCGTTCTCCATTAACTGAAGGTATTGGGATAGTTGTGTTTTTATATCTGCATCTAGTATCATTTTGATCGAACTCCTTAGATTTTGCCTACAAGGTCAAGGCTTGGTTTAAGTGTTGCAGAACCCTCTTGCCATTTAGCTGGGCAAACTTCACCTGGGTTGTTACGTACGTATTGAGCAGCTTTAATTTTGTTAACAAGGATGCTTGCGTCACGGCCGATACCGTCAGCATTGATTTCCATAGATTGGATAACGCCGTCTGGATCGATGATGAATGTACCACGAGCAGCAAGACCTTCTTCTTCCATTAAAACGTTGAAGTTTGTAGTGATTGTGCGAGTTGGGTCACCGATCATAATGTATTCGATTTTGCCGATAGTTTCTGAGCTATCATGCCATGCTTTGTGAGTGAAGTGAGTGTCTGTAGATACAGAGTATACTTCAACGCCTAAGTCTTTTAGAGTTGCGTATTGGTTTTGTAAGTCTTCAAGTTCAGTTGGACAAACGAATGTGAAGTCTGCTGGATAGAAACAAACTACGCTCCATTTTCCTTTTAAACTTTCGTCAGTAACTTGGATAAATTCTCCATTATGGTAAGCATTAGCTTTAAACGGTTTTACTTCTGTGCCGATTAATAACATATTAAAATTCCTCCTAAAGGTTGGTTTTGAGCATCGGAAATTAGTTTGCTCATAAAATATATTTTTTAATTAACTATAATAATTCTAATTCGATATTAATTATCATATAGAAGTGGTTATTTTGTCAAGAGAATAAACCAACTTTATACCAATTTAATTAATATTTATTCTCAATTAAGGCTGCTAGGGAATTAAAAGGTAATTTTCAAGTCATAAATTTTCAATGAGTGTTTGAAAGAGTAGTGTGTATGTTAGAGACATGGTGTAAGTATAAATTCTTAGGAAGGAAATATTTCTTAGAAGTTGTGGATTTGAAAAGGAACTGCTTACTTCTATTTTACAAAGAATTGTGCAATAAATAAAACAAAATGTATCGGAATCTTTGTGAACAATTATTGTCATCTTAAATATATATAATAAGAAGTATATTGCAATGAGAAATAGAAACATTGACGCTCATTTCTAACAAGATATAATAAAAGCGAGATATGTATTGCAATAGAGAAGATATAGTATAGATTGAAAAAATTTCAGTCTATTATTTTTTACGGCTTTTAGAAAACGTTTACATTTAGTATGGGGGGGAAACCATGTCTAAGTTCACGAAGTATTTTTTAATGGAAGCTAAAGATGTGATTGCATATGTGCAAGAGAAATTACCTAAGTTCGAGCATGCAAAGGGGCTAAAGTGTAAAGAAATAGGTGATGGTAATTTAAATTATGTGTTCCGCGTTTGGGATGAACAGAAGAACATGTCTGTCATTGTAAAGCAAGCTGGGGATACAGCGCGTATTTCAGATGAGTTTAAGTTGTCGACGAATCGAATCCGTATAGAATCAGATGTTTTGCGATTAGAAGGAGATTTAGCATCTGGACTCGTGCCAAATGTATATTTGTTTGATAGTGTGATGAATTGTTGCGTGATGGAAGATTTATCAGATCACACAATATTGCGTACAGCACTCATAAATCATCAAATGTTTCCGAGGCTTGCTGATGATTTAACTACTTTTATGGTAAACACTCTTCTATTAACATCAGATGTTGTAATGAATCATAAAGAAAAGAAGGAACTCGTGAAAAATTATATAAATCCTGAGTTATGTGAGATTACAGAGGACCTCGTATATTCAGAGCCATTTACAAATCATAATAAACGCAACGAATTGTTTCGATTAAACGAAGGATGGATTAGAGAGCATATTTATAGTGATAAAGAGCTTCGTATGGAAGTAGCAAAACTTAAGTTTTCTTTTATGACGAATGCACAAGCGCTGCTTCACGGTGATTTACATACTGGTTCTGTTTTTGTAAAAAGTGATTCTACAAAGGTTATTGATCCTGAATTTTGTTTTTATGGACCTATGGGATATGACGTTGGGAATATAATGGCGAATTTAATGTTTGCATGGGTGAATGCAGATGCAGTGATGCAATCTGGTATTGAGAAAGATACATATATGAACTGGATAGAATCTACCATGATAGATGTAATTGATTTATTTAAGAAGAAGTTTTTAGATGCTTGGGATATTCATGTGACAGAGATTATGGCGAAGGAAGAAGGCTTTAACCGAGTTTATTTACAATCTGTATTAGAGGATACAGCTGCAGTGACGGGTCTTGAGTTAATTCGTCGTATTGTTGGTCTAGCGAAGGTAAAGGATATGACTTGTATTGAGAATGAAGAGGCGCGCGCTAGAGCGGAGCGAATTTGTCTTCAGACAGCGAAGGAGTTTATTTTACAAGCGAATCAATATAAAACAGGTAGTAGCTTTGTAGAAACGTTAAAAAAACAGTCAATGCATAGTGCGAAATAAGGGGAGAAGATGATGGCAGAGCAATTAATACCAATTCAGTGGAAAGATGATGCTTTAGTGTTATTGGATCAAACGGTATTACCGAACGAAGTAGTCTATGAATCTTTTAAAACGGCTGAGGGTGTGTGGGATGCGATTCAAGTAATGAAAGTACGAGGAGCGCCGGCAATAGGTGTTTCAGCAGCCTACGGTGTGTATTTAGGAGTAAAGGAAGTTGCGGAAAGTTCGGCGGAAGAATTCATAGCGGAAGTAAAAAAGGTATGTGCATACTTAGCGACATCAAGACCGACGGCAGTAAATTTATTTTGGGCGCTTGAAAGAATGGAAAGTGTCGCGAAAGAGAATGCTCACTTATCAATTGCGCAGTTGAAAGATAGATTATTAGAAGAAGCAAAAGAGATTCATAGAGAAGATGAAGAAATTAACCGTCAAATTGGAGAACATGCATTAACATTATTCCATGATGGCATGGGGGTATTAACGCATTGTAATGCAGGTGCGTTAGCAACGACTAAGTATGGCACTGCGACAGCTCCAATGTACTTAGCGAAAGAAAAAGGATGGGACTTAAAAATCTATTCCGATGAAACACGCCCTAGATTACAAGGTTCAACGTTAACGGCATTAGAACTGCAGCGAGCGGGAATTGATGTAACGGTCATTACAGATAATATGGCGGCAATGGTCATGTCACAAGGGAAAATCGATGCAGTAATCGTTGGATGTGATCGTGTAGCAGCAAACGGGGATGTAGCAAATAAAATTGGAACATTAGGTGTTTCGATTTTGGCTAAATATTATAACACTCCGTTTTATGTAGCAGCACCAACGCCGACAATTGATTTGAAAACACTGACAGGAAAAGAAATTCCAATTGAAGAAAGGGATGCTTCTGAAGTGATCAATCGTTTCGGACAATACTCTGCTCCTCAAGAAAGTAAAGTATACAATCCGGCATTCGATGTCACGCCATATGAAAATGTAACAGCGATTATTACGGAAAAGGGAATTGTGAGAGCACCGTTTATGGAGAATTTAAAAAAGCTATTTCAATAAGTAGATAGTTTTTAGAAAAATAGTCATCATAAGTTTCTTACTAGGGGGATGTATATGTTACTGCAAAAAGAAAGAGAAGAAGTTGTAGCGTACGGAAAGAAAATGATTTCTAGTGGTTTAACAAAGGGGACCGGCGGTAATATTAGTATTTTTAATCGTAAACAAGGTCTTGTTGCAATTAGCCCAAGTGGTTTAGATTATTATGAAACGACGCCTGAAGATGTAGTTATATTGAATTTAGATGGTGAAGTGATAGAAGGAGAGAGAAAACCATCAAGCGAATTAGATATGCACCTTATCTATTATAGAAATCGTGAAGATATAAATGCGCTTGTACATACACATTCTCCTTATGCGAAGACAATCGCATCATTAGGATGGGAACTTCCTGCTGTATCATATTTAATTGCTTTTGCAGGTCCGAATGTTCGCTGTGCACCGTATGAAACATTTGGTACGAAGCAATTAGCAGAGGCAGCTTTCGAGGGCATGATTGATCGCCGTGCTGTTTTACTTGCGAACCATGGTTTAATGGCCGGAGCGAATAATATAAAAATGGCGTTTACTATTGCAGAAGAAATTGAGTTTTGTGCTCAAATCTATTACCAAACGAAAAGTGTTGGGGAACCAAAATTATTGCCAGAAGACGAGATGGAGAATTTGTCGAAGAAGTTTGAAGGGTATGGACAGCAGTAAAATGAAATGAAAACACCCTCAAGAAAAAATCTTGAGGGTGTTTCTTACACTTTCTTAAGCAACAAATACATAAAGTAAGGTGCACCAATTAAAGCAACGACAATACCAGCTGGAATACCGCTAGGTTCGACGATATTTCGTCCAATTGTATCCGCTAGTAGTAATAACCATCCGCCGATTAAAACGGCGATAGGGATGAATATTTGATGTCTTGGACCTACTAAAGATTTGGCGATGTGAGGAGCCATAAGTCCGATAAAGCTAATGCCTCCTGTTACGGAAACAGCAGCGGCAGCAAGTGCAACGGCTGCGATTAATAAGTATCTTCGTTCTTTTTCAATTTCAATTCCAACACCGATTGCTACTGGCTCGTTTAATGCTAGTATATTTAATCTATTTGCCTTATAGAAAACAAATGGGATTAATACGATTAGCCAAGGAAGCATTGCTAAAACAAATGTCCAGTCATCTCCCCAAATGTTTCCGGCAATCCACTTAGCGATAAAGTCTACTTTCATACGATCTGCAGATGAAATAAGTACAATCATCGCGCCAGATAGTGCAAAGGAAAAACCGATGCCGGTTAATGTTAATCTTATTGGCTGAAGGCCTGTGGATTTGCTATATGAAAATACGTAAATTAGAACAGCTGTTAGAAACGCACCGATAAATCCAACGACTGGTAGTAGGTAAAGGAATGAACCTACGTCTATCGGGAAGTATAGAAAGAAAAAAGCAACTGCAACACCAGCACCAGCGTTAATGCCGAGAATACCAGGTTCAGCTAAATCGTTTCGGGTAATACCTTGTAATACAGCACCTGATAAAGCGAGTGCCATACCAGCTAATAATGTAATGACGATTCTAGGTAGCCTTAAAGAATATAAAACGAAGTCTTCTTTAAATGAACCTTGTCCCATAAGTGTTGGGATTAATCTGTCATAGGAGAGAGCGGCAGAACCGAGTCCCATTCCAATTACAATTGTTGTGATGGTAAGTATGAGTAATGCAAGTATGATAAGGCGTTGTTTCTTTAGAATAGATTGCATCATGAGAAAGTTCTTCCTCCTTTACGTACAATAAATAGGAAGAATGGTAATCCTACAATTGCGACGATTGCAGCAACTGGTGTTTCATACGGAGCGTTAATTGTACGTCCGATTGTATCTGCGAGCAGCATAAAGGAAGCACCAGCGATCGCTGACATCGGTATAACAAAACGGTAATCTGGTCCAACGATTGGACGAACCATATGAGGTATCATTAAGCCGATAAATGCCATGTTTCCGACAAGCGCTACAGAAGCACCTGCAAGCAAGATAATAATGATAAATAAAATTGTTTTAATGACGATAATTTTTTGGCCGAGTCCAACAGCAACTTCTTCACTGAAACTAAGGACTGTCAATTTTCTCGCAAGTAAGATAGCGAGAAATATACTTATTGAAATAACCGGAATAATAATTTTTAATTGGCTCCAACTCGTTCCAATTACTCCCCCGGCAGTCCACATTGATACATCTTGTGAAATTTTAAAGTAAATGCCAACACCTTCTGAGATTGCAAGTAGAAATGCTGAAACAGCAGCACCAGCTAATACAATTCGAAGAGGGGAAAGTCCGCCCTTTTTCACCATGCCAATTCCAAATACCATAATAGCGCCAATTGCAGCACCGATAAAGCAAGCTAGTGTTAAGTAAAGGTAGCTTATAGAAGGAATGAAGGCAAGTGTTAGTGCAAGTGCAGCATTTGCGCCACCAGTTAGGCCAAGTAATCCAGGGTCGGCAAGTGGGTTTCGCGTTAATCCTTGCATAATTGCACCAGAAACAGCGAGTCCAGCTCCTACAAAAATAGCAGCAACTTCACGTGGTAAACGTATTTCACGAAGGATGGATAGCTTATCTCCTTTAGCAGAGGAAGTAAGTGCTAACCATACGTCTTTTATAGAAGTATCTGCAGCGCCTAACACCATTGCAAACATAAAAATAAGAAAGAATGCAATGATACTCAAAATTAATTTGTATGTAAAAGCGTTGGAACGTAGGTTGTCTTGCTCTTTTTTCATTCGTTTCACATCTTTTCTTTTCATAGAATAAAGGAAGAGGAATTCTTAAATTAAGAATTCCTCATGTTTGTATTATTGACCAAGAAAGCTCTTCTTGAAGAAGTCTAGTTGGAAATCTAATGTAAGTGGATCATTGAAATAGAATTCCATCATATTTGCTTCATATACACGATTATTTTTTACTGCTTGAATGTTTTTATATGATTCTGTCTCTTGGAATGAGTTATCAGTATCTTTGTTTTTACTTACGATTAAGTAATCACCAGCAAACTCAGGTAATACCTCAGTAGATAATGCGTAGTATCCTTCTTTTAAAGCTTTTTCTTTTACTTTTTCAGGCATTTTTAATTTCATTTCTTGGTAAAGAATTTCTGTTCCACGGCCCCAGTTTTCGCCGTATACGTAAAGCTGTTTGTTGAAGTTTTCAACAACAGAAACGGTTGCATCTTCACCAATCTTCGCTTTAATGTCTTTTCCAGCTGTTTGTGCGCGTTTCTTGAAATCATCAACCCAAGTTTTTGCTTCTTTTTCTTTATTTAATAATTTACCGATTTCTAAGTGTTGTGTTAAGTAATCAACTTTTCCGTAAGTGTATGTTACAGTAGGAGCGATTTTCTTTAACTTATCAACATTTTTAATATTTGATAAACCAATGATTAAATCTGGATTTAATTCAGCAATCTTTTCAACATTCTCATCTGATACTTCAGCGACATTTTTCAGTTTGCTATCGAAACGTGGGTTTTGTTTAGACCATGAATCTACCCCAACAAGATTTACACCTAATGACATTACGTTACCAGCGAATGATGATAGGACAACAACACGTTGTGGATTTGCTGGAACTTCTACTTTACCATTTTCAGATTGGTATGTAATTGTTTCTGATTTCTTACCTTTTGCGTCGTTCTTCTTGTCTGTTGAACCGTTGCTACAAGCACTCATAACAAGGACGAACAGAACTGTTAGTGAAATAAATAATTTTTTCATCGTCTTTCTCCTTTAGATAGATGATATGTGATATACAATAAATTGTTTAGCTTTGATCTTTTGAAAAGTTAGTGGTAATACAAAGGTCTTATTAACAATCTTGAACTTGAGATTTTACCATATAGTATTCACCATAGTAATAGAAGAAGATGTAATCTCACAGTTGCTAATAATTAACAAATTGATAATGATTATCACTATTGATTCTTTAAATACTATAATTTTATATAGGTGTATTGTCAATAGTGATTTTGATTGTAAAATTTATAAAAACAAGTTATATTTTATTGAGAATGATAATCAATTATTAGTAGCTGAGGAGTGACACGAATGAATCAAGAAGAATTGTTTGATGTAACTGTGATAGGCGGAGGACCTGCAGGGCTTTATTCAGCTTTTTATAGCGGACTAAGAGAGATGAAAACGAAAATAATAGAATTTCAACCACAGTTAGGTGGTAAAATACATGTTTATCCAGAAAAAATGATTTGGGATATCGGCGGATTATTACCGGTTACTGGTGAGAAATTAATTGAGCAACTTGTACAACAAGGATTAACATTTCAGCCTGAAGTTGTATTGAATACAAAAATAGAATCAATTATTCGTAATCAGGATGGCATTTTTACGTTGAAAACAAGCTCTGGGGAAGAACATTTTTCAAAAACAGTGATCGTCGCAACTGGGAGTGGTATATTGAATCCACAAAAGTTATCAATTGAAGGTGCTGAGAGATTCGAAGTCTCAAATTTAAATTATACAGTTAAATCGTTAAAACGTTTCAAAGATAAAACGGTAATTATTTCAGGCGGAGGGAACTCCGCAATTGATTGGGCGAACGAATTAGAACCAATCGCGAAAAAAGTTTATTTAACATATAGAAAAGAAGAATTATCTGGTCATGAAGCACAAGTAAAACAACTTATGAACAGTTCAGCAGAATGTTTCTTTAATACATCGATTACAAAATTAATTGCTGGTGATAACCATGAAGCGATTGAATATGTAGAATTAACAAATCATGAAACTGGAGAAGTTTCTCATTTATCTATCGATGAAGTTATTATTAATCATGGATATGAACGCGATATAACATTATTAGAAAATAGTGAGCTAGATGTTGCTATTGTTGATAATTATTATATTGCAGGGAATGCAAATAGTGAGTCCTCGGTAGACGGATTATATGCCGCTGGAGATATTTTAAAGCATGACGGAAAATTACATTTAATTGCAGGGGCATTCCAAGATGCTGGAAATGCTGTGAATAAAGCGAAACAATTTATTCAACCTGATGCAAGTGAGTACGGAATGGTTTCTTCCCATAATGAAGTATTTAAGAAGAGAAATCGAGAATTGATTAAGCAGATGATGAAATAATAAAGGAACAAGTATACCCCCATTTACATCTCTATTTCTATGGACGAGAGATACAAATGGGGTTTTTCCTGTTTACTATATTTTCAATCATTTTCATGACACCGTTTTCATTAGTTCATGTCATATGAATGTATTTCTATAAAAAGGGAACACAAAGACTTGAACATTTTATTTGTAAATCTTTCTAGGAAACAATGAATCTATAGTTGGTTTGTGCGGACCATTATTAAATTATGCTGTCCCTTTTTCCTGTTCATTAGGAAATGGGATATTTTGTATAGAAACAATATATTGTTTTCCATGTTGTCGAGCTAATGATTCTAATATTTGACGAACGCGTTTTGTAAGATTGCCTTGTTTTTTTATAGCTTCACAATATGCATCATAGAAAACGTATTTAGCCCAAAGGAAATCATCTTGTTGGAATAAGAAATGATTTTTGTACCATTCACCAATCGTATGATAACAATTATTTTCATGTACTGCTGCACTTTGTGAAAGAATACGATCGGATAAAGACTTAGATAGATGAGAAATTGTGTTTTCTGTTTCAACTCGTAATGTTTTTTCTAACATTGTAATGATGTGACGAGTAGCCATATGTTAACTCTCCTTTGTGTAAATGGGTAATACCATTCTATATTTAAAAAAATACTTACTATACTATTATACAATATATGGAATGCATCTACCTGCTTTTTAATTTGTATTTACAAAATCTTTTTTATTTGTTTACAAAAATAAAGTAAGATACATTATGTATATGAAAAAATAATAAAGGAATGAACACATTGTATATAACGATAGAAGAGGCTGCGGAGTATTTGAAATTACCAAAATCGTATGTTGAAGACTTAATTCAGCAAAAGAAAGTTCGTGCATTGTTTGATGGAGAGCAATATTTAATAAATAAGGAACAGTTTAATACACATTTAGAACAAATGGAGAAATATAAGCAGTTAGTGGAAGAAATATTAAATGAACCAATTCCAGAAGATATGGATGTTAAAGACGAAGATTAAATTTATAAAAAGCCCCCGTATTAAGATATGCAGAAATGTATCTTAATACGGGGGCTTTTTATATTAAGGGATGAAAAAGTCATCCGAAATCCTAGAGTTACTTTAAGGGAAAGAAGATTTTATGGGGATTAGTATTATTAGTTAAAAGCATATTTTTTCATAGCGGGGACAAACATAGCGAACATAACCTGTACAGATACATATACTATCAGTGCAAAAGCTTATAAATTAATGGAAGGGGTTTTCTCGTGAGTTTATTTCATTGTGATTTTTTGAAAGACTTAATTGGATCTTACGTGAGAGTAAACAGAGGTGGTCCAGAATCTCAAAAAGGAATAATGGTCGCAGTATGTTTGGATTACTTTGTATTAAAGAGTGAAAAAGGAGAGCTTTCTTACTATCAGCTTCGCCATCTAAAAAGTGTTACAAAAAATACGAAAGATTGTGAAGCAGATGATTATGGATGGTTGGAATATGAAGATGACTTTGAAAAGCTACTTCAAAGCTTCAAATATCGCTGGGTGAAAATTAATCGGGGTGGCCCAGAAAAAATTGAAGGTATTTTACAAGATGTTTCTTGTGATTATGTGACATTAATTGTAAAAGAAGAAGTTATATTAATCTCAATAACTCATATTAAGAGTGTTAGTTATAGCCCAGTAGTGTGCGGAGAGAGCGAAGAAAGTAACAGTGAAAGCAATAGTGAAAGCAATAATTCAGGTCGAACTCGTGCACAAAGACAATCAAGTAGAGGAAGATAATAAGGAAGGAGGATACGAATTTGGAGAGCGTATTATGCTGTGATCAAATTAAAGGTTTAGTCGGTGAGAATGTAAAAGTAAATCTGCGCGGACCAGAAAGTCGAGTAGGTGTACTGTTATCGTTAGGAAAAGATTACCTTACACTACAATTACCCCATGGAGAAGTAGTGTATTATCAGCTGAAACATGTGAAGAGTCTAGTCAAGAAAGTGAAAGAAACAAAATGTGACGATTACTATAGTTCATGTTTCTATTCTGATGAAGATACTTTTTTTGATGTATTAAAAGACCTGAAGTATAAGTGGATAAAGATTAATCGCGGTGGACCAGAGTGTGTAGAAGGTTTATTAAGTGAAGTGCATGAAGAATGTATTATACTAGTAAACTGTGATGAAGTTATTTATATAATTAATTATCATATTAAGAGTGTGAGTCAAGTAGTGAAATGTAAAAAGAATGAAGATGAATAATGTTTAATAAATAAGAGGGGCATTATGATTGGAAGTAAAGAACGATTTCATAGTTCGCTACAATTATGAACGATATATGAAAAGGATCTCTTACTATTAAAAGACAGAACATTGCCCTGATTATTTTTTTAGAAATGGAAGGCAGGAAAAGTAGTATTTTATAGAAAGGAGGATATAGATGAATGAGTTAAACAAAAATATTGGAGAAAATATATACGTTAAATTAATCGGTGAAAAAAGATTTAAAGGTGTATTAATTGATGTAGGAAATGATATTGTAGTTCTTTACAATGGACAAGACTATGTATATATATCTTTATACCATATCCAGTATTATAAATTTTTAAGAGAGCATGATGAAGAAATATTAAAGCCTGGTGTGGACTCTGTAATTAAGAGGGAATCACCTTCAATTTCTTTGAGAAAAGTATTAATCACATCTAAAGGGATTTTTACAGAAATTTATGTGGCAGGAAATGTTCCGATACACGGTTATGTTACAAGTGTGATGAACGATTATATTGTTTTTTATAGCCCTGTTTACAAAACTGTATATATATCTTTAAAGCATTTGAAGTGGTTAATTCCTTATAAAGAGAACCAAGTGCCTTATTCCCTCAATAAAAATGAACTCCCCGTAAATCCATTAAATATTACTCTAGCTAGAACTTTTGAAGAACAGCTTATTAAAATGTCAGGGAAAATTATGGTGTTTGATTTAGGCGAGGAATCTAATAAAATCGGAAAGATGACGAAAATTGATGAAGGGCATATTGAAATATTAAAAGCACGTGACGCAAAAATGTACGTGAATATTCAACATGTGAAATCTGTCCATTGTCCGTAGGCTAGTTGAAAGGGCTGGCTTTTTCTTTTATATATAGGGAAGAAAAGGTCGAGCCTATTTGTTTAATTCGATTTGGATATGAGGGGGAAATGAATTGAATATCATATAGGTATGTTAGTGTGATCTTTGAAGGGGCAATCTTGTACTAAAGGTGTACGAGCTACCTTTTTGTGTATTCAACTCACTTTTGAGGAAGTGCTGCTCAACTACTTTATTAAAGGGGTTTTGTTTGTGGAGCAGTTTCCAGATTCGTTTTCGATTACATTACTTGGCAGTGCTGGTGGAGCAGCAAAAGCAGTGTTAGCAATTTTGAATCAAGCGGTAGTAAATGAAAAAGATCCAATTTATGAAGTGATAAAGAATGTGAACTTCCATTTGGTGGATATAAAACAAAAAGATAAAAGTTATTATGATGAGTTGTTTCCAAATTTGAAAGAGCAATTTTTTTTATATGAAATAAACCTTCAAGATGTAGTCAAATTTAAACATCATTTAAAGGAAAAAAGAACGAAGGTTGTTATTGATGTTTCAGGTGCAGATACAATTAGGGTACTGAGTTGTTGCAATGACCTTGGCATTTGTTATATTAATTCGGCTTTGGAAAATGAGGCAGTAGATCAAGACGATAGTTTACTTGGTTTTCAGCTTACGGAAAGGTATACGAGGTTTGAGAAGGAGAAAGAAACATTTTTTACCAATACAAGAGCGATTATAGGCTCAGGTATGAATCCTGGTGTTGTTCAATGGATGGTTGTTGAGCTTATGAAAGAACGTCCAAATGAAAAGCCGCGAGCATGCTATATTGTAGAACATGATACTTCATTTTTGAATGATAAAGAGCTAATAAAACCTCATACACTTTATGCATCATGGGCAGTAGAGCGTTTTCTGGATGAAGCGATATGGAGTTATCCTATGTATATGAGTCATCATCGTCCACTTTACTTTTATGAGGATGTATATGCTTCAGAGTATAAAGTAAAGTTAGGTGAGAAAGAATTTTATGGTTGCTTAATGCCACATGAAGAAGTTTTAATTTTAGGGAAATCTTTTAATATGGAAGTGGGTTTTCTTTATCGGATCAATGAGTATACAACAAACGTAATTAGACAGAACTTAGATAAAGTGGAAGATTTATGGAATTGGAATCGTAAAGTATTTAATCCAGCAGAAGATGATATTATAGGAGAAGATTTAGTCGGTGTGTTACTCGTTTATGAACATAATGAGACATACATGTATAATGTAATGAATAGTAGCCAAGTTTTTCAAAAATATAAAACAAATGCGACGTACTTCCAAGTGGGGTGTGGAATTTATGCTGGCTTATGTAGTTTACTGTTAGATGCTTTTGGACAAGGCGCTTATTATGTAGAAGAATTATTATTAAATACTGAAAGTAAGTATGGGGAATATTTAAATTTATATATGAAGGATTTTGTAGTAGGACATAATAATTTCACAGATGGATTGCTAAATGATAGGGTAAGATGGATGTAAATTGTAACTGAAAAGGAAGGAGATGTATCTCCTTCCTTTTAGTATTAGAAGGTTACATGTTGTCCTGAAAGCAATTTCATAATTATAATTTAAAGAGATAACACTTGAAATGTTTTTTTGTATTGATCAAGAGGAGTTTTTATATGAACAAATACAAGAGCTTGATTTATGAAGAAAGAGAAGCTTTAAAAGTATTTATATTATTATTCTATATTATATTCTTTTTATATGACGTTATCTATTATTTTATTTATCCCGCTATGAATATTAATGAAGCAAGGGTAGGGTGGCCAGAAGGTGGTATGGGAATAGGTGTATATATATTAGTAATATCTTTATTTCCTATTTCAATATATCTTCAAAAACAAGGTTATGTATATTTTGTGAAATACTTATTTTTAATTGGGTACATGCTTATTGATCTTATTAATAACTTAATGATTTATTTACACAGTGATCGTGTTTTTGAAAATGGAAATATGGTTGAAATATTTTTAATTTTATTTGCACCGATTTTCGTGAACAGAAAATATTTTTATTTCGTTTCCTGTAGTGTAATTGGAAAATATGTATTTTTTACTTTGATATTACAAGATGTAAAAGTTGTGATTCCGCTTGTATTATGTATATTCTTTTTCATCATTTCGCATTCTTTATTAAAGAGATTTCAATCTTATGTAAGGACAGTTGTTGAGATGATGAACAGTATGAAAGAGACAGAAAATTTAGCGGTTATTGGGACTATGTCTACAACAATCGCTCATGAAATTCGAAATCCATTAACAGCTTTAAAAGGATTTACACAAATTCAAAAAGAAAGAAATCCTGAAGATACGATGAGCTATGAGATTATGCTGCAAGAAATTGAGAGAATTAATGGGTTTGTTAGTGAATTGATGTTATTAGGAAAACCGAAACCAACAAATTATGAATGGTGTAATATAGGGGAAATCCTTTTATATGTTGTACAGTTAATGGAAAGCTATGCGACTCAATATAAAGTGAAATTTAATTTGCAAGTAGATGGAAATTTACCCGTTATAAATGGTGATGATAAGCAATTAAAACAAGTGTTGTTAAACATCATCAAAAATGGAATTGAATCGATGCCAGGAGGCGGGAATATTCAGATTCTGGCATATGAAAAAGCTGGAGAGAACTTGTGTATTTCTGTTGAAGATCAAGGTCTTGGGATAGAAAATGAGAAAATAGAAAAGATCGGAAAAGCTTTTTATACAACAAAAGAGAATGGCACAGGTCTTGGATTAATGATTACATATAAAATTATTGAAGAACATCAAGGGAGTATCGCGATTGAAAGTAGTATGGGGATAGGAACGAAAGTGAAAATTTATTTACCAACAGTGTAGTGCATTAGACGAAATTACTTTTCAGAAAAGTGTTCTTGTTGTGTAAATATAAACATTTTATAAAATGTTTCAAGAAGGGTTTTTTTTATAAAAAACTTCGTTTATAATGGAGGAAAATATCGACATAGAGCTTTTAGCTCATGTAACGGTTCAGTAGTGTTATGAAAAGAAAAGAAGGGGTGCACGCGCATCCTTTTTTCTATGCGGATATGATGAAAGGGGTGGTATGATGGAATTAACATTAAATTCGACTGTATGTTTACACACGATTCAATTTCGAAAAGAGCAAAAGAACTATATTGTAAAAGATACGATTACAGGAGAGACATATGAAATGCCGCCACTTTGGATTGATGCACTAGCAATGATGCGTGACGGTTTTTTATTGGGAGAAATTGAGGAGAAATTAAAAGAAGAATATCCAGCAGAAGAAGTAAATATGGTAGCATTTACGAGGCAACTGTTAGAGCTAGAACTTGTCGAAATGGTAGATGGAGAAGAGATAGCTTGTACAAAGAAGAAAGATAAAGATTATTTAGCTTGGATACGCCCAAGGGTGGAGCAATTCTTTTTTAACTTAAATAAAAAATATAAAAGCAAAGGTCAAAAGTGATCTTTGCTTTTTTTGTAGACCATGTTTAAAAAATAACAGCGAATGCCCTTGCGAAAGCACCGTCACTATTTTTAATTTTTAAAGGTGCTGCTGAGAAAAAGAATCGTTTCGCTTTAATGGCATCTAAGTTTGTTAAGTTTTCAATTAAGTAAATATTATTTCCTAACAGTATGTGATGAATCGGTGATGTTTCTGTCGTTACCTCATCAGGAGAAATAAAATCTAAACCGACAGATTTTACTTTTAATTGAACTAGTTCTTCAGCTAATTCTTCGGAAAGATAAAACGCTTCTTTCTCATAAGCTTCGGTATTCCATTTATTAGATAGATTGGAATGGAAAATGACAATATCGCCTTCTTTTATGTCGACAGTATGTAATACTTCCTTAGGTAATTTTCGCTCTTGAACATGAGTCACATCGATAAGAACAGCTTCGCCTACAAATTGATTTAGGGGTAATTGATCAATAGTGGTTGCGCCTGAAATGAAATGAGCAGGCGCATCACAATGCGTACCAACATGAACGACAGAATGAAAATTCGTAACTTGATAACCTGTTTCTTCAACGCTTGTAATGGCTTCTAGTTGGATTTTTGGTGTTCCAGGAAATTGAGACATATTATTTTCAAACGTTTGTGATAGATCAATTACTTTCATTTTACATACCTCCAATATATTTTTTTCAAATAATAAAAAGCCCACCCTTCATAATCAAGAAAGATGAGCTTTACATACTAGTTGAGTTTTATCTTCCAAAATGCAATGCATTTTGCAGGAATTAGCACCTATTCAGTTTGCATAAACTGAGGTTGCTGGGCTTCAAAGGACCGGTCCCTCTGCCTCTCTTGATAAAGGTTTATTCGGTTTTAAATTCGGAATATTTGTGATATTTAAATTGTAATTCATTTCCTTTTTTCGTGCAATACAAATTAGGTGTTCACCCAAATAAAGTTGCTCGCATATTGTAGCTTATGTAAGTAGAATGCTGCGAAGGAGTGAGTGCAGTGACGGGGAATGTATTGAATTATTATGCCGGTGGAAATACAGCTAGAGGATTTCACAGCTTATACGAAGAGAATTTGAAGGGGCTAGACAGGTTGTTTATTTTAAAGGGAGGCCCAGGAACGGGAAAATCTTCTTTAATTAAGGCAATAGGTCGTGAATGGGTTGAAAAAGGATATGATATTGAACTTTTGCATTGTTCTTCTGATAATAAGTCAGTTGATGGAGTGATTATTCCGAAATTAAAAGTAGGAATTGTTGATGGAACATCACCGCATGTTATTGAGCCGAAAATGCCAGGAGTTATTGAAGAGTATATAAATTTAGGAGTTGCTTGGGACTCAGATAAATTAAGAAAGCAGAAGTTAGAAATTGAACGGTTTGTATTAGAAGCGGGCAAGGCTTTCAAATCTGCTTACGGATGTTTTAAAGAGGCGTTAGTTATACATGATGAGTGGGAGAAAATATATATTAATAACATTGATTTTAATAAAGCAAATGAACTAACAGATCAGCTAATTCAGAAATTATTTGCAGATAAAAAGGGAAAACAATCGATTGTGAAACATCGTTTTTTAGGAGCTGCTACACCGAAAGGAGCAGTTGATTTTGTTCCTAATTTAACAGAAGGATTACCACATCGTTATTTTATAAAAGGACGCCCGGGTTCTGGAAAATCAACAATGCTTAGAAAGTTATCGAAGGCAGCAGAAGAAAAAGGTTTTGACGTTGAAGTATATCATTGCGGATTTGACCCGAATAGTCTTGATATGGTTATCGTAAGAGAATTAGGATTTGCAATTTTTGATAGTACCGCACCACATGAATATTTTCCAAGTCGCGAAGGTGATGAGATTATAGATATGTATGCTCTTATTGTTAAACCAGGGACGGATGAGAAGTATGCTACAGAAATTCGTGACGTTTCCATTCAATATAAAGCAAAAATGAATGAGGCAATGTCTTTCTTAGCAAAAGCAAAATCAGTTCGTGATAAATTAGAACGAATTTATATTGCTGCTATGGATTTTTCAAAAGTGGATGCATATAAAGAGGAGATTCAAAATGAGTTTGAACGCATTGCGGCTACTGTAATGGAAAAGAAAAAATAGGTGCTTTATTGAGCTGTCAGAAATTTTCTGACAGCTGTTTTGGTATATAGTAAAATTAGTCGTATATTTGTCGAATTACCAGGGAAATAATCAAAAAATGGAGATGGTATGAAATGAGAGAGAAAATTGAATTAGAACTAGAACGAATTGAAAAAGAGAATGATGTGAAAATTTTATTTGCAGTGGAATCAGGGAGTCGTGCTTGGGGATTCCCATCGAAAGATAGCGATTATGATGTTAGGTTTGTTTATATACATCCAGTAGAATGGTATTTATCAATTCATGATAAGCGTGATGTAATCGAATATCCAATTAGTGATGATTTAGACATAAGTGGTTGGGATATTAAAAAGGCATTGCAACTGTTTGCAAAGTCAAATCCAGCGTTACTCGAATGGATTCGATCGCCGATTTTTTATTCGAAAAACTCGAACCTTCCAGAACAGCTTCAGCAAATGAGTGAAAAGGATTTTAATCCGAAATCAACGATATATCATTACTTACATATGGCTTCAAAAAACTATCGTGAATTTTTACAAGGTGAAAATGTAAAGTTGAAAAAGTACTTTTACGTATTACGTCCTATTTTAGCTTGTAAATGGTTAGAAGAGAAAGGGACATTGCCCCCAGTAGAATTTGACCGGTTAATTATGGAATTATCAGTCGAGCCTAGTGTATTAGATGAAATTGAAAAGTTGTTAATAAAGAAAAAAGCAGGTACGGAATTAGATGTTGGATTGAAAATTGAGGTGTTAAATCAATTTTTAGAAGAACAAATTGATTATTATGAGCAATACGTGAAAGGGATTGAAAAGGGATTAGGGATTGATATTGAGAGTTTGAATACATTATTTCGAAATATGTTGTTTGAAGTATATGAAAAAGAGCACAAGTGAGTTTGTGCTCTTTTTTATCCCGCATTAACGGGCAGTAAGACTCCCACCTCAAGATTCGGCTGGAGCGAAGAAGTTAGGTGGGAGGTCAACTGCCCGTAAACGCCCGATTGGTGAGGGCTGATTAAAGTTTCACTTTATTTTGTAGGAATAAAGAAAACAGATATAGCTGCGATAAGACCTGCAAAGGAGAATAAGTAAAAATTCCACGCCAAGTCATATTGCATTGTCATAATAATACCGACAAGAATAGGGCCAGCAATCGCACCAACTCGGCCAAGTCCAAGTCCCCAGCCTAAGGAGGTAGCTCGTATATGTGATGGGAAGTATTGTGTTACATAAGCATTTAATATTTGAGTAATACCGACTGATCCAATTCCAGTAAGACCAATTAAAAGATAAATGATTGTAACAGATGGTTCAATTGTTAATAGTCCAATACATATGGCTGCCATAAGATAGGAGATACTAATAACAATTTTTGCTCCTATACGATCGGCAATCGCTCCAGCAAATAATGCACCGATAGCTGCAGTAATATTTAGTATAAGTAGAAATGATAAACTAGATCCAAGAGGGTATCCTGCCTGGCGCATCATCTGTGGTAGCCAAGTATTTAAACCGTATATTAAAAACATTCCCATTATATAAGTGAGCCAAAAAAGTAGTGTTGCTTTTATGTAATCTTTTGAGAATAACGTAAGAAATCCATTTTTCTTTTGTATATTAGATGGTGTTTCAGGAATTTCATCTTTTACATGGAGTTCAATTTGAAAGCGATTAAGAATTTTATTCACTTCTTCTTGTCGATTTCGCGATAATAAAAATTGAATGGACTCAGGTAAATAACGAATAATGAAAGGAATGAGGAGTAGCGGAATCATTCCGATGCCAAACATAATTCTCCATCCGAAATCTTCTAGCATGAACATGGATAAAATAGCGCCTAACACGATACCTAAAGGATAGCCGGTAAACATAAGAGCATAAATAAAAGATTGCCGTTTTTTTGGTGAATATTCAACAGTAAGTGCTGAAGCCGTTGGGATAACACCGCCTAATCCGATTCCTCCGATAAATCGAGATAACCCAAATAATTCAGGAGAAGGAGCAATTGCAGCTAAGCCCATTGTGATAGAAAAAAGGGCTAAACAGCATATAAGTGTCCATTTTCGTCCAATTAGATCTGTAATGGTTCCAACTAGAATAGCACCAATAAACATCCCAAATAAAGCATAGCTGGCAATTGTTCCAGCGTGGGCTGGTGATAGTGCCCAGCTTTTGTCTTCTAGGAGCTTTGGCAGAACGGCGCCGTAAATACCTAAATCATATCCGTCAGCTAGAATGGCTAGCCAACAAATAAAAACAACAAGTTTTGTAATAGAACTTGAAAAGATAGTTTCTGTAGATTCTAGATGAGGTGGAGCAGAAGGTTGCATAGTATTCACTCCTTTTATTTGTAGATGAATATATTATTTTATTTAATGTTAATATTTCCCTGCGTATGTCGAAATTTATATGAAAAGGTGTCATGAAAAATAAAAAAGTTCAACAGGATTCCCGTTGAACTTTTTTGTTTTTTATTCGTTATCAACTCGCTTTAATGGTTGATCTGCTGGACCTTCCATAACATCCCCATCAATTGAAAAACGGGAACCGTGACAAGGGCAATCCCAAGTACAATCACCGCTATTCCATTCAACTTCACAGCCGAGGTGTGTGCAAGTTGTATCGACGATATGTAATTTTCCTTCTTTATCTTTATAAGCACCTGCTCGTTTACCGTTGACATGTACAACAGAACCTTCGCCAACTTCAAGATTTTCTGGCTTACGTAATGCGGTTTCAATTTTTCCTTCAATTAAGTGTTTAGCAACATCAATGTTCTGAGAGAGGAAAGTTTTTATATCCGGATTTGCATGAAAGCGTGATGGTGCAAACAGTTCTTTATATGGGCTGTGGACTTTTAGAATGGAGTCCTTCAGTAAATGAGCTGCTGCAGTTCCAGTCGTCATTCCCCATTTACGATATCCAGTTGCCACAAATATATTTGGATTCCTTTCGTTAATATGTCCGATATAAGGGAGTTTATCTAGCGTGATTAAATCTTGCGCTGACCATCTATAAGGAATTTCATCTACTCCAAAAGTAGATTCAGCAAAGGAATATAGTGCATCATAATGAAGCATCGTATTAATTCCTTGGCCTGTTTTATGGCTCTCTCCGCCAATCAATATCAACTTTTCTCCATTGCTTGTCGTATAACGTATGGAGCGTTTTGGATCATCGATACTTAAATACATGCCCCCTGGATAATCCGTTTTTGCTTTTATTGCGAGGGCGTAGGAGCGTTCTGCGTACATTCGCGTAAAGAAAAAGCTATTAGCATCATAAAAAGGAAAATGTGAACAAGAGACAATATATTTACAAGTGATGCGATGGTCACTCTTTGTAATAACTTGTGGATAATCTCCTTTTTCCACATCAATAGCTGTTGTTTGCTCATAAACCTTTCCGCCCATCTCCACAAACTTTTCTAAAAGTACTTTTAAATAAAGGAGGGGATGGAATTGCGCTTGATTTTTCATCACAAGTGCAGATTGTACGGGAATAGGAATCGACAGGGATTGAACATAGTCGCAAGGAATATTTAATTTTTGATAGGCTTCATATTCTTTCGTTAAATTTCGCAGGCCATTATTGGTAGTTGTATATAAATACGAATCTTCATTTGTGAAATTACAGTCGATTTTATATGTTTGTACAGTCTCGTTTATGAATTGTAGAGCTTTACTATTTGATTCGTAGTAAAGCCTGGCTTTTTCAACACCAAAATTGTTTATTAATTCATCATAAATAAGATCATGTTGAGCTGTTACTTTTGCGGTTGTATGCCCAGTTGTTCCATTTAAAACAGAACCAGAATCAATTAAAACGACTTTCATTCCTTCTTTAGCGAGTAAATAGGCGGTGGTAATGCCTGTAATACCAGCTCCGATAACAGCAACTTCTGTCTTTATATTTTCGGATAAATGAGGAAAAGTAGGAAATTGAGTAGATTCAATCCAATAGGATGATGGTAACTGCGGAAATGTGTCATCTGTCATTTTGAAAACCTCCAAATTAGAACAATTTTCCTTTTAATATTTCCATATTATATGGAATTCATGTATGTTGTTTTCGTAGCGTTCTATTTTTACTAAACGAAAGAAAAAATATTTTAATATAATTATTTTATTGGGGCAGTATGAAGAAGTAGGATTTATATAAAGATAAATTCAAGTGATTCCATTTGTTGATTACATAGAGAGTTCTTGAATAAGATAGAGTCTATGTTGTTTAAGTGGATATGTATATATAGCTGATAAAGCCTTATGAAATCTATGCTTTTTCTTTAGTGAAATAAAGTATAATTATAAAAATATAACCAACTTTTATTACTAGGTCATAAAAGTTGTTGACAATATAGAAATTCTATTGTTATGATTCATCATGTGGAAAGGTTGATAGAGAGTAAAGAGAGAAATGTTTTTCATTGATAATAAAAGCGAAAATTAAGTGACGATAGAGTGAGTATATTTTCCTTATGATAAATGCTTTTTGGATCACGTAGTAAAATCAATCTGGAAGCAAGAATTGATATATGCAAGTTGCGCGGGGCGCGGCATAAGAAAGGGGCAAAAGGATGAAGGAGCTTCATACGTTTGGGTGGTATGCAGCACGTGTAGCACCACATTTGCCGAAAAAAGCATTTAAACCAGTTCCTAATCGATTATTTGGTGGACTGGCTTATTTACTTGTGGCATTGGCTGGTTTAATAACGATCGGTGTATTTGAATTGAATGTGTGGGCAAATCTAGGAATTGCAATTGTTCTTGGATTATGTTTTGCTTCACTTGGATTTTTAGGACATGAAATTTTACATGGAACAGTTGTAAGAAAGGCATGGCTTCGTGATTTTTTAGGTGCGATAGCATTTATGCCATTATCAACTGGCCCAAAACTTTGGAGAAAGTGGCATAATGCAACGCATCATGTTCACACACAGCATGAAGAGAATGATCCAGATGCATGGCCGACATTTGAGAAACTGAAAAAGAGTAAGTTTTTGAGTTGGGTATATCGCATGCCTCTTCATGTACGTTCATTCTTTAGTTTCCTGTCACTAACAATTCAATTTACGTTACATTCGACTCGAATGTTCTTTCATTTTATAAAAGAATTTAAGTCATCCAATCAAAAATCTGTATGGCTTCAACTTCTTTTGCCCTGGACAGTTTGGATTAGTTTATTGTTTATTATGGGACCTACAAAGTGGTTCTTTGCATACGTGATTCCGTTGTTAATTGCTAACTTTATTGTAATGGCGTATATCGCAACAAATCACCGCTTAAATCCTATTGTTCCAGTAAATGATCCTTTAGCAAACTGTTTATCAGTAACAGTACCGCGCTGGGTAGACGTTTTACATTTCAATTTCTCATACCATACAGAACATCATCTGTTTCCTGCTATGAGTTCTAAATACTATCCATTAGTAAAAGATAAAATTAAAGAAATGTGGCCGGAACGCTATCACGAAATGCCGATGACAAAAGCTTTGGCAGCACTTTGGAATACACCACGTGTGTATTATCACGGAAGTGAATTAGTTGATCCGCATAGGGAGCATTTCTATGGTTCTTTAGGAAATGGATTGGATCCTCATAATATTTCATATCGTGAGGAACATATAGAGGAAAAAGAGACTATAAAAAAAGTAAATCAATAATAGACATATTTTACGATGAAAAAGCAAGCTCTCTTAGAGCTTGCTTTTTGTTATAAAGAGACTTCTTTCTTGTTCTTCGTCTTGACCTGGACAGAGTTATTTTCTTTTCGTTGTAGTCGTTTTTCTAGAAGACTAACAAGATAAGTAAATAGAAGAACTAGTGCGAGATAGTATACACCAACAATGATATATGTATCTAATTGCTGGAAGTTACCTGCGGCAATTGATAAACCGGATCCCCATAATTCGGACATTCCTACATAAGCGACAAGTGAAGAATCCTTTAATCCAATAATAAATTGGTTCCCTAGAGGGGGAAGAGACAGACGAAATGCTTGTGGTAATATAATCCGGCGCATCGCTAAAGGGTAAGGCATCCCTAAAGAGCGAGCAGCTTCCAATTGTCCACGATCAACGGACTGAATGGATCCGCGGAAAATTTCAGTAATATATGCACCGTTATGGATTGCTAAAGCAATTGCTCCTGCCCAAAAAGGAGTGAAGACAATAATCGATGTAATACCGAAATAGAGAATGGCAATTTGAACAATTAAAGGTGTACCACGAATAATGGCGATATATACATGAGCAATACTATTTAAAACCTTATTGTTAGAGATTCGAAAGAAAGCGACTAGTAATCCAATTAGTGAACCGAGTAATAGGGATGTTAATGTTAATTGTAATGTGACAATAGTAGCCTTTAAGAGTGTGGGATAGGTAGAGATAAAAATTTCAAACATATGTGTCACCTCATATTGTATGGATTTTAGTAGTGAATGAAGTGCCCCACATACAAAGTGGGGCATGATTTATGAAATCTCTAAATGGCTAACTTACTTTGTTTTTGCCTCGTCTCCAAGAATATTACGCCCAAACCATTTTTTACTGATCTTTTCATAAGTACCATCTTTAATGATTTCATCTAAAGCTTTATTTACTTTCTCAACCATTTCTTTATCATCTTTACGAATAGCAATTCCCATTTCATCAAGATTTAATGGTTTTCCAGCTTCTTTTATATTTGATTTACCTTCTTTGATCATACGTAAACCGACCATTTGATCAGTGATTACTGCATCAATACGTCCAGGCTCTAAGTCCATAAGTGCAGTAATATCGCTATCATATTCTGTGACTTGATCTGTATGTTTTGCAACAAGGTCTTTAAAGGTACTAGCTTTTACAACACCAATTTTCTTACCTTTCAAATCTTCTGGAGAAGAGATAGATGTATTCTTTTTAGCCACAAAAATTTGGGCACCAGAGCGATAATAAGGATTGGAGAAACTAACAGCTTTTAAGCGTTCTTCTGTAATTGCCATACTGCCCAATATAGCATCATATTTTTTCGATTGTAGACCTTGAATTAGCGTTTCCCATGGATTTGTAATAGGAGTGGGTTTCATATTCATTTTTTTCGCAAGTGCCTCACCAATTTCCACATCAAAACCGGCAAGCTTTCCGTCATTTTCTTTATAGTTAAAAGGTTTATATAAGCCACTCATCGCATAACGAAATTCTTTTTCACCATTTGAAGAAGTAGTAGCACTTTCCTTACTACAGGCTCCTAGTATGAAGGATGTACATAATGTAATACTCGCAACAATGGTTAATAGTTTTCTTTTCATAAAACCCCTCCTATATATTGATCATACGGATGGTTTTATTAAGTATGTTACTGAGATATTTTATTTGGACAATTAGTTGTGCACCGTATGGATGTATTTCTTTTCATTTGAAACAGAAGTTACATTATAAAACGTTACGTAAAAATTGTTTTGCTCGTTCATGTGATGGAGCTGAAAAGAATTGTGCTGGCGGAGCGTCCTCTACAATCTTTCCGTCATCCATAAATATGACGCGATCAGCTACATCTCTTGCGAAATTCATTTCATGAGTAACAATAATCATGGTCATTCCTTCTTCAGCAAGTTCTTTCATAACTTGCAATACTTCTCCAACAAGTTCAGGGTCTAAGGCTGAGGTAGGTTCATCAAATAGCATAATTTTAGGGTTCATAGCAAGAGCTCGTGCAATCGCAACGCGTTGTTTTTGACCACCTGAAAGTAGGTGAGGAGTTACATCCGCCTTATCTTGTAGGCCGACTTTTTGTAGGAGTTGATTCCCAACATCCTTCGCGTCTGCTGTCTCCAATTTTTTTACGTGAATAGGTGCTTCTATGATGTTTTCTAGTGAGGTCATATGAGGAAAGAGGTTAAAGTGTTGAAAAACCATACCGACATTTTCACGGACTTTGTTTAAATTTGAATGCTTCGGATCAATTCGTTCACCTTGTAAGTGAATTTCACCTTCATCGTACATTTCTAAAAAGTTAAGACAGCGAAGTAATGTACTTTTGCCGGAACCACTGGCACCGATTAAAACAACAACTTCTTTTTCTTTTACTTCTAAATCAATTCCTTTTAAAACATCAAGTGAGCCAAATGATTTTACTAGATTTCGAACTTGAATCATACAAAACCCCCAGTCAAAAATATATTTTACAAATGTTGCCCCTTATTTCTGTTATTAGTCATAAATTGTCAGAATCCTTTATTTTTTTCGGGGGATTTAATATTCAAAGAAATAATGATTTTTAAAATCCCTATATCTTTCTATAACGAAAATATGGATAATAATATATAGGTAGTACTTATATTGCTTATAAGAAGGGGGAAAGAAGAGATGGGAAAAGAAAGAAAAACATTTTCCTTTGGCTTGCGTATACAGCTTATGTTATTTACTACAGTTTTAGCTTTCATTACATATTCAACAAGTATAATTTTCATTTACGTTATATATGATTACTTTCAAGGTTATGTAAGTCAAACTGTTTATAATATTATCGTTATGTTGTTAGGTGTAGTATGGTCTGGAATTTTAGCGTATGGGGCAGCAATATTTTTAATTAAACCACTTCGAAAGTTGGAAGAAGCAGCAAGGAAAGCGGCTGAAGGTGATATTCGTGAAGATGTCCCATTGCCAAAGACCGATGATGAGATTAATTCTTTAAGTGTTGCATTTAATATGATGCTAGGGAACTTAAGGGGCATGGTAAAAAATATCGATACTACATTTTCGTATACAAATAATCAAGTTCAGCAAATTAGAAAACAAACAGGTGAAGCGACAAAGCAAGCACAAGGTGTGTCTGAAACTCTTGCGGAGATTTCTTCCGGTGCCGAGCAATCAGCAGCATCGATTCAAGCGATCGTTTCTACTGTTGATACAACGACTTCTATTGCAAATGAAGTAGAAGGAAAAGCAAAACAGTCTGACGAGTTGTCTTCAGAAATGGTTCAAGCTTTAGGACAAAGTACACGTGTCTTTACTTCTTTAATTCAAGGCATTCAAACATTGGCGAGAGAAAATGAAGATTCGATGGAAAATGTACAGAAATTAGAAGAGCGAATGAAACAAGTTGAACACATTGTTTCTGTTGTGAGTGAGATTGCTAGCCAAACAAATTTATTAGCACTCAACGCTTCTATTGAGGCAGCTCGTGCAGGAGAGCATGGAAGGGGCTTTGCGGTTGTAGCAGAAGAAGTACGTAAACTTGCTGATGAAAGTGATCATTCCGCAAGAAACATATCGCAGTTATTACGGAATATGCAAGATGAAGTACAGCAAGTCGCATTGAAAATGACAGAGCAGGTGAAGACAGCTAAAGAAGAGGCGAAACGCGGAGAAGCTACTGAATTAATTTTAAAAGAAATGTCATCGAGTATTATGGAAGTTGCCGATGCAACTAAGCAAATTAGTAGCTATATGAACGAACAAGTGAGTCACATTCATCAAACAGGAGCACAGACGAAGGCTGTAGCAGCAATTGCGGAAGAAACGTCAGCTGGTTCACAAGAAGTGGCACGTGTGACATTGCAACAGTCTAAAAATATGATAGCAATCGATCAATTATTAAAAGACTTAGAGATGCAATCAGCGGATTTGAAACAAACGATTGAACGATTTTCAATGTAAAAGAGAAGAACAGAATGCTGTTCTTCTCTTTTTTAGCTAGATTTAATATCTACAGTTAAAAAGTATAAACTATGAACGTTTCCGCAACATTCGTTTCTGTCCCTTTCGGATGAAAATTATAGCGAGCTATAATATTAAAAGGGGTGTCTTTTATGAAAAAAGAAAAAAGACAACGATTAATTAAACAATTTGTAAAGGAGTATGAAATAGAGAAGCAAGAAAGATTAGTAGAATTGTTAGCAAAAAAAGATGTATTAGTAACACAAGCTACAGTTTCTCGAGATATTCGTGAGTTAAACTTAACGAAGGTACCTTCTCAAGAAGGATTAATGATATATAAATTTTTCTCAGAAGAGCATTTACAAACTGATATAAAGTTAAAGAAAAAATTACGAGAGGTTGTTGTAAAAATTGATTGTGTAGATCAATTAATGGTTATTAAAACATTACCCGGTAATGCACATGTTATTGGTGCTTTGTTTGATGAGTTAGATTGGAAAGAAAAAATAGGATGTATATGTGGAAATGATACATGCCTTATAATTTCTCAGTCGAAATCAGATAGGGAGATTTTAGAAGAAAGGTTAAATTTAATTATTTAGATGCAAAATCCTGTTTTTAATAAAAATTAAAAACAGGATTTTTTTAAAAATACGGAAGTTAAATATTCAGCATATATGCGTAATATATGTATTTTTTTATTGAAAAAGCGGGATGGAATGTTATAAAAATACAAATTTATATGATTTTAAAAAAATAACTTGTTTAATATTTCACAATGATAATGTGGATGTTTTCACAAATATGAAAGCGCGTAGCATTTATTATGTACTTGTAAGACATCAAACATATTTAAAAGGAGGTACAACAAATGAAGCATCCGATACATGTTACTTCAGAAATTGGGGAATTACAAACAGTTTTATTAAAACGACCTGGTAAAGAAGTGGAAAACTTAACGCCAGATTATTTGCAACAATTATTATTTGACGATATTCCATACTTACCAATTATTCAAAAAGAGCATGATTATTTTGCACAAACATTACGCAATCGGGGTGTTGAAGTTCTTTATTTAGAAAAACTAGCTGCTGAGGCATTAGTAGATAAAAAACTTCGAGAAGAATTTGTTGATCGTATTTTAGAAGAAGGACAGGCTGACGTAAATGTTGCACATCAAACTTTAAAAGAATATTTACTTTCCTTTTCAAATGAAGAATTAATTCAAAAAATTATGGGTGGTGTACGGAAAAACGAAATTGAAACAAGTAAGAAGACACATTTATACGAATTAATGGAAGATCATTATCCGTTTTACTTAGACCCAATGCCTAATTTATATTTTACTCGTGATCCAGCAGCTAGCGTGGGCGATGGTTTAACGATAAATAAGATGAGAGAACCGGCGCGTAGACGTGAATCATTATTCATGGAGTACATCATTAAGTATCATCCAAGATTTGTAAATCACAATGTGCCAATTTGGCTAGATCGTGATTATAAGTTTCCAATTGAAGGTGGCGATGAGCTAATTTTAAATGAAGAAACAATTGCAATTGGAGTATCTGCCCGTACGTCAGCTAAAGCAATTGAACGTTTAGCTAAAAATCTTTTTAGCCGACAAAATAAAATTAAGAAAGTGTTAGCAATAGAAATTCCAAAATGCCGAGCATTTATGCATTTAGATACAGTGTTTACAATGGTTGATTATGACAAGTTTACAATTCACCCAGCCATTCAAGGGCCAAAAGGAAATATGAATATTTATATTTTAGAGAAAGGTCCAGATGCGGAAAATCTTAAAATTACACATCGTACTTCTTTAATGGAAGCATTAAAAGAGGTATTAGGTTTAAGTGAATTAGTTCTTATTCCTTGTGGAGGAGGAGATGCAATTGCTTCCGCCCGTGAACAATGGAATGACGGTTCTAATACATTAGCAATTGCGCCAGGTGTAGTTGTTACATATGATCGCAACTATGTATCCAATACTTTATTAAGGGAGCATGGTATAGAAGTCATTGAGGTGCTAAGTTCGGAATTATCTCGTGGTCGTGGGGGTCCACGTTGCATGAGTATGCCAATTGTTCGTAAAGATATTTAGTATAAATAACGGAGAAAGTAGGGATGAAGTATGTTAATGACTAGACCAAATTTAAAAGGAAGAAGTTTTCTAGCTGAAAAAGATTTTACACAAGAAGAATTATTATATTTTCTAGATTTAGCAGCAGAATTAAAAGAGAAAAAGAAAAACGGTGTCCCACATCATTATTTAGAAGGTAAAAATGTAGCGCTATTATTTGAAAAAACCTCTACTCGTACGCGATGTGCATTTACAGTAGCATGTACGGATTTGGGGGCGAACCCTGAATATTTAGGGAAAGGTGATATTCAGCTTGGGAAAAAAGAATCCGTAGAGGATACAGCAAAAGTGTTAGGACGCATGTTTGACGGAATTGAGTTTCGTGGATTTAATCATGAAACTGTAGAATCTTTAGCACAAAATTCTGGTGTGCCGGTTTGGAATGGATTAACAGATATGTGGCATCCAACACAAACACTTGCAGATTTATTAACAATTAGAGAACATGTAGGGAAATTAGAAAATGTGAAGCTCGTTTACGTTGGAGATGGACGAAATAATGTTGCTAATAGCTTACTAGTTGGTGGAGCGATCGTTGGAATGGATGTACGTATTTGTACACCGGAATCTTTATGGCCAGAGCAAGAAGTAATTGATTTAGCAAAAAAGTATAATGAACAGGTAATGATAACAAGTAATGTGGAAGAAGCTGTTGCGAATGCAGATGTAATTTATACAGATGTATGGGTGTCTATGGGTGAGGAAGAAAAATTTGCTGAACGTGTCGAGTTATTGAAACCTTATCAAGTAAATATGAAAATGATTAAAGAAACAGGAAATGAAAATGTGATTTTCTTACATTGTTTACCCGCATTCCATGATGTTGAAACGATGTATGGTGAGGAAGTTTATGAGAAATATGGGTTGAGGGAAATGGAGGTAACTGACGAAGTATTCCGCAGTAAACATTCAAAAGTATTTGATCAGGCTGAAAATAGAATGCATACAATTAAAGCGGTTATGGCAGCTACTTTAGGAAACATGGAGTAAAGAAGAAAGGGAGTCTTCCTTTCTTCTTTCTCCTCCTTTAGACACTATCATTCACTATGGCTTTCGTATTGTTATTGCAATTAAAGAGAGGTGAGTGGAATGGATGAAGATAAGAAATTAGGGTTGTTTACATTAACGGCGCTTGTAGTGGGGTCTATGATTGGCGGTGGAGCATTTAATTTAGCAAGTGATATGGCAAAAGGTGCTGGTGCTGGAGCCATTATTATTGGTTGGGTTATAACAGGAATTGGGATGATTGCGCTTGGATTATCTTTTCAAAATCTAACTGTAAAACGGCCAGATTTAGATGGCGGTATTTTTAGCTATGCAAAAGCAGGATTTGGTAATTTCATGGGATTTAATAGTGCGTGGGGATATTGGCTATCTGCCTGGCTTGGTAATGTAGCTTACGGTACATTATTGTTTTCTTCATTAGGGTATTTCTTCCCCATCTTTGAAGGCGGTCAAAATGTAGCATCCATTATTGGTGCAAGCGTATTATTATGGTGTGTTCACATGTTAATTTTACGTGGAGTTCAATCAGCAGCACTTGTGAATTTAGTAACTACAATCGCAAAATTAGTACCTGTATTTGTATTTATTGTTATAGGGATCTTCGCGTTTCATATTGATACGTTTCTAGATGGATTTTGGGGACAAACTGGTTCTTTTTCATGGGGAGCGGTTGGCAGCCAAGTTAAAAGTACAATGCTTGTAACTTTATGGGTGTTTATTGGGGTAGAAGGGGCTGTTGTTTTATCTAGTCGAGCAAAAAATAGAAGTGATGTAGGGAAAGCAACGGTTATTGGCTTAATTGGTACACTCATCATTTACATTTTAATTACATTACTGTCTCTTGGACTTATGCAGCAAGCAGATATTGCTAATTTGAAAAATCCGTCTATGGCTTATTTATTTGAAAGTGTTGTTGGAAAATGGGGGGCTATCTTTATTAATTTAGGTTTAGTCATCTCTGTATTAGGTGCTTGGTTAGGCTGGACTTTACTCGCATCTGAAATTCCATATTTGGCGGCTAAAGACGGAGTATTTCCAAAATGGTTTGCAAAAGAAAATAAAAATAAGGCTCCAATAAATTCATTATGGATAACAAATGGCTTAATTCAAATGTTCTTATTAACATTCGTCGTTTCCGATCAGGCGTATAACTTTGCATTCTCTTTAGCATCTTCAGCTATTTTAATCCCATATGCTTTTTCAGCATTTTATCAACTGAAGCATAGCTTAAGGTCTGAAGAAGTGGATCGAAATAAAAATATAATAATTGGTTTGATAGCAAGTATTTATGGTGTGTGGTTAGTTTATGCAGCTGGTTTAGAGTATTTATTATTAACAATGACTTTATATGCGCCAGGTATTTTTATTTTTTACAATGTTCAAAAGCAAAAGAGTTCGAAGCAAATATTTACTCGAGTGGAATTAGCATCATCGGTAGCAATTGGTGCTTTAGCATTCTTTGCGATTTATGGATTAATTACAGGCAGTATTACTTTATAAAGCGCTGTGAAAGCGAAATTAACTGGAGGGCTGAAATATGGCACGAAGAAAAATTGTAGTTGCACTAGGGGGAAATGCGATACAGTCTGGAAAAGCTACTGCAGGGGCACAGCAAGAAGCATTAGAAAAAACAGCGGAACAACTTGTGAAAATAATGGAAAATGATGTAGATATAGTAATTGCGCACGGAAATGGCCCGCAAGTGGGGAATATTTTATTACAGCAAAAAGCTGCAGAAACGGAAAAGACACCTGCAATGCCATTAGATACTTGTGGTGCAATGAGCCAAGGGATGATTGGATATTGGATGGAAAATGCGATTGAAAAGGCATTGAAAAAACGGAATATAAAAAAAGACGTAGCAACGGTTATAACACGCGTTGTCGTGGATGAAAAAGATGAGGCATTTAAAAATCCAACTAAACCAATTGGTCCTTTTTATACGGAAGAAGAAGCAAGAAGATTAATGGAAGAAACAAAAGCAGTGTTTAAAGAGGATGCTGGCAGAGGGTGGAGACGTGTTGTTCCATCACCGAAGCCTGTAAGTATTCATGAGCATAAAGTAATTAATTCTTTAGTTGAGGATGGAAATATAGTGATTGCTGTTGGTGGTGGTGGAATTCCAGTAATTGATTCCGAAGAAGGGTTAAAAGGAACTGAAGCGGTTATCGATAAAGATTTCGCTGCGCAGAAATTAGCTGAATTAGTAGATGCTGATACGCTCGTAATTTTAACTGCAGTTGATCATGTGTATGTAAATTATAATCAACTGAATCAAAAGAAATTAGAGCATGTCACAGTGAATCAATTAGAAGAATACATTGTGGAAAAACAATTTGCTGCGGGAAGTATGCTTCCAAAAATTGAAGCTGCTATTAATTTTGTTAATACAAATCCAAAAAGAAAAACAATTATTACGTCTTTAGAAAAAGTATATGAAGCACTAGAAGAAAAAGCTGGTACTATTATTTCTAAACAGAATGTATGCATGTATGTTTAAATAATTGTGTGCGCTATTTATTAATAAAAAAAGAATGAAGTTAGTAACTTCATTCTTTTTATTTATTAATATGTTTTGTACTCATTGTTCATAAAGTTTTCATGATGAAATCCGAATATGTAAGTTAATTATGATAAAATTTAATTTGAATACGCTTTCTTAATTTTTCGCTCCAACATACAGCAAGAGAGAGGGAATTTTATGAATAGACGGAACGTAGTTAAAGACTTAAAACAATTTGAATTATTTGCTCATTTAACAGAAAAGAAATTGAAAGGTTTGGCGGAGTTTGTCTATTGGCGAACTTATAAAAAGGGTCAATTTTTATTTTTAGAAGGGGATTCAAGAGAAAGAATTTACTTCATGTTAGATGGTTTTGTAAAGTTAGAGCGGGTAAATCAAAGTGGAAATTTATTATATGATGACTATGTAAAGCGGTATTCTATTTTTCCTTATGGTGGTATGTTTACAGACAGAGGATATAACTATACGGCAGAAGCGATGACAGATGTAGAGGTATATTATATTCCGACAGTAATTTTCGAAGATATGGTGAAATCTAGTAGGACGCAATTAATGTACGTTGTTCAGCAATTATCATCAATATTAAAACTAAACGAAAATCGAGTGCAAAATATTACAATTCCTAATGCACAAGATCGAGTCATTCAAACATTAAATTATTTAATGCAGGATTTAGGAGAACAGAGTGGCGAAACGATTGTAATTTCATGCCCACTTACAACAATTGAAATATCAAAAATATCTGGGACGTCCCGAGAGACGGTTAGCGGCGTATTAAAACAATTAAAAAACGATAGTATTGTTACAATTCTGGATAAAAAAATTACAATACATAATCCAACATATTTTGAGGAGGTCTCTATGTGAAAATTGCATATTGATTTTCTAATTCATATTGTATATTAATAAGGTTCTTTATATATTTATAAGGGACTTTTTTACGTTATCCTCTATAAAATGATTGTATATTATGGTAATAATAGCTAAAATCGATAATAAAAAAGCAAAAGGAAGGGGAGAAGGAATGGTTCGAATTGAGTATGATCGATTAGTAGCTATTTGTTACAGTATAGGGGTTTTGTTATTATTAAAAATTCCAAACGATAATGAATTAATTGGGGAAAAACTATTCAATTTCTATAAGGTTCCGGTATATACATATATTTATATGGGTTATAAAGTTTCAAATATATTAATTGTTTCTTTCGTACTACATATAATCGCATTTATATTATTTGTAAAATGGCTAGTAAAAAAGAAATCTAGTACATTTAGAACAATGAATAAGATAAAAGTAGTAGGCATTGGTATTTTGATTTTAATGATGCCGTTTATTTTAAATAACATTCTCCATACATTGAATAAAACATGGTACTACGCAGGAAAAACAGGGGTAGAGGCGATAGAATATAAAAAAGAAGATAGCCAGTGTAGAATGGAGAAAAATGGAGAGGGTATCGAACAAAAATGCATTGTGACTTTAAAAAATTATCGTAATCATTCACAGGCATTAAAAGTTGTTTTATATGATAATGCAAACGAGAATTCAAAAGGTTATCCAGTACCGAAACCAGTCTATTTACAAAAACATGAGACAAAACAATTCGAATTTCAAATTCCTGTTGCTTATAATAGCGGTATTGAAAAAGATAAAGTACCAAATATTAAATTACATTCATTGCATAAAAATGATGAGAAATACAATTAATCCGTAATTGAAAGTTTATGAGTAGGAGCAATAATTTGAAAAGATATAGAAAATCAACTTGAATCATCCAACATGCTGTGAGGTAACGGCATATTGGATGGTTTTTTATTTTATCCCCTTTTTTACGTATGAAAGGGTGGGATACTTTGTTGAAAACGAAAAACATTACAAGGGTCATATGCTGTCTTCACTTTACGCAACCTTTGAAAATTAGAGCCATAATAACTAGTTTGCCAATTTTTTATGTCGATATCGGGCCAATTGACATAGTCTCCTAGTGTGTAAGGATCTAAGCTTTCTCTTAAATCTTTAACCCAGCGTATATTTCGATTTTCTTCATCGTTGCATTTCCAAGAAGTAATATATTCTTGAGCAATAATTGCCTTACGGTGGAAATAAGCTGTTTCATTAGGCGAAATGTTTTCCACAGCACCTACGAGTGATTGGTGCCAAATACTCGCATCTTTATTTGGTGCATGAGAAAGAAAATATTGTAAGATTTGAATACCTTTAAGAGGGATAGGTTTATATACGTAGGAACCAGAGCGTTTGAATTTTTCAGGAATATTGCCGCTATTAAAGAATTGAACAGCCTTTATATACGGGACTTCATCTATAAAGAGAGAAGGATTACCAGTTTCAAGAAGAGGAGATAATAGAGGATAGAGTTCAGAAGGAGAGCCGACAAATTCACCTTTCACCTCGATTTTATTTCGTTGTTTAGAGAATAATTCAATTGATGAAGTGAGACGTTCATCTATATAAGGTGCCCAGTTTTGCCAAGCTTGAAATGCAGCAATAAAGTCTTTCCATTCCCATGTAAGTGAGAAAATTGATACGTTTTTAATAGGGTGGACTCGAAAGGTTAAGGAAGTAATAATCCCGAAATTTCCACCGCCACCGCCACGGCATGCCCAAAATAGGTTAGGGTTTTCTTGTTCATTTGCACGAATGATTTTTGCACCAAATTTCCCGCACGCTTGTACCATTTCGACTTCTACTAATTGATCACATGTTAGTCCAAATAAGCGTGAAAGCATGCCAATGCCACCGCCGAGTGTTAACCCCACAATTCCGACACTTGCACTTGTGCCAGCTGGTATTGTAACACCATATTTCCAAAGTTCTTTATACACAGTGCCAAGATTTGCACCCGCTTCAATTGTTGCTGTTAATTTTCCTGTACTAACCGTAATTTGCTTCATTTCACTCACATCAATAATAAGCCCGCCATTTAAAAGAGAGAAATTTTCGTAGCTATGTCGTCCACTTCTTAAGCGAAATGGTATATGACGCTCACGTGCCCATTTTAAGGCGTTACACACATCATTTTTATTTTGACAAAAAACAATAATACAAGGAAATTTTGGAATGCTTAAATTTAAATTTATTCGGGCTATGTCATACCCAGGATCCGAGGGAACGACGATACGACCAGTTAATTTTGTTTGTTTCAATTTATATCTCCTTTCTGAAATAATATGAGCTTGTATTAGTATATGAAGAGTGTATTTAACACGCATGGACGAGAAGAAGAGAAGGGTTAGATTTATCCCGTTATTTGCGAGCGGTAAGACAATCCGGCTGAAAAAAAGAAGATAGGGCTGCTCGTAAAATCTCGATTGGTAAGGGCTAATAATCAGCGGGGAATGGACACCTCCTTAACGATTAAAGTTTCACTTTATCTTTGTGAGAAATAAATAAGGCATAAGAATAAGGAAACTACATAGAGTTCAATGAAAACAGTTGCAAACTATTCATATTTTGTTATGATAGTGTTACGAAAACGTTTGCATAAAAAATCCGATGGGATGCAAAAGGAGAGAATTAGTATGAATAAGACATGGTGGAAAGAAGCTGTCGCTTATCAAATTTATCCACGTAGCTTTATGGATTCAAATGGTGATGGTATTGGAGATTTACAGGGGATTATTGCAAAGCTGGATTATTTAAAAGATTTAGGTATAGATGTAATTTGGATTTGTCCAATGTATAAATCACCTAATGACGATAATGGTTATGATATTAGTGACTATCAAGATATTATGGATGAATTTGGTACGATGGAAGATTTTGATATGCTACTAGATGAAGTTCATAAGCGTGACATGAAGCTTATTATTGATTTAGTTATTAATCATACAAGTGATGAACATCCATGGTTTATTGAATCAAGTTCTTCTAAAGACAATCCGAAGCGTGATTGGTATATTTGGCAGGATGGTAAAGACGGCGCGGAACCAAACAATTGGGAAAGTATCTTTAATGGTTCTGCATGGGAATATGATGAAGTGACAGAGCAATATTATTTACATTTATTCTCGCGTAAACAACCAGATTTGAACTGGGAGAATAAAGAAGTTCGTGAAGTTTTATATGATACTGTTAATTGGTGGCTTGATAAAGGTATTGATGGTTTCCGCGTCGATGCGATTAGTCATATAAAAAAAGAAGATGGCCTCAAGGATATGCCAAATCCAAAAGGGTTAAAGTATGTGCCTTCTTTTGACAAACATATGAATGTAAATGGTATTCAGCCATTACTAGAAGAATTAAAAGAAAACACATTTGCTAAATACGATATTATGACTGTTGGAGAAGCAAATGGTGTGAAAGTTGAAGATGCTGATCTTTGGGTTGGAGAAGAGAATGGTAAATTCAATATGGTATTCCAATTTGAGCATTTAAGCTTATGGGATGCAGAAAAGAAGAAAGATCTTGATGTTGTTGAGTTGAAAAAAGTATTAACAAAGTGGCAAAAAGGTTTAGAAAATAAGGGATGGAATGCTTTATATATTGAAAATCATGATAAGCCACGTATTGTGTCTACTTGGGGAAATGATAAAGAATATTGGCGTGAAAGTGCAACGGCTTTAGGAGCGATGTATTTCTTTATGCACGGCACACCGTTTATTTATCAAGGACAAGAAATTGGTATGACAAATGTTCAGTTCCCAAATATTGAAGATTACGATGATGTAGCAATTAAAAATTTATATCGTGAGAAAATTGCAGAGGGCGTATCACATCAAGATATGATGGAAATTATATGGGCTTCTTGCCGCGATAATTCACGTACACCTATGCAGTGGAACGATGAAATGAATGCTGGCTTCACAACAAGTACACCTTGGTTTAGCATGAATCCAAATTACAAAGAAATTAATGTTGAAAAGCAAAAAAATGAAGAGAACTCTATTTTCAATTTCTATAAGAAAATGATTGCCTTGAAAAAAGAGCACGATGTACTGAACTACGGTACGTACGATTTACTTTTAGAAGACGATCCACAAATTTATGCATATACACGTACGTTACAGGATGAAAAAGTCATTGTAATTAGTAATATCTCAAAAGAGGAAGCTGTGTATAATACGAGTTTATTCGCATTAGAACGCAAACGTTTGCTTTTAAATAACTATAAAGTTGCGGAACATGAACAAATAACTACAATCACGTTAAAACCTTATGAAACAAGGGTTTATCGCATTTCATAATGAAAAAGGATGCTCCTTGAGCATCTTTTTTTATGGAAAAAAATAAATTTCTATTGCAATGTGAAAACGCTTTTATTAAAATAGATTTATGAAAACGGTTGCGTAAAGAGAAAAAAGTAACATAAGGAATCGTTTTCATAAGAGAAACAGAAATTATAATTTAAATCATTATGTTGTTATAAATAAAGGGGAGGAAGAACAGATGAAAATTACGTCTTTTGATTTTTGGCAAAAGTTCGGGAAAGCATTATTAGTGGTTGTAGCTGTAATGCCAGCAGCTGGTTTAATGATTTCCATCGGTAAGTTAATTGGGATGTCTGCTGGGGATATTAACGCAGTTCATACAATTGCTCGAGTAATGGAAGACATCGGTTGGGCAATTATTACAAATCTACACATCTTATTCGCAGTAGCAATTGGGGGATCTTGGGCGAAGGATCGAGCAGGTGGTGCATTTGCAGCACTATTAGCATTCGTCTTAACAAACAGAATTACAGGAGCTATATTTGGCGTAAACGCTCAAATGTTAACGGATTCAAAAGCGACAGTTTCTTCATTTTTAGCAGGAGATTTACTTGTAAAAGATTACTTTACTTCTGTACTTGGTGCACCAGCATTAAACATGGGAGTTTTCGTAGGGATTATCACAGGTTTCTTAGGAGCTACTTTATATAACAAATACTACAATTATAATAAACTGCCACAGGCATTAGCATTCTTTAATGGAAAACGATTCGTACCATTCGTTGTAATTGTTTGGTCTACAGTCACTGCGATTGTATTATCACTTGTATGGCCATTTATCCAAAGTGGATTAAATGAATTTGGTCGCTGGATTGCAGCATCTAAAGATAGTGCACCAGTTATTGCACCGTTTGTATATGGAACGTTAGAACGTTTATTATTACCATTTGGATTACATCATATGTTAACAATTCCGATGAACTACACAGAGCTAGGCGGAACATATACGATGTTAACTGGCTCAAAGGTTGGACAAATTGTAGCGGGACAAGATCCGTTATGGCTTGCATGGATTACAGATTTAAATAACTTATTAGCAAATGGAGATACGAAAGCATATAATGATTTATTAAATAACGTTGTACCAGCTCGTTTCAAAGCTGGACAAGTTATCGGCTCAACGGCAGCGTTAATGGGGATTGCGTTTGCGATGTTCCGTAATGTTGATAAAGAAAAACGTGCAAAATATAAACCAATGTTCTTATCAGCTGCATTAGCAGTATTCTTAACAGGTGTAACAGAACCAATTGAATTCATGTTCATGTTTATTGCACCAGTATTATATGTTGTGTATGCGATTACAACAGGACTTGCATTCGCATTAGCGGATTTAATTAATTTACGTGTTCATGCATTTGGATTTATTGAGTTAATTACTCGTACACCAATGATGATCAATGCAGGTTTAACGAGAGATTTAATCAACTTTGTCATTGTTTCATTAGTGTTCTTCGGCCTTAACTTTACGTTATTCAACTTCTTAATTAAAAAATTCAATTTACCAACGCCAGGGCGTGCAGGAAACTATATTGATAATGAAGATGAGTCAACAGAAGGAACAGGAAATGTACAAGATGGTTCATTAGCAACAAAAGTTATTGATTTATTGGGCGGAAAAGATAATATTGCTGACGTAGATGCTTGTATGACACGTTTACGTGTAACAGTAAAAGATTTAGATGCCGTTGCACCAGAAGCAAAATGGAAACAAAATGGTGCTTTAGGACTTATTGTAAAAGATAAAGGTGTACAAGCAGTATATGGCCCGAAAGCTGACGTATTAAAGTCAGATATTCAAGATATGTTAGGTGCGTAATAATATGAAATTGCTAACTTTAAATTGTCACTCTTGGCAAGAAGAGAATCAAATTGAAAAAATAAAGTATCTTGCTAAAGCAATTCAAGAAGAAGATTATGATGTGATCGCATTGCAAGAAGTAAGTCAGTCTATACAAGCTGAAAATGTATGCGGTAACAAGAAAAAAGATAATTTTGGACTTTTACTGCTAGAAGAGTTAAGAGCATTAAATGTAAAAGAATACAATATTATTTGGGATTTCTCTCATATTGGATATGATGTGTACGAAGAAGGATTAGCAATTATAACAAAGCACAACATTGTAAAGGAAGATACGTTCTTTGTCTCAGAAAATAAGGATACAACGTATTGGAAAACACGCAAAATTGTAAGTGCAACAATTGCTTATAATGATAAGAATATAACGTTTTATTCTTGCCATCTCGGTTGGTGGAATGATGAAGAAGAATCATTCAAAGACCAAGTTGATCGTTTAATGGAGCGTGTAAATAGCAATGAACTTTCCTTCTTAATGGGTGATTTTAATAACAATGCTCGTTTGGAAGGAGAGGGTTATGAGTATATGATGCAAAAAGGTTTATATGACACATATGAACTAGCGATAGAGAAGGATGAAGGAACAACTGTCCAAGGAGAGATTGCTGGTTGGGATGAAAATAAACAAAACTTACGAATCGACCTAATATTAAGCAATCAAAGTAAAACAGTTACTTCTTCAAAAGTCATTTTTAATGGAACAAATCGAAATGTAATTTCTGACCATTTCGGTGTAGAAGTACAATTAGATATATAATAGAAGAAATCCTCACAGATAATGAAAAGCTGTGAGGATTTTTTGATAAATACAAGTATTCCCAAGAGAAAATACTTGTATTTTTTATGACATTTCCTATATATTTGTTATTATTGAATGTAAAACTAATTTGGTCATTTTGTATGCATACTTTTTTTACTTCGTTATATAATGAAGTAAGTGAAATATTTAATGGGAAAAATAGTATGTTTTCGTTTAATCCACGATGTAGAAAGTGATATAATTACAAAATGTATGTATCATTTTCTAAAGAAGGAAAAATATATAATTAGGTGATAACTTTTATGAAACAAATTTGGCGTATTTATAAGACAGATTTACGGAATGTAGCCAAACATTGGGCTGCAATTGTTATTGTTTTAGGGTTAATGATTTTACCATCGTTATATGCATGGTTTAACATTAAAGCTTCTTGGGATCCTTACGGAAATACGAAAGGAATCCAAATTGCAGTTTCTAACCAAGATGTTGGATCAAATTTAAGAGGGAAAGATATTAACATCGGGGAAGAAATTGTAGATTCACTTAAGAAGAACAAAAATTTCGGGTGGAAGTTTGTTGATGAAAAGCAAGCAATTTATGGAGTAGAGCGTGGAGATTATTCCGCAAGTATTACTATTCCAAAAGATTTTTCTGAAAAGATTGCAACGGTCTTGAATGAAAATCCACAGAAACCAGAACTTGATTACTATGTAAATGAAAAAGTAAATGCGATTGCACCGAAAATTACAGCTAAAGGTGCATCGGGTCTTACAGAAGAGGTTAGTAAAAACTTTGTTAAAACAGCAAACGGTGAGATTTTTAAAATCTTCAATGACCTTGGAATCGATTTAGAAACTAACTTACCGAGTATTGAGAAGGTCAAGGATCTCGTATTTAAGTTAGAAGCACAGTTCCCAGAAATGAATACACTTGTGGATAAGGCATTAGATGATGCGACTCGGGCAGAAGATGTTGTGAAAGTAGCGCAGAAAGAGTTGCCAGTTGTAGAAAGTGTTATGAATGATGGGCAAGAAGCGTTAGGGAATTTAGATAAATTCTTTGCGAGAAATGATGAAACCTTGAAACGTGCACCTGGAACAATTAAGAATAATTTAATTGTAATGCAACAAGGTTTAGATAGTGCGGCAGCAATTACGGATTTCTTAAAAAATCCATCATTTGATTCTAATCTGACACTTCCAGATCCGGCTAAATTCCCAGTGTTGCCTAATATAACTATTCCGCAAGTACCACAAATACCAGAAATTCCAGCGTTACCGCAAGTGAATGGTGAGGGGTATAAAAATATTGCTAAAAATATTGATCAAACTGTAAATAATGTTTTTAGTTCGATACGTGTCGGAACAACTTATGCACAAGGTGTTATAAACGGGTTGCAAAATGGTAATTTGGATCCGGAAAAAGCGAAACAAGATCTTAATAAGGTTTCTGAGACGCTGCAAGGTCGAGCAGATAGTGTTTCATATTTAATTGATGTCTTTACTAAATTTAAAGAGTCTGCATCAACTGATTTTGGAAAAGAATTCTTCCAAAAGAGAATAGAAAAATTAACAAACCTTAAATCAGCTATTGAAAATGCAAATGGTGGCGTTAAAGATATTGCCAATATTATTGGTACAGGGCAAGAAGTGAAACAAGATGTAAGAGACGCTACTAATAAAAAATTAGATGCAATAAATAACTTGGTAAATCAAGCAGAAGCAGATTATAATGCTACGTTTGTAGCAGATTTCGAAAAAGCAGTAAGCACAGCTGAGCAATTGAAAAACAAAGCTGAAAATGTAAAAGAAGATGCTCAGCAGTTAAGAGGGAATTTAAATCAAGATATAAAAGCAGCAAATGATTTAGTAAACCAAACAAATGAAGCATTAGACAATGGTAGAGAAAAATATGATAAGGCTGTAAATGATTACAGCAGATTAAAAACGGAGCTTGAAAAAGCAAGAGAAGACTTAAGTAACAAAGGTGTTAATGGATTAGATTCTACAAAAGTAGCCTTAAATGATTTAAATGGACAGTTCAAAGCAGGATGGAATTTAGTTAATGATATGATTCCGGTTATGGAAAGTACAAATAAAGTTTTGGGCGATGTGAATAGTGATAAAAATCTTAATGGCACAATTGCTAAGTTAAATAAAGCAAAAGATGGTTTGCAAAAAGGAATCGATTTAACTGATAAAGGAATTGACGCTATTAATAAAGGTCAAAAACCAGCAGCAGATGTTATTGAAAGTATTAACCAAGTGTCTAAAAATGTTTCGGGCCAAATTGGTGACATTTTAGCTAAATATGACTCAGAAATCACTCCAAATTTCAATGCAGCAATTGCTCGTACAAAAGAGATGTCTAAAAATACATCTCAAATTTTAGGCGAGGCAGATAAGAAGCTTCCAGATGTGAAAAAATTACTTGAAGATTCATCAAAAGGCTTAGTAGATGGTCAAAAGAAAATTGCAGACATTAAAGCTGAAATGCCGGAGACTGAGAAAAAGATTAAAGAATTAGCAGATAAAATTCGTGATTTTGAATCTGAAGAGGATATAAAAGACATCATACGCTTATTGAAAAACGATGTTGAAAAGCAAAGTGACTACTTTGCAAATCCAGTAAATTTAAAAGAGAATAAATTATTTGCAATGCCGAACTACGGTTCAGCAATGTCACCATTCTATACAGTGCTTGCATTATGGGTAGGCGCATTATTAATGGTTTCATTATTAACGGTAGAAGTACACGAAGAGGGCGCGAATTATAAGAGCCATGAAGTTTACTTCGGACGTTTATTAACATTCTTAACGATAGGTCTTTCACAAGCGTTTATCGTATCAATGGGAGATATATTCTTACTCGGTACGTACGTAGTCGATAAGTTCTGGTTTGTGTTATTTAGTTTATTTATTGGGGGAGTCTTTGTTTGTATCGTATACTCACTCGTTTCTATTTTCGGAAACGTTGGGAAATCGATGGCGATCATTTTACTTGTACTGCAAGTAGCAGGATCAGGCGGAACATTCCCAATTCAAATGACACCACCGTTCTTCCAAGCGATTTATCCGTTCTTACCATTCACATATGCAATTAGTGCAATTCGTGAAACAGTTGGCGGAATGCTTTGGGATATAGTAACTAGAGATTTACTTGTGTTAAGTGTTTTCGTAGTAGTTATGATTGTTGCTGCGTTATTACTGAAAACACCAATTAACAAATCAAGTGAAAAATTCGTTGAGAATGCAAAAGGAAGTAAAATCATTCATTAATAAAAAGGTTCCTACCGATAGTGGTAGGAACCTTTTTGTTTAATCAAATTTTAATTTCTTTAATGCTTCTGCGAATGGATTGTTTAATGGTTCTTCTTCTTTGTTCTGTTGTTTCATATATTTTTGAACGTCGCGTTTATCAGCTTTGCTGCCGGATTCTTTTTTACGTCTCTCTTGGAATGTAGAAAGTTTCTCACGATAGCCACATTTACATGCGAAAATTTGGCCCGCTCCTTCACCACGAAGTTCTAGTTTCTTTTTACACTGAGGACAGCGTGCGTTTGTAGTGCGGGATACATTTTTACGGTGACCACATTCGCGATCTTGGCATACAAGCATTTTACCTTTTTTACCGTTTACTTCTAACATCGGTTTACCACAGTCTGGACAAGACTTCGTTGAAATGTTGTCGTGTTTATATTTTTTATCACTCGATTTAATTTCAGCAACAATTTCTTTCGTATAGTTCTTCATTTCTGAAATGAATACTTCTTTCTTTAATTTTCCTTTAGCGATAGCTTCTAACTTTTGCTCCCATTCACCAGTTAGTGTAGGAGATTTCAGTTCTTCTGGCACTAAATCAAGTAACTGACGGCCTTTTGAAGTAATATGAATATCTTTACCACGTTTTTCAAGCAAGAACGAATTGAATAACTTGTCGATAATATCAGCACGCGTTGCTACAGTACCTAATCCACCAGTTGACTTTAACGTGTCAGCAAGTTGTTTGTTTTGCGTATCCATGTATTTTGTTGGGTTTTCCATTGCTGAAAGTAATGTTGCTTCATTAAAGCGTGCAGGTGCTTTCGTTTGACCTGATGTTTGGACAATTAGTTTTATGTTTAATGTATCGCCTTTTTCGATGCGAGGTAAGATTTGTTCTTTTACATCATCGCTTGCATCATCATCTTCAAACCGATTTGCATAAAGCTCTTTCCAACCAGCATGTAAAATCGTTTTTCCGCGTGCGATGAACGTTTCGTCACCAATTTTCGTGCGCAATGTTAGTTGTTCATATTCAAAGGCCGGGAATAAAACAGCTAAGAAACGTTTTACAACTAAGTCATAAATTTTACGTTCTTTATCTGTGAAAGCTGAGAAGTTTACATAGCTCTCTGTTGGAATAATTGCGTGATGATCACTTACTTTACTATCATCAACAAATGATTTATTAGATTTTACAGGTTTCTGCAATACTTTATGTGCTAAAGGACGGTATTCTCCAACTCCGCAAGCCTTCAGACGCTCTGGAAGTGTTCCGACAATATCAGATGAAATATAGCGTGAATCTGTACGAGGGTACGTTAAAACTTTATGCTGTTCATATAATTTTTGCATAATGTTTAATGTTTCTTTCGCAGAGTAACCAAATATTTTATTCGCATCACGTTGTAGTTCAGTTAAATCGTAAAGACCAGGGGCGAACGATTTCTTTTGTTTTTTATCAATGTCTACAACAGTAGCATTTTGCTTACTAATTTTGTTCACGATTGCATCAGTTTTTTCTTTATTAAAGCTACGGCTATTTCCTTTTGTATCTTGCCAAGTTAGCTTTAATCTCTCAGCTGTTTGAGCTTCGATACCATAGTAAGTTTGAGCTTTGAAATGTTTGATTTCATCTTCACGGCTTGCAATCATGGCTACAGTAGGTGTTTGAACACGACCACAATTTAGTTGGGCATTAAAGCGAGTAGTTAATGCTCGAGTCGCATTAAGTCCGATATACCAGTCAGCCTCTGAACGTGCGACAGCTGAAGCGTATAGATTGTCATATGCTTTTCCTGGTTTTAAATTTGCGAAGCCATCTTTAATTGCTTTATCGGTAACAGATGAAATCCATAGACGTTTAATCGGTTTCTGCATTTTAACTTTATCGATAATCCAGCGTGCGACCAACTCCCCCTCACGACCGGCGTCAGTAGCTATAATGATTTCATTTACATCTTTTCTAAGAAGCTGACTTTTTACAGCGTTAAACTGTTTCCCTGTTTGTTTAATAACGGTTAGTTTTAAACGCTCCGGTAGCATTGGTAAATCTTCTAAATTCCACTGTTTATAGTTCACATCATAGCTTTCTGGATCAGCTAATGTAACAAGGTGACCTAAAGCCCAAGTAACAATATATTTACTACCTTCAAGATAGCCGTTCCCTTTTTTATCACATTTCAGTACACGTGCGATATCACGTGCAACAGAAGGTTTTTCAGCAATTACAATACTTTTTGCCATGTTTAAAAACATCCTTTCAAATTTCCATACGTTAAATATAGCATACATCTTTGTTCTATTCAGTCTTGCTGACGGTTTGAGTTATTTGTGGTGAAATATACGTGTGAGAGTTTTACTTATATAAAGGCGAAGAATGGTTGAACCAGGAGAGTTCTGATCTCTATCATTCTATAAAAGTAAAGAACTTGTTATTTTACTAGAATAAGAGTAGACTTTGAAGTAGATGAATAATAAACACATGGGAGTTTGTGGATGCAAACTGAGAGTATGACTAGTCCGTCATTGACCATTTGAACCTGTTGGATAATGCCAGCGTAGGGAGAGTGTAAAAGCACATGTTCAGGCACTTTGCGTACGCGCAAAGTGCCTTTTTGTGTATCTCCCATCATTAAAGTTAGGAGATGAAAAGGATGAATATGAAAGAAATTAGTAAAGTAGTGGATTTGGTGAGAGAGTCTAATCCACTCGTGCATAATATTACAAATGTTGTTGTAACAAATTTTACAGCAAACGGTTTGTTAGCATTAGGAGCATCACCTGTAATGGCGTATGCAAAAGAAGAAGTAGCAGAAATGGCTAACATTGCGGGAGCCCTTGTTTTAAATATGGGTACACTTCGTCCTGAAGAGGTAGAAGCGATGTTACTTGCTGGTAAATCAGCAAATACGAATGATGTACCAGTATTGTTTGATCCAGTTGGGGCAGGAGCAACTTCTTATCGAACAGAAGTCGCGAGATATATTCCAGCTGAAATCGATTTAGCTGTTATTCGCGGAAATGCAGCTGAAATAGCTAACGTTATTAATGAAAAATGGGAAATTAAAGGTGTAGATGCTGGTACTGGCAACGGTAATGTTGTAAATATTGCAAAACAGGCAGCGGATGAATTAAATACAGTTGCGGTAATTACTGGAGAAGAAGATGTTGTTACAGATGGAGAGCGAACTATTCTTATTCGAAATGGCCATCCTATTTTAACGAAAGTTACTGGAACAGGTTGTTTACTAACTTCTGTAATAGGAGCATTTGTAGCGGTAGAAAAGGATTATGTAAAGGCAGCAGTAGCCGCATTAACATTCTATGGAGTAGCAGCAGAAATAGCGGCTTCGAAAACAGTAGAGAATGGACCAGGAAGCTTTCAAATTGAATTTTTAAATCAGTTAGCGAATACAACTTCAGATGATATTGAGAAGTATGGAAAGATTGAGGTTATACAGTAAGGAGGGGAACTAGATGTCGCGCATTACAATGGATGAAATGTCTAGGTTATTACGAGTATATTTTATTATGGGAAGTAACAATTGTACGAAGGAGCCACTACAAGTATTGAGAGATGCACTTGAAGGCGGTATAACAATTTTTCAATTTCGTGAAAAGGGGGAAGGGGCTTTAACGGGAGAGAAACGTATTGATTTTGCGAAAGAACTGCAAGCGCTTTGCAAGGAGTACGATGTACCATTCATCGTAAATGATGATGTGGAACTAGCCCTCGAGTTAGATGCAGATGGCGTGCATGTTGGACAAGATGATGAAGGAATTACATCTGTTCGTAAAAAAATGGGAGATAAAATTATTGGAGTATCTACACATACAATTGAAGAAGCACGCTGGGCGATTGAAAATGGAGCCGATTATTTAGGAGTTGGTCCAATTTTTCCGACGAGTACGAAAAAAGATACAAAAGCGGTTCAAGGAACGAAAGGTCTAAAGTATTTTAGGGAACAAGAGATTACAATACCGATCGTTGGGATTGGTGGGATTACAATTGAAAATACAGCTTCTGTTATAGAAGCGGGTGCGGATGGTGTTTCAGTTATTTCAGCGATTAGCTTAGCGGAATCTGCGTATGAAAGTACGAAGAAATTAGTTGAGGAAGTAAATAAGAGTTTGTAGAAAAAGCCCATGTAATATTTTAAATGCTATATGGAGGAATAGACTGCCAAAAAAGTTTAAACAAACGTTTGATTAAAAAAGCACAAACCTTTTTAAATAAAGGTTTGTGTTTTTTCTTTAAAACATAATTGAAATTAAGAGCATTCCAATTCCAATAGAAGTAAAGGTTGCGATCAGGCCCGGAATCATAAAGCTATGATTTAAAACATATTTACCAATTCCTGTTGTACCAGTACGGTCAAAGTTAATTGCAGCAACGATTGTCCCGTAGTTTGGAATGAAGAAATATCCATTTACTGCAGGGAACATCGCAATAAGTAATGCCGGTGGAATACCAAGTGATAGTCCAAGTGGCACTAAAGCACGAACTGTTGCTGCTTGGCTATACAGTAAAATAGATAGAATGAATAGTGCAATAGCAAATAACCATGGTGCACCTGTCGCTAAGTGTTGAATTGATCCTTGAATTATATTTAAGTTTCCGTTGAAGAAAGTATCTCCCATCCAAGCGATACCAAAAATAGCAACAACTGCTGTTGCGCCTGCTTTAAAGACGTTACCAGTTACAATGCTTTCCACATTTGGTTTACAGAAAATAATAATAAGAGCAGCAATGGTTAACATGACCATTTCAATTGTGTTTGGCATGGAAAGACGAGCTAACTTCCCGTCAACCATCCATCCCGGACGAAGGGCTTCAAATGAACCAAGAAGTACGACAAGGAAAGTTCCTACTAGGAAAAGGATAACTGATAATTTTGCGCCTTTTACACCCGAAAATTCTTTTTTCTCTTCAAGTTTAGGGATCATTCCCTCTTTTAATCGCTTCAAGTATTCAGGGTCTTCATTTAATTCTTTTCCCATTTTACTAGCAACGAATGCAGCTACCATACAAGCAATAAAAGTAGAAGGGATACTGACTTTTAAAATATCTAACAAGGTGATTTTATAGTCGGCTAACATTGCTAAAAGCGCAACTGTTGCAGCCGATATTGGACTAGCTGTAATTGCCTGCTGGGAAGCGATAACGGCAATTGACATTGGTCGTTCAGGTCTAATTCCTGATTCGCGAGATACTTCGGCGATAACGGGAAGTACAGAATAAGCGACATGACCAGTTCCCGCGCATAGCGTGAATAAATAAGTAACAATAGGAGCAAAAAATGTAATACGCTTTGGATTTTTTCGTAATGCTTTCTCAGCAAGGTAGACAAGGTAATCCATTCCTCCAGCAGCTTGCAAAGCACCGGCAGCTGTAATTACTGATAAAATCATAAGCATTACATCAATAGGAGGGGCTGTAGGTTGTAAGTGGAAGACGAAAACAAGTATTGCCATACCAACGCCACCCATTACTCCTAGACCAACTCCGCCTAGGCGTGCGCCAATAAAAATGCAGAGTAGTAACGTAAGAAATTGTAGCCAAAACATGATAAACTACCTCCGAAATTCGTAAGTTAAGATATATTCGAATAATTTAATTTGAATGAAAATTAAATAAACATCCGTAATACTCCTTATTTTATATACATTTTTTATTATATAACACAAGAAATGTAACATTCACGTACTTTGTTAAATTATTTCGAAAAAATAATCCGTTAAAACTTTATATTTATATGTATAAATGGGTGGACATTTTAATTTTTATGTTGTAATCTTTGAAAGAGAATATTGTAATTCTCATAGAACTCCCATATCGTTCAACTCGTTCAGCGAGAAAGGCAAACTTATGGAAACATGAGGACGCAAAACTACAGGAGCTAAGGTCGAAAGGCTATGCTAGCCAGTTGCCGGACGGATAGGGTTGGTCTTGGCCAATGCTTTTACATTGGTCTTTTTTTATTCTCGAACATATTGAGAATCATTTTCAAACAAAATATTCGTATATTTTGTTTTTTTTGTTTTTAATTTTGATAATTAAGGAAGGTGAATATTAGTGAAAAAGTATTGGCATAAGTTATCATTTCTTCAAAAGAACGTCCTATTAACTGTCTTAGTTATTTTGACGCTTGTTGGAAGTATGGGTGCATTAAGCTTCAACATGTTTCAAAATAGTATGATGTCTTTATTTGAAAGACAGTCTATTGAAACGGGAGAGATAGTGCTAAAAAAACTGGATGTAGAATTAGTTAGAGACATGACGAAAGATCCTACAGCCGAAAGAGTGAAAAAAGAAAAGTTAACAGGGCAATTAGATGAAGTGTCAAAAGAATTGAAAAGTGTTGGACAAACGTATGTTACAGGAGCAAAGGCGAATGAAAAGCGAGAGTTACAACTCGTTGGTTTGACTACAGAGTTAACAAATGCAGTCCCTGTAAAGCCGGGAGATTATTATGAACAACCCGCTCATTGGATGAATGCATACGATAAAGTGATGGATACGAAAAGGGCTCAGATGACAGAAGTATATGAAGATGAATTAGGTTCGTGGGTGACAATATTAGAGCCAATTACAGATGGAGAAAACAATATTGTTGCAATTGTTGCGGCTGACTTAGATGCTTCTATCGTTCCTAGTACAAAGAAGGATTTTGTGATACAGGGTATACTCTTTATTATTATTTCATTAGCAATTGCAACTATTACTCAATTCTTTATCGTACGTCACTCGTTAGCTCCATTAAAAGATTTACGAGAGGGATTACGTAAGATTGGTGAAGGTGATTTAAGTATTAAATTAAAAGAAAGACCAGATGATATTGGAATTATTAATGTATATTTCAATAATACGATTGATAAATTTAAAGGGATTATAGATAAAGTAAGGCAGACTGCTGAGCAAGTTTCTTCTTCTTCACAAGAATTGTCGGCAAGTACAGAGGAAAACAGTATGGCAGTTCAAGAGATTGCAAGTTCTATTGAAGGTTTAAGAGTAGGAGCGCAATCTCAAGAAACTTCAGTACAACAATGCCTAGGAATTGTACATGGAATGGAAAATAAGGTAGAAGAGATAACTGGGGCCGCGAAACAAGTTGCAGTTGCTTCAGAAGGTATGGAGCAACATTCAATTGAAGGTAATGAAGTCATTGGACAAATTATTAATCAAATGAGTTTAATCCAAAATGCAGTACAAGATTTATCTTCTATCATCTATTCGTTAGAAACAAGGTCAAAAGAAATTAGTGATATTGTAACTGTAATTACAGGTATTTCAAATCAAACAAATTTATTAGCCTTAAATGCTTCTATTGAAGCTTCACGTGCTGGAGCAGCTGGAAGAGGGTTTGCAGTTGTTGCTGATGAAGTGCGCAAATTAGCAGAACAAACTGAAACGTCAGCGAAAGATATAGCGAAATTAATTAGTGAAACGCAGACTGAAACAGAAGAGGCTGTAGTTTCAATGCAGAAAGGTTCAAAAGAAGTAGAATCTGGAATTACTCTTGTTCAAAGTAGTGGTGCGTTCTTCGAGAAAATTTCAAAGTCAGCACAGTCTGTTACAGATCAAGTTAGGGCTGTTTCTAGCAACTCAGGTGATATTTTACAAAATAGCCAGAATATCGTTCAAGTCGTAAATGAATTATCACATATCGCGAATACTTATGCGAATAGCAGTAGTAATGTTGAAGAAAGTATGAAGGAGCAAGAAATATCAGTACAAGATATTGCAGAATTAGCTACATCTTTAAGTTGGCTTTCACAGGAGCTACAAGAGTTGATTGGAGAATTTAAAAGTTAATAAAAAATATAAGGTGTAGATATAATCTGCACCTTTATTTCTTTAATTAACAGTCTAATATCTAAATTTAAGGATGTTAGAAGTGAAACTTTAATCAGTGGGGGATGAACACCCTTACTGATTAAAGTTTCACTTTATTTTATGGAGAGCGAGAGGATTCAGTATGAGTATTTTCTTAAAACGTTCATATGTGGAGAGATATGAACAATTTTTGCAACAAAATTATGAACCACTTATGATACCGAAGGATTTTCAAGTAAACGAATATAAGCAGATGAAAATTGAGGATATACAAGCGATCGAACATAGTAAGTTAGATATAATAGTCGCTACTTTTGTATGGTTGCATCATGTTAGTAATGAAAAATGTATAGTGATTCCTCATCATATGGAACAGAGTAGTTATCCGTTATGTATTACGATTTCAGAGGAACTTTCTTATGAAGAGCTAAAAGTAGAAATTAATGATCAAATTGTGCAGTTAGAAAACATGGAAGAAGTACAAAAAGTATTATTACAATATGATGAAGGAAAATGGGGGAAACCTGCAGTTACAGTAGGAAAAAAGAATAGAAATAGTCAGTTGAACTTTATTGAATTAAAGAATAATTACTTTGAGGTTTCTTATAATAAAATGCAATTGGAAGAAAAAACAGCGACTCGTTATATAGAGCAAATTGAGTATGTATTACAGCAAGGAATTACAAACGAGAAGCAATGTATTGTAGCTATGGATATTATTCCAGAAGAAGAGTTAGCAATATATAAAGAGATAAATCATACAGAAGTACCATATCCGAATAAGAGTATTTCCGATATGTTTTATGAAATAGTAACAAACTTTTCAAATCGTATAGCCTTGTCTTCAGTAGAAGGAACATTAACATATGAACAACTAAATAAAAGGAGCAATCAAATCGCTCATATGTTATTACATAATGGAGTGAAGCAAGGTGATTATGTTGGTATCTTCATGAAACGAAGTATTGATACGGTAGTAAGTTTATTAGCGGTTTTAAAAGCAGGCGCTGCGTATATTCCAATCGATCCAGATTATCCTGCCAATCGGGTGCAGTATATTATTGAGGATAGCCAATTGAAATTAGTGCTAACAAAAGAAACAAAAATTCCGGATGAAGGCATTCGCGAGTTGTCTCTTTATGATATTGAAAAATTTTCAGATGCAGATGTGAAATTGTCAATTCATCCTGATGATATTGCATATATGATCTACACATCAGGTTCTACAGGAAACCCGAAAGGAACAATGCTTGCGCACCGCGGGGTAGTTAATTTATGTACATGGATGCAAAGACATTATGAATTAACTGAAGAAGATATTTTTGCACAGTTCCCATCATTTAATTTCGATGCGTCTATTTGGGAGTTATTTGCTTCATTGTTCTGTGGTGGAAATGTATATGTTTTATTAGATGAGCAAAGACTTTCAGTCGATGCTTTTGCAAATGCAATTTATAAAGAAAAGGCAACATCTATTTTAGGATTAGCTACAATTTTCTTACAACAAGTAGCAACATACCTTCCAGATGAAAGTAAGCATAAGTTGGATTCATTAAAGAGGATTGCAGTTGGTGGAGAAATGCTTACTGCTGAAGTAGTGAAATTATGGCGACAGAGAATTGGTACTCATGTTCAATTGAATAATGCATACGGTCCGACGGAATGTACAATTACAACAACTACTTATCCAATTCCAGCGGAGTTAAATGATAAATTTGCTAGTATTCCAATTGGGAAGCCAGCGGATAATTATAAAGTTTGGATATTAAATGACAATATGAAAGTTTGCCCAATTGGTATTCCAGGAGAATTATATATAGAATCAGTAGGTATCGCGAAAGGTTACTTTAATAAGCCAGAGAAAACAGAAGAAGTGTTTATTCCACACCCCTTAAATTATGATAGTAGGATATATAAAACAGGTGATGTTGTTAAAATATTGGAAGATGGAAATATTGAATTTCTACACCGTAAAGACAATCAAGTGAAAATTAGAGGGCACCGAATTGAACTAGGTGAAATCCAAAATACAATTGCAAAATATGAAATGATAAAAGATGCTGTTGTATTTACGAAGAAAAGTGAAGAAGGTAGTCATTACTTAGTTGCTTTCTATACAACTGTTAATGAAGTTGCTATGGAAACCTTAATACACGATTTAAGAGAACAATTACCAGATTATATGGTGCCATCTAAGTTAATTTATATTAATGAACTGCCACTTACACCAAATAAAAAGGTTGATGTGAAGCGATTAGCACAACTGGAAGAAGAGTATGAGCCAGTTCGTTCACAAGAATATATCGCACCATCTACTGAAGCGGAAGCAAAAATAGCAAAAGCTTGGATTGATGTATTAGGCGTCTCGAAAGTTAGTGTCCATGACGACTTCTTTACAGTTGGTGGGCATTCGTTAAAGGTATTACGAGTTTTAACTCTATTGAAAGAGGATTTCCCGCATTTAACAATTCAAGACTTTTTCCAGGAACGCACAATATATAGGTTATCGCAAATTCAAAGGGAATTAAAAGTAGAGGAAGAAGACGTATTCCGTGAATATAAAGTAATTCATGAGCCAGCAACAATTTCACATATAAAAGAAGTGAAAAGCGGTAAAGTTTCAAATATCTTTTTAACAGGAGCTACTGGTTATTTAGGTTCTCACATATTGCATGAATTACTAAAAGATACAACAGCACATATTTATTGCTTAGTAAGACCAACGCAAGATATACAACAAAGAATTGTTAATACATTAACAAATTACTTTAAAAATATAAAAAAAGAATGGCTACAACGTATAACAGCAGTACCTGGTGATCTTGGGGCAGAGAATCTTGGTATGAGTGAGGAAGAATTTAAAGTCATTCGTTCCAAGGTTGATACTGTAATTCATTGTGGTGCAGATGTAAGACATTTTGGAGATGTGGATCAGTTTGAAAATGTGAATGTGCAAGGAACGGGTCGTATGCTAGCGTTAACTGAAGAAGGAGCGACATTCCACTTTGTTTCAACAATTGGTATTCCGATAGAATTAGCGATGGATCAATGGGATAGATATGAAAAAACAGGTGATTTTAACTACGATGTGGTGTTGGAGAATGTGTATTCTAATAGTAAACTACAGGCAGAAAACCTTGTTCGTGAAGCGATAAAAGATGGTGTACGAGGAAATATTTATCGTGCGGGTAACTTAGCTTGTCATTCAGAAACAGGAAGGTTCCAACAAAATATTGAAGGGAATGCATTTTATCGTCTGATTAAAGCGATGTTACTTATTGGACAAGCTCCGAATGTAAAGTGGAAAATTGATTTTACACCAATTGATTTTGCTAGTAAATCGATTGTAACATATGTACAAGATTCACAAATAGCTGGAGAAATGTTACACATCTGTCACCCATATCAAATTGAATTTGAACATTTTATAAAGCTAATTGAGGAATGTGGATACAATCTTGAAATGGTTCCACTTTCGGAATATGTAAATACCGGGCTTGAATTAGCGAAGGGAAATGAAGTAATAGCAGAGCTAATTGCTTCTCAAGTTGCAGGAGATGGAGCACAGCAATCTGAAATTGTAATGGGTACTCGAAGAACGAATGAATGGATTAAGAAAAAAGAACTGGTAGTGCCAGCGATTAATAAAGAATTTATTCAGCAATTATTAGCTCATGGTGAAGAAGTTGGATATTTTCCGAAAATAATGAAATGATATGTACGCTTTTGTTTGTTCAATAAAATAAATCATGCTACAATGAAAACGAATTAAGAACCGGGGAGCCAATTGGCTGAGAGGATGTAAGTATAACATCGACCCTCAACCTGATCTGGATAATGCCAGCGTAGGGAGTTACTTTAAAGTGATGTAGCATAAGTTATTATAGAATAACTTGTATACAAGGCTTTCCTACATGGTAGGAAAGCCTTTTCTTTTTTTGGAACCATATTTTGTAAGGGGGATTTTATTATGTCACAACAAGTTACAATTTCATTTTCAGTAGTACCACAAGCGAAGAACAAAGATGTGTATTCCGTTGTTGATAAAGCAATTGAAGTTGTACAACAGTCGGGAGTTCGTTATGAAGTAGGGGCAATGGAAACAACGTTGGAAGGAGAATTAGATGTACTTCTTGACGTCATTAAACGCGCGCAACAAGCTTGCGTCGATGCTGGAGCAGAAGAAGTAATTACTTCTATTAAAATTCACTATCGTCCAAGTACAGGCGTAACGATTGACGAAAAAGTTTGGAAGTACCGTGATGAATATGCAAAACCAGAAGCAATCTAAAATAATCACAACAATTTGGCTTATCCTTCTCATTGCTATATGGGAAGGATCTGTTTCATTATTTAAAATTGAGCCGTGGATTTTACCGAAGCCGTCTGCAATTGTGCAAGAGTTAATTGGAATGAAAGATTTACTATTACCGAATACAGTGCAAACGTTACAGGAAGTAATAATTGGGTTGTTTTTTGCAATTTTACTTGGGACGAGTATTGCTATCATTATGGATGTCATCCCTTTATTTCGGATTTTAATGAATCCATTGCTCGTTATTTCGCAAACAATTCCAATCGTTGTGCTCGCACCATTATTTATTATTTGGTTTGGATACGGAATGTTGCCAAAAGTAATGGTTGTTATTCTTGTTTGTTTCTTCCCAATTGCGCTTAGCATTTTAGAAGGTTTCCAAACGGTAGATAAAAATATGCTGAAACTGTTACAAACAATGAAGGCAACGAAATGGCAAGTTTACCAGAAAGTAAAGTTTCCAGCAGTACTCCCATACTTTTTCTCAGGTTTAAAAATTGCTGTTACATATAGTGTGATGGGGGCGATTATTGGGGAATGGCTTGGTGCCAGCGAAGGATTAGGAGTTATGCTTACAAGAGCAACAAAATCCTTTTTAACGGCTCGAGTATTTGGTGTTGCAGCGATTATCGTCATGGTGACATTATGTCTGTACTTTATTGTTGAATTTATGGCAAGAATAACAGCACCATGGATATACAGAAAGGGCGGCAGAAAATGAAAAAAGGTTTAAAAATTATGTTAGCTGCATTATTAGCAGTAACTGTTGCCGGATGTAATCCGGCGAAGAAAGAAGAAAGTTCAAGTAAAGATAAAAAAGTAAAAGTCGTTTTAGATTGGTTTCCAAATACGAATCATACTGGCTTATATGTAGCGCAAACGAAAGATTATTACAAAAAGCAAGGGCTTGATGTAGAAATTATCCAGCCTGGTGATAATGTAACGGCAGAGCAGATGATTGCTTCTGGGAAAGCAGACTTTGCGATAAGCGCACAAGAAAATGTAACATTAGCTCGTGTTGAAGGAATCCCAGTTGTTTCTGTTGGTGCAATTATTCAGCATAATACCTCTGCTTTTGCATCTCTAAAAAAAGATAATATGACGTCACCGAAAGATTTTGAAGGTAAACGTTATGGCGGCTGGGGGGGACCAGCAGAAGAAGCGACGTTAAAGACGATTATGGAGAAACATCAAGCTGATTTTAATAAAGTTGAAAAAATTATTCTTGGACAAACAGATTTCTTTAAATCAATCGGTCGTGATGCAGACTTTGAATGGATTTATTATGGATGGGATGGAATTGAAGCGAAGCGTCAAGGAAAAGAGTTAAATACAATTATGGTAAAAGACTTAGATCCAGCGCTTGATTTCTATAGTCCTGTTATTATTACAAGTGAAAAACATACGAAGCAAGATAAAGATTTTGTGAAAAAATTTATGACGGCAACGACAGAAGGTTATGATTTTGCAATTAAAGAACCGAAAGAAGCTGCGGATATTTTAATTAAAGCTGTTCCGGATGTGAATAAAGAATTAGTACAAGAAAGCCAAAAGTGGTTAAGTACAAAGTATCAAGATGATGCAAAAGCGTGGGGAGTACAGAAGGAAGAGATTTGGACAAATTACATGAATTTCTTATATGAAAACAAAGTTATTAAAAAGAAAATCGATGTAAAAGATGCCTTTACAAATGAATTCCTTCCAAGTGAAAAATGAGTGGATTACAAATAAAAGATATTGTAAAAGCTTTCGATGGAAAGAATGTATTAGCAAATATTAGTGCGTCTATACAAGAGGGAGAGTTTGTCTCTTTTGTAGGTCCGAGTGGTTGTGGAAAAAGTACATTATTAAATATGATTGCAAGTGTTGAAGAGCCAACGAGCGGAGAAGTGTTTTATAACGAGGAGTATGTAAAAAAACAAGATGTTGTTAGTTATATGCCGCAACAAGATTTATTACTACCGTGGCGATCGGCTTTGCAAAATATCGTTCTTCCATTGGAAATCGAAGGGAAGCCTAAAAAACAAAGGCTGACAGAAGGAATGGAAGCATTAAAGCAATTTGAGCTAGATGAATATGCAGATCATTATCCAGATGAATTATCAGGTGGAATGCGTCAAAGAATTAGTTTCCTTCGTACGTATTTATGTGAAAAGCCAATTATGCTGCTGGATGAGCCTTTTGGAAAATTAGATGCATTTACAAAAATGGAAGTACACAGTTGGCTTTTAAATTCTTGGCATCAAGAAAAGCAAACAATTGTTATGGTTACACATGACTTAGATGAGGCAATTTTACTTTCTGATCGCGTATTTATTTTATCTCAAAGACCAGCATCAATAGTTGGCGAGGTCCAAGTGGAATTACCTAGGCCGCGAACGATGGATATGTTAACATCTCTTGAGTTAAAGAAGGATAAGGAAGAAATTTTAAGAGTATTGGCTCCTTACATGAAAAAATAGAAAAAAGTCTTTTAACAGTTTTTTGTATAATTGCTGTTAAGAGGCTTTTTTCTATTGAAGGAGAAAGATGAAATCTATAGGGGAAATAGTGGGTTCATTAACATCGGATAAATTGGAAGAAGGAACAAAAGAAAAAGTAGAGAATAGAATATAACAGAGTGGTTTATACTCTTAATATAACAAATGTTAAAGGAGTGAAAGGATAAAATGACTTTATCAACTGTTCTTCAAATGGTTTTAGCTTGATACGGGAGAAGTCTGCCCATTTTTAACAAATAAGCTAAATTGAAGACAGCAGGTAAAGAACCTTAATCCTTTCTTACGATAATATGTAATGGGTAAGGTGTATTCACCTTACCCATTTTTATATGTATAACTAAATCAGGCTTTATACTGTTGTTCTCTCTATTTAGCTTATGGATCATAAGAAAAGGAGAGAAAAAAGATGAGTATATTAACAGTAGAAAATGTAAGTCATTCATATGGTGAGAAAACCATTTTATATAATGCGTGCTTTCGATTATTAAAGGGCGAACATGTTGGGCTAGTAGGGAAAAATGGAATTGGAAAATCTACATTATTACGCTTGTTAACAGGAGAACTTATACATGATGATGGAAACATTGAATGGTTTCCACATGTGAAGATTGGCTTTTTGCAACAGCATATAGATTTACAAGAAGGCATAACAATTGAAGAATACTTGCAAAGTGCGTTTTCTAACCTGTATGAGTTGGAACGTGACATGTTAAAACTTACAGAAGAGATGGCTGGAGCAGGAGAAGTAGCGAAATTGTTAGTAAGGTATGGAGAGTTACAAACTATATTGGAGAATTCTAATTTTTATCAAATTCATACAGAAATTGAGGAAGTAGCAACAGGCTTAGGCTTGTTTGAAATAGGATTGGAAAAGGATGTTTCAAAGTTAAGTGGTGGTCAGCGGACAAAGTTGTTACTTGGGAAACTCCTTTTAGAAAAAGCGGATGTTTTATTATTAGATGAGCCAACTAACTATTTAGATACAGCACATATAGAATGGTTGCAATCATATTTACAAATGTATGAAAAAGCTTATATTATCATTTCGCATGATGAAATATTTTTGAACAATATTACGAATGTTATTTATCATCTAGAAGAACGAAAGGTTAAGCGCTATGCGGGAGATTATGAAACCTTTTTGCAAAGTTATCAATTACAAAGGAAACAATTACAAGCGGCGTATGCGAAACAACAAAAAGAAATTGCACATTTAGAGGGTTTTATTCAAAAAAATAAAATTCGTAAAGCGAAGCAAGCGAAAAGTCGTGAAAAAGTATTAGAGAAAATGAAAAAGGTTGAAAAGGTTAATGATGTACCTCGCGCCCGTTTTGATTTTAATGTTTATACTGAGCCAGTGAGTCGTATATTACAGGTAGAGAAACTGAAAATTGGTTATGGTGAACCGTTATTTCCAGAATTGGATTTTCAAGTGAAAAAAGGGGAAAAGATTGCGATTATTGGTCATAATGGGATTGGAAAAACAACAATGTTAAAAACATTACTAGGACAAATAAAACCGTTAGGCGGCTCAGTTTCTGTTGGGGAACGAGTAAAACCCGCTTATTTTGCACAAGAGGAATTTTCCTCAGAAATAACTGCACTAGAAAGAGTATGGGCAGGGAGACCAGATATGACAAGAAAAGAAATCCGACAAGCATTAGCAAAGTGCGGATTGAAAGAAGAACATGTATTAAAACCTATCCAGTTATTAAGTGGAGGAGAACAAACAAAAGTACGATTATGCGAACTTATCGTAACTAAAAGCAATGTTTTAATTTTAGATGAACCAACTAACCATTTGGATACAGAGACTAAGACGGATTTACAGGAGGCGTTAAAACAATATAAAGGTACAGTTTTAATTGTTTCACATGAGCCCTCTTTCTATGAAGCATGGATAACGAAAATATGGAATATCGAAAAATGGAACGTTTAACAATAATCACAAAGAAAAGGCGTTAGCTTTTATGAGCTAATGCCTTTTCTTTGTGATTAACATGATTTTCGAGAACTCTCAAATGAGAATTGTAAGAAAAAGAACTCTTATGGTGCGCTTATAAGCGCACCATAAGAGTTCTTTTTCTTTGGTTATATTTATAATAATACTAGATGCCTTTCCCTAATAGGCTACTATCTTTTATATATATATAGATAGTTTGAAATGGAATGGAAATGATTCCTATATGTAAAGGATAATGTGATTAGTATGGGAAGACAATAGAACTTAAAGGAAATTCATGTAAAATTCAGATGAACTTCACGCGAACTTCATATTAGAAACTAAATATAATTATAATAGGTTATTATAATATAAATTGTGATTTTTCATAAAATTAAAAGTTTGAATTTAGGATAGAGCACTCAAACCTAAATTCAAACTTTAGTGAAATAATTAATGGAGGTTACGTTTAGTTTTCATTAATGGATGTATTTACAAGTTCGGCGGGATTGCCTGCTCCTGCCCCTCCGATTGTAACTGATCCACCAGGAGGAATTTCACCATTCCATCCTGCATTCGTAATTACGTAATGATTATTTATTTTACTACTAATTTTAGAATCCCAAACTTGTGTTAAATTGCCGTTATAATCAAATTCTAATTTCCAGTTTTTAATAGGGGTCGTTCCGCTATTTTTAATTATAATTGAGAAGTTGTAACCACTTCCCCAATTTGAAGTGACTGAAAAGGTAGCATTGCCATTTCCACCAGGAGGTGTTGTGTTAGCATCATCTGTTTTTATAAGAATAGAAGTAGGTTGTGATTTGTTACCAGCAGAATCTTTTGCTAATACTGAAAATGTGTATTCTGTATTAGGTTTCAAGTTTTTAATTGTAATGCTATTTGTTGTTGTACTCCATTTCTCTTCTCCGGCAGTAATTTCATATTCAGTAACGCCTACGTTATCAGTAGATGCAGTCCAGTTTAATTGAACTGAGTTTGAATTTTTATTTGTAACAGTAATATTTTTTACGTTTGTTGGTGGTTCAGTATCTTTTTGAGTAATAGGTCCACCAAGTAATTCTTTTACTAGCGTATCAAGTAATTTTGGTCCACTACAACTATATTTTGGGCTTGTACGGCAATCACCGCTTAGTTCCCAAAACATTGCGCCACTTAAACCCTTTGTCTTTATATAGTCTGTTTTATATTTCATAGATTCATTGTCATCATAGCTAATAAAGGTTCCTGTAGTCGCATTATATAAATAAGGTACTTTCGCTACATCGTTCCATCCGCGAACAAAACCATTTTTATTCACATAATTAGATGCTAAATCACCATAATCGTACACACCTGTGTCACCGGTAGAATAATCATCCCAAGTGCCTTTAGAAGCGAGCTTTCCGTCACTACCTGGTTTACAAGGTTGGTATTGCCCATTATTTTCTTTTCCGCAACTTTTCCATCCACGTCCGTAAAAAGGTACACCTAATACGAGTTTATCCGCTGGAACCCCTTCATTTGTATAAATGTCTATCGCACCATCTACGTAAAATTTCGTATCCGCTGCGGGGTCATTTGGATCTTTGTATAGTGCAGCATTATGGTTAGAAGTAGCTTCCCACCCACCGTGGAAATCGTATGTCATAATATTAATCCAATCCAGTATTTGAGAAATCTTCTTTAGCTCTGTATGATCCGCATAACGTTGGCTTGCACCTGACGCGATTGTTAGTAAATATTGTTTACCATCTTCTGCACCAGCTTTCGTTAATGCATTTCGAACATCTTGAAGCAGAAGGGTGAAGTTTTGTTTATCTTCAGGACGATAACTACCACCAGGAATCGTTTCAACACCCGGGTATTCCCAGTCTAAATCAACGCCGTCAAATCCATATTCGCGAAGAAAAGCTACTGTAGATTCAGCGAATACTTTTCTTGTTTTTTCATCAGCGGCCATATCAGAAAAGCGGTTAGACCAAGTCCAGCCACCAACTGAAATAATTGTTTTTAAGTGAGGATACTTAGCTTTTAATCGTTTCAGTTCTCCGAAATTTCCACAGCGGGCATATTTATCACAATCTTCCCAAGTTGTACCCGATCCCGGATAAGATTTTGTGACATCAGCCCATGGTTCACCGAGTACGAGAGTGCCATTAGGGACCTCTTTATTTTGCAGTGGTACACCAGATTCTTTACAGTTCCACGTTTGTTTATTTGGATTATCGGGGTGAGTAGAAGGGTTTCCATGTTTTCCATTCCAGCAAATATCAGCGAAAGCATAGTTTAAATGAGTTAGCTTTGATGCATCAATGTCTGCAACTTGATAATTACGTCCGTAAACGCCCCATGAAGGAAAATACCCAACAATTTTTTGACCTTGCTTTGGTGAATCTGCTAATGCGAAATTTGGAGTAATAAAGTTTGTGAGAAAAAGAGGTAAGAAAAGTAGTAGGGATAGTAATAGTAGCGTGAATTTTTTTGATCTCATAGTCATTTCTCCTTTCAAAATAAAAGATATATTTAAAGGCATGCGCCAATAAACCAAAGTGAATCTAGACGTATGAAACGTCTAGATAAAAATGATCAGACATCACGAAGTCTATACAAGGGAGCTGGGGGTGATTAAATCGTAGCAAATGCAAGATTTGGTGTAAACGCTTTATTTGATTCGCAAAGATTTTCTCAATATTAAATGGCTCTAATACAGACTACACATGAAAATAAAATATTGATTAGGGAGGAAAAGGCTCCTTGTAATTAAATTTGAGAAAAAATTGTATAAAGTCAATTTGTAATAGCGTAGCAAGATGAGAAAATATCATGTAAAATAATAGTAAAAATATGTAAAGGAGCGAATGGTGTGGATGTCTTTTTGAACATTGCTGAAGAAAAATTACAAGAAGAGTTAACAGCAAAAACGCTGCGTTTTCAGCAGGTAATGGAAAAGAGAAAGATTAAAGATAGTTCGGCTTTTCGTATGTATCAGGATAAAGTATTTCGTAAATTACGCTAAGAGGGATAAGATGAATACATTTGAAACGATAGAAGAATTAGCGACATATATTGAAGGACAACAATTGGTACTGCTGTTTATTAAAACGGAAAATTGTGGTGTTTGTGATGTTATGTTAAGAAAAGTAAATTGCGTATTAGAGAATTATGATTACGTAGAGAAAGTAGAAATATTACTACAAGACATGCAAGAGATTGCGGGGCGATATGCAGTATTTACAGGGCCAACAGTTTTATTATTTTATACTGGAAAAGAGATCCTTCGTGAATCGCGCTTCATTTCACTTGAAAATTTAGAGAGAACCATTCAATTATTCGAAGATTAAGGGAGGCTTTTATATGGAATTTATTATTGTCATACTATTATTTGTTGTAGTTGGAACGATCGCAACAGCAGTTCGATCAAACAAAAAGAAGGTAAATCTTACAAAACAAAATAACATTCATAATTCATCCAACAGCTCATCACCATTATTTTTCTTTGCTGGATCGGATAATGATAGCTCGCACGATGGAGGTTCACATGATTGCGGAGGTTCTTTTGGTGGAGATAGTGGAAGTAGCTGCGGTGGTGATTGATGAGAATACGCCCTATAGGGGGCGTATTTCTTTTTAAACAAACGTTTGATTAAATATTTTTAACATGCTAGGGGAAATGAAAAGGGAACCGTATTTCTTACTAAATTAGGATTTAAATTTGGAATAATACATATGATTCGAATGTGGTTTGAAAGTACGTTTTCTTAAATAAGGAGTATAGCCTCTTGCGATAGAGGTTTTTATTTGTTATTATTAGACCGAACGGTCGGTTTAAAGAGGTGTGAATATGAGAAGAAGCGCAGAAGAGATAAAGAAAGAAATTGCCTATAAAGCAGAAAGTCTGTTTTCACAGAAGGGCTATGCAGCTACATCTATGGAAGAGATTTGTGAGATTACAGAGAGAAGTAAAGGAAGCATTTATTATCACTTTAAAAGTAAAGAAGAATTATTTTTATTTGTAGTGAAACAGCATACGTATGATTGGCTTGAAAAATGGAATGAAAAAGAGAAGTTGTATAGTACTAGTACTGAAAAACTATATGGTCTCGCGGAATATTATGTAGAGGACATACAGCAACCCATTTCAAATGCAATAGAGGAATTCTCTATGAGCCAAGTTGTAAGTAAAGAAATTCTGGATGAACTGTTAGCTTTAACTAGAGAATCATATGTTATGGTTGAGAAATTAATTGAAGCAGGTATGCAGTCTGGAGAGTTTCAAGAAGATGATACGCGTGATCTTATGTATATTGTGAATGGATTATTATCGGGGCTTGGAGTACTTTACTACGAGTTAGATTATAAAGAGCTGAAACGTATTTATAAAAAGGCAATAGATGTATTGTTAAAAGGAATGGCAGCTGAATAATAGGTCAGTTGCTTTTCTTACAAAATAAATTAGACCGAACGGTCGGTTTATGAAAGGGGGAATGAAAATGAACGCTTTATTTAAAAACCGAGCATTTATGCTCGTTATGGCATCTGATATTTTACAACAATTTGCAATTTGGATCAGAAATATGGCTCTTTTGTATTTCATAATGGAGCGAACGAATAATGATCCGGTTTCAGTTTCTTTATTATCGGTTATGGAATATGCACCAATTTTTATTTTTTCATTCATTGGTGGTGCGTTAGCAGATCGCTGGAATCCGAAGAGAACGATGGTTGCTGGAGATGTATTAAGCGTATTATCTATTATAGGAATTGTCTTTTTGCTAAAGCTTGATTATTGGCAGGCTATATTTTTTGCAACACTCGTTTCCGCAATTGTAGGTCAGTTTTCTCAGCCGTCATCTTCACGTATATTTAAGCGCTATGTAAAAGAAGAACAGGTAGCAAGTGCTATTGCATTTAACCAAACATTACAGTCGTTATTTATGATTTTTGGACCAGTTGTAGGTTCAATTGTGTATACACAACTTGGCTTATTTACCTCACTATATAGCTTGATCATTTTATTTTTGTTATCGGCTATTGTCATTTCGTTTTTACCAAAATGGGTTGAACAAGAGCAAGTGGCGAGAGGTTCATTAAAAAATGATATAAAAGAAGGTTGGAAATACGTTCTTCATACGAAAAATTTACGTATGATTACGATCACTTTCACCATTATGGGCTTAGCTGTTGGACTAACGAATCCATTAGAAGTGTTTCTTGTAATAGAACGGCTTGGAATGGAAAAAGAAGCCGTTCAATATTTAGCCGCAGCTGATGGAATCGGTATGTTAATTGGTGGTATTGTTGCTGCAGTTTTCGCTTCAAAAGTGAATCCGAAAAAGATGTTTGTATTCGGTATGAGCATATTAGCGATGTCATTTTTAGTAGAAGGGTTATCTACATCATTTTGGATTACTAGTTTCATGAGATTTGGAACAGGTATTTGTTTAGCCTGTGTCAATATCGTTGTCGGTACGCTTATGATTCAACTTGTACCAGAAAATATGATTGGCAGAGTAAATGGAACGATTTTACCACTGTTCATGGGGGCAATGTTAATTGGAACTTCACTAGCTGGAGGATTGAAGGAGATGACCTCACTAGTTACTGTATTTTGTATAGCAATGGCACTTATTTTATTAGCAATAGGTCCGGTTTTACGTATGCAAATAAAGAAAGAAGATATTGTGAATCGAGAGGAAATGACGAATTGATTAGTTTCGAAATAGCTATTGTAAGGGAGCAGAATTGCTCCCTTTTCTTGTGGCAATCTTTTGACAATGACATGCCCCAACTATATACTGATGATGTAAAAACGATTTTACAGGTTAGGAGAAACGGTGTGAAAAATCAAATCTATGAATTGCGCACTGCAAATAGTATTTCACAAGGTGCATTAGCGGATAAGTGTAACGTATCAAGACAGACGATAAATGCAATTGAGAATAATAAATATGATCCAAGCTTAGCACTAGCATTCCGGTTAGCAGAAGTATTAGGAACAACTGTCGATAAACTATTTTTGTACAAGCTTTAGAGTTTTTAATTGTAGGGCGTTATCGTTAAAAATATAAGAGAAAGATCCCCTTCTTGTGTGAAGGGGATCTTTCTCTTATATTGTTTTAGTTTTCGGATTAGGTGGTGTAACGGACGTATTATTTTCGGGTACTCTAGTTAATAAGAATCCACCGACAATAAATAAGACAATAATACTAAGGACACCAGCGTTTGTTTTTCCTGTTAATTGGGTTGTGACACCAACTAATACCGGACCCATAATTGCCGCGAATTTACCAAAGATATTATAAAATCCGAAGAATTCATTTGCAGATTCTTTCGGTACTAGTTTTGCGAAATAAGAACGGCTAAGTGCTTGAATTCCGCCCTGAGAAGTAGCAACTAACATTGCTAAAATCCAGAAATCAAACGTCGTTTTTAAGAAATAAGCATATGTGCAAATAATGATATAAATGATAATGCCGACATATAGCATTTTTTTACCGGTAAATGTTTCCGATAGTTTTCCATATAATAAAGCAAATGGACAAGCGACAATTTGTGTTACAAATAAGATGATTAATAGATTGGTTGCACTAATACCGAGATCTGTTCCGTAAGCAGTAGACATAGTGATAATTGTATCTACCCCATCAATGTAGAAAAAGTAAGCTATTAGGAACATAAATACAGTTTTATATTCTTTAATATTTTTAAACGTATTAGCAAGGCGCTTGAAGCTCATTGCAATTGGTCTTGGATGACGTTCAATATAGTGTGTTTGCTCTACATTTTTTAGCATTGGTATCGTAAATAGTCCCCACCAAAGAGCTGTTATTGCAAAGGAAATTTGACTAGCAATTCCGACTGATAAGGGGATAGTTCCTTTTTGAGCAAGAATAATAAGAGCAATACAACCGATAAAAGGAATTGTACTCCCAATGTAACCTAATGCAAAACCTCGCGTAGAAATTCGGTCCATTCTATCTCCAGAGGTAACATCTACTAGAAATGCATCATAAAAAATATTTGCTCCAGCAAAGCCAACTAATGCGAGCATATAGCATCCTAGTAATAAGTACCACTGAGATGTTGGAACAACTGCTAGCATACTTGTAAATACGATACCGAGTCCAAAGAAGAATGTGAAAAATCGTTTTTTAAATCCCTTATAATCAGCAACCGTGCCGAGAATAGGAGCGAGTATAGAAATTAAAAGTGTAGCGAACGAGTTTGCATATCCCCAATAGGCTGTTGAAGTTGCACCAGATAGTCCAGCTTCTTTTGCAGCTGCTTTAAAGTAAATTGGAAATAATGCAGTTGTAATGACGAGCGAATATACCGAGTTCGCCCAATCGTACAATATCCAGCTTTTTTCTTGTCTGGACATTTTTTTCATATAATGTTCCCCCTTAAATTTGTTCTACTAACAGTGTACAAAAATAAAAATTATAAAAAGAGAAACAGTGATGATTTTTACATAACTTTTACATATATACACAGTTCTTTACAATTGAAGTAAATCCTCTACAATTGCGCCGTCTGTTTCACCTAAGTGCAAACCGAGTAACCTAGCGATAGTCGGACCTTCATCAATCAGTCTCATATACGGAATTGTAACGCCGCTTTGAATGCCTTTCCCAGCAGCCATAAAAATTGTTTCATAGTTAGGTTTTGTTGGGGAATATCCATGTGTTCCAAATGTATATTTCTTACTAGAATTAACATCTTCTTTATTAATTTCTTTTATGAAATCACCTGTATAATTTTCAATGAAGTAATAACCTTCCATGGCCTCTAGCATAAATAAGCAATTACCATCAGCGCCACGTTCTTTTGCATCTTCATCGTGCAGAATAAATTCAATTCCATTTTGTTTATCCTGAAGAAGCTCTTCAAGAAGAAGTTGAATCTCTTTAATCGTTTCAGTATCATTTTTATCCTTTACATGTACGTAGGCAGATCCATCACAGCTTTGGCAATAAGCTTTCCAATCGTGTATTTTTCCACGTTTATTTACGGATATAAGCCCTTTTTGACAGAATAGGACATTTAATTGGATTGCTTTGTTTTCACTTAAAGCGCTATGGTCACCAAGTGCAATAATTGTACTTTCTTCGTATATACCACTTTCTTTTAATGTATGGATAATTTTTCCGAGGCGTTCGTCGTGTCTGTGGATTGCAGCTACTGTTTCCTCAGACTCGAAGCCATGGTAATGTCTTTGAGTATCTAAATCAGTAAAATGTACAAACATAACATTAGGCTTTTTCGTCTGAATTGTATGTACGGCAGAAGCAAGGACGAAATTATCAAGCTCAGGCTGTGACAATCCATTTCGTATATGGCCGAAACGACGATTTAAATCTAATTGATATAGCGGGCTACCGCTAAATAATGAAACTAAAATTTGATTTTGCCACGGTCTATTTGGAAAAATTTCTGGTAAATTGTAATCGATATTTGCTCTTCCAGTAACAGGCCATAGAAGGGCTGCTGTCGTTAAATTTGCTTTGCGTGCTTCATCATATAAAGTTGTTCCTTTAATGGACTTTCGGTACCAATGCCAATCTGGTGAATCACGTCCTGGTTGAAGTAATGTATTGCTGACAACGCCATGCTTATTAGGATAATTACCGGTTACGATTGTTGAGTGGCTTGGATATGTTACAGAAGGATAAATTGGCTCCACTTTTTTCGCAATCGCGCCCTTTTTTATTAAAGTTTGGAAATTAGGTAGTTTTTGTAATATAGGAAAATCTAAAGCTGATAAGCAGTCGAAAGATAAAATAATGACGCGATTTGTTAATGCTTTATCCATAAAGTTTCCCTCCTGATTATATAAAACCTATTCTTATATATTACTATTAATACCTGGTAATAAAAATATATTTTTGAATAAAATTTCGTTATTTATTTTCAGAAAAATTAAACATATAATAAGTATAAGGGAATGAATGGAAGGAGGGAATACTATGGATTGGCTAGATGGATTTGGTATTTTTTACATCATTGGTGGAGTCACCGTTCTCCTTGTATTTTTTATGTCATATTTACTAAAGAAACGTTTTCCAGACAAACAGTTTGATATTATATTTGCACTTAGTTTAGTACTTCTTTGTTTAGCTTTCTTTCCTGTAACAATGATCGCTATTGGTGGTTGGGAAGGAATGGGATACGGATTTATTTGTTTCTTCGTTTTAATTGGTACACTAATTGGTATGGTTGCTCATCAACTTGTAAAAATAGTTCGGAAAAGTTACGTATAAAACAGTGATAATTGAAAAAAATGTATAAAAATAAGAAAATTGGCTCTTGTTTTGAAATAAAATTTATATTATGATATTCAACAAATTTATTTTGTTATAACGATGAAAAAGGAATAGTACATGTCTTACCTTTTTGCAGAGAGAGAATCCTTTTGGCTGGAAGATTCTTAAAGAGGCGATATGGAACCTACCTTTGAGTTCTGCATATGCAGCGGGGAATTCCCGTTATCAAAAAGAGAGCATACTCAATTTTTTTGTGTATGAATCAGGGTGGTAACGCCGACAAAGCTCGGTCCCTATTTGGGGACGCGGGCTTTTTCTATTTTCTAAAGGAGGAAGAATAACTATGGTAAAAGAACAAGTACAAGCCATTACGAAAATGGAAGAAGACTTTGCTCAGTGGTATACCGATATTGTAAAAAAAGCGGAGCTTGTTGATTATTCAAGTGTGAAAGGTTGTATGATTTTACGTCCATACGGTTATGCATTATGGGAAAATATGCAGAAAGTGATGGATGAAAAATTAAAAGAATCTGGTCATGAAAATGTGTACATGCCAATGTTTATTCCAGAGAGTTTATTACAAAAAGAGAAAGATCATGTTGAAGGATTTGCTCCTGAAGTAGCATGGGTTACTCATGGCGGAGATGAGAAATTGGCGGAAAGACTTTGTATACGTCCTACATCTGAAACTCTATTCTGTGAGCATTTTTCAAAAATTGTTCAATCATATAATGATTTACCAAAGTTATATAACCAGTGGTGTTCAGTAGTTCGTTGGGAGAAGACGACGAGACCATTCCTTCGTACAACTGAATTTTTATGGCAAGAAGGTCATACGATTCATGAAACGGCAGAAGAATCTCAAATTGAAACATTAAATATTTTAAATCTATATGCTGCTTTTTGTGAAGAGTATTTAGCGATTCCGGTTATTAAAGGGCAAAAAACAGAAAAAGAAAAGTTTGCAGGAGCGAAGGCAACTTATACGATTGAAAGTTTAATGCATGATGGAAAAGCACTTCAAACAGGAACATCTCATAACTTTGGAACGAATTTCTCTGAAGCATTTGATATTAAGTTTTTAGACCGTAACGGTAAATGGCAATACGTACATCAAACATCTTGGGGTGTATCAACAAGAATGATAGGTGGACTTATTATGGTTCATAGCGATAATAACGGACTTGTAATGCCACCGAAAGTCGCTCCAGTACAAGTTGTTATCGTTCCTATTGCTCAGCACAAAGAAGGTGTGTTAGAAAAAGCAACAGAGTTGCAAGGACGTATTCAGAAGGTTGCACGTGTAAAAATAGATGCTAGCAATAAAACACCTGGCTGGAAATTTAATGAGTATGAAATGAAGGGTGTTCCAATTAGATTAGAAGTTGGTCCAAAGGATATTGAAAAGAATCAAGTTGTACTTGTAAGGCGAGATACGAAAGAAAAAGAGTTTATATCAATGGATCAATTAGAAGCACGCATTCCAGCACTACTTGAGGAAATTCACCATTCTTTATTTAGCAAAGCAAAAGTATTTCGCGATGAGAATACGTATAGTGTGATGAATTTCGAAGAGATGAAAAAAGCGGCTGATGAAAAGCAAGGATTTATTAAAGCGATGTGGTGTGGAGAACTAGCTTGTGAAGAAAAATTAAAAGAAGAAGTTGGAGTATCTTCACGTTGTATTCCGTTCGAACAAGAAAGTTTAGCTGACGAATGTATTTGCTGTAGTAAAAAAGCGAAGCAGATGGTGTATTGGGGAAAAGCGTATTAATACTCTTTCTACTAGATGACAAAAAGGACCTTTGATTGCATAATAAAATGCAATCAAAGTCCTTTTTAGTTTTATCCCGCTATTTGCCAGGCAGTAAAACTCCCACTTCAAAATTCGGCTGGAGCAAAGAAGTTAGGTGGGAGCCCTGCTGCCCGTAAAAGCCCGATTGGTGAAGGCTAATAATCAGTGGGGGATGAACAAAATCCCCACTGATTAAAGTTTCACTTTATAATCTGTTTCATGTATTTTTAGATGGAAGGATGATTTTTTTATTTTGCGTTTTTACGACGAATAAATAGTAACACACCAATTAGGAATGTCGAAAGCCCAATTAAAATAGATGCAGGATAATGCGTTGCAGTATTAGGCAATTTATTGCCTTGTTTTGTTGCATTATCTTTTGCGTTACCGCTTTGAGAGCCGCTATCGCCTTTAACACGGTTGCCGCCCTGAGAGCCATTACCACCTTGAGAACTGCTGTCGCCTTTAACACGGTTGCCGCCCTGAGAGCCACTGCCACCAGAACCACTGCCACCAGAACCACTGCCACCAGAACCATTGCCACCAGAACCATTGCCACCAGAACCATTGCCACCAGAACCATTGCTACCAGAGCCATTGCCACCGGAGCCACTGCCACCAGAACCAATGCCACCAGAACCAATGCCGCCAGAACCTATGCCGCCAGAACCATTGCCGCCAGACCCACTGCCGCCAGAACCATTGCCGCCAGAACCCTTGCCGTCAGAAC
>NZ_JAKUDX010000011.1:0-101307 GCF_022662615.1 Bacillus cereus group sp. BfR-BA-01523
ACGCATACGAGATGACGTTGGCATTAGAAGATACACCGAATAAACCAGAGTTTGTAGAAATCGGATTTGAAGCAGGAGTACCGACGACTTTAAACGGCACTGCATACCCACTTTCAGAACTAATTAAAACGTTAAATGCACTTGCTGGCAAACATGGCGTTGGACGTATCGACCATGTAGAAAATCGCCTTGTCGGTATTAAATCTCGTGAAGTATATGAATGCCCAGCAGCAATGACATTAATAACAGCGCATAAAGAACTTGAAGATTTAACACTTGTGAAAGAGGTCGCTCATTTCAAACCGATGATTGAGCAAAAACTAACAGAATTAATTTATAACGGTTTATGGTTCTCACCTTTAAAACAAGCGCTCAATGCTTTCTTACAAGAAACGCAAAAAAATGTAACAGGTACAGTGCGTGTGAAATTATTTAAAGGTCATGCGATTGTAGAAGGGCGTAAATCTGAGTACTCTTTATACGATGAAAAATTAGCAACGTATACTGCCCAGGATGAATTTAATCATGATGCAGCAGTTGGATTCATTTCATTATTCGGTTTACCTACGAAAGTATACAGCCAAGTGAATCAAAAGAAGGTGGAAGCGTGAGCAAACTTTGGGGCGGACGTTTTACAGAAGAAGCGGAAGCGTGGGTTGAAGAGTTTGGAGCATCCATCTCCTTTGATCAACAATTAGTAAATCAAGATATAAAAGGGAGTATCGCACATGTAACGATGTTAGCAAAGCAAGGCATCGTTACGAAAGAGGAAGCAGAGAAAATAAAGATAGGGCTTCAATATTTACTAGAGGAAGCGAAACGAAATAAATTGAATTTCTCAGTCGAGGCTGAGGACATTCATTTAAATATTGAAAAGATGTTAATTGAAAGAATCGGTGAAGTAGGAGGGAAACTTCATACAGGTCGAAGCCGTAACGATCAAGTAGCGACAGATATGCATTTGTATTTAAAAGAAAAAGTAGAAGATATTATAAAAGCTACAAAACAATTGCAAACTGTTCTTGTTCATCAAGCGGAAAATAACATTGAAACAATTATGCCCGGCTATACGCACTTGCAACGTGCACAGCCAATTTCATTTGCGCATCATATTCTTGCTTACTTTTGGATGTTAGAGCGCGATGTGAATCGTTATGAAGATTCGTTAAAGCGTATTAACATTTCACCATTAGGAGCAGGAGCACTAGCTGGTACAACATTCCCGATTGACCGAGAGTATAGTGCGGAGCTTCTTGGATTTAATGGAATCTATGAAAATAGTTTAGATGCGGTAAGTGATCGTGATTTCATACTGGAGTTTTTAAGTAACTCATCTATGCTTATGATGCACTTATCACGCTTTTGCGAAGAACTTATTTTATGGAGTAGCCAAGAGTTTCAATTTATTGAAATGAGCGATCAATACGCAACAGGAAGCAGTATTATGCCGCAGAAGAAAAATCCGGATATGGCGGAACTTATTCGTGGTAAAACGGGCAGAGTATACGGTAATTTATTCAGTTTACTTACAGTAATGAAAGGATTGCCACTCGCTTACAATAAAGACTTACAAGAAGATAAAGAAGGAATGTTTGATACAGTGAAAACAGTAGAAGGATGCCTTCATATTATGGCAGGCATGCTTGAAACGATGACTGTAAACAAAGAAAAAATGGGGCAAGCTGTGACGCAAGACTTCTCTAACGCAACAGAAATTGCCGACTATTTAGCAAGCAAGGGACTGCCGTTCCGTCAAGCTCATGAAATTGTCGGGAAACTAGTTCTTCATTGTACGCAAAAAGGAATCTATTTATTAGATGTACCACTTGAAACGTATAAAGAAATGAGTCCGTTATTTGAAGAAGATTTATATGAAGTTCTTTCACCTTATGCAGCTGTAAAGCGTCGTAACAGTGCTGGTGGGACAGGATTTGAACAGATTGAAAAGGCTTTGGAGAAGGCTAAGGGGTTAGCAATAGAGTTTGTTGGAAGTTAAATGATATATGATATAGAAGGTAAGGTGCTTTTTTAGAAAGTACCTTACCTTTTCGTATGGATTTAATTAAGCCTAGAACAATATGTTCTAGGCTTAAAGCTTCATTGATTAATCATACTTGTGTCGATCTTCTGTAATTCGAATGTATTCAATATCCATTAAATCTCGAAGCAATGCACCGTGGCTTAGTTCAACACCATGTTTTTCTTTAAAATGCTCGCGAATCGTATTTAACATTTCGAGTTCTGTATCATTCACATCTAAAATAATACGTTCATAATCATCCATGTAGCATCCTCCTTTTCTAAACACATATATTTTGTCCGTCTATTTCTAAAAAATGTATGTTAATGTAATGTTAGGAAATAAGAAAGGAATGAAAAATGAGACGTATTTATTTTGTAGGGTTAATTTTGTATACGCTAATTGTATTACACGCTGCATTCCCAAAAATATTTTCATTTGAGAATGTGGAAACAATACATATAGCAATATTTATCTTTACTTTATTTGTAGTAGATTGCTGTATTTCTGTATGGCTCTCTAGAAAAAAGAAAGTACAAGAAGTAAAAGATAAAAAAGAAATAGAACGGAAAAAGAGAAAACGTTCATTTTGGATGACAACGTATTGTTTTTCTTTAGTGATTGCTGCTGCATTTTTTAGTGAGCATATTCCACCAGAAAGATTGGATATTGAATTTTGGGCAATTGTATTTGCATGTTATTTTTTCATGCATTTTCTTCCTTATATGAAAGAAAGGCGAGGAGTGGAGGAAGATCCGATTGAAGAAGAAGTGAGAGAACAAGAGAGTAAGAGAATAGAAGAAGACATAAAGAAACTTGGCGAACAAAAGTGGTATTTAAAATCGAAAATTATATATGTTCTTTGCTTCATTACGCCGCCAATCGGTTATGTGTATGTTTTCTTACTTCGTAAAAAAATGACAGAAGATGCAAAGCAAACGTATTTAACTGTTGCGACGATAATGATGGCGCTATGGTCTTTGAAATTCCTTCCGCCCTATGTGTTGGCAGTTACCGTTGTTGTTGTGGCTTGTCTTGTATTTATAGTGAAGTTTGTGAAATGAAAAACACCAAGCCCATGTGGACTTGGTGTTTTAATTATAAATTAAAGATCACCTTGCTCCTCATCACCACGAACAACAAGGACATCGCATTTCGCATAGCGAATAATATGTTCAGAGACGCTACCAATTAGGAAACGTTCTACAGCATTTAAACCAGTTGCACCACACATAATTAAATCCACTTTATTGTTTGGAGCGATTTCTTTTGAAATTTTAGATTTAGGATTACCAAATTCTAATACAGTTTCTACTTTTTCAAGACCAGCTTCAAGCGCAGTTTTTTTGTAGTCTTCTAATAAGTCTTCTGCAAATAGATTTGCACGTTCAGCAATTGCGCGGCTATAAGCCTCTACTGCTGAGTATGCTTTTACATCAACGATATGAGCAATTGTTAATGTTGCGTTGTTTCGTTTTGCAACTTGAATTGCTTTTTTAAAGGCTTTTTCTGCTTCTTTAGAACCGTCCACCGCAATTAAAATATTTGTATATGTATTATTCATAGTAAATTCCTCCCAATCATTTTTATTACCGTTTACAACTTTATTATAAAACAAATTTTGGTAATGTGCTTGTCGGAAACGTTACAGAATTTTGAAAACTTTGCCTTAATTCATTTTAGTTGTAATTGAAGCGAGAACTTGTTACATATGGAGTATAGCAATTTAAAAGGAGGCATGTTTGTGAGACACGCGCTCATTACAGCCGGTACGAAAGGTTTAGGAAAGAAAGTAACAGAAAAGTTATTGGCTAAAGGATATTCAGTAACAGTAACATATCATAGCGATACAAGTGCTATGGAAACAATGAAAGAAACATATAAAAATATGGAAGAACGTCTACAGTTCGTGCAAGCTGATGTCACGAAAAAGGAAGATTTACATAAAATAGTAGAAGAAGCGATGAGCCGTTTTGGCAAAATTGACTTCTTAATTAATAATGCTGGTCCTTACGTATTTGAAAGGAAAAAATTAGTCGATTACGAAGAAGACGAATGGAATGAAATGATCCAGGGTAATTTAACAGCGGTGTTTCATTTATTAAAACTTGTCGTACCGATTATGAGAAACCAGCAATTTGGCCGTATTATTAACTATGGATTTCAAGGGGCAGATAGCGCGCCTGGATGGATTTATCGTTCAGCCTTTGCAGCTGCGAAAGTCGGACTTGTTTCTTTAACGAAAACAGTCGCATACGAAGAAGCTGAATACGGTATTACTGCGAATATGGTATGTCCTGGTGATATAATTGGTGAAATGAAAGAGGCAACGATTGAAGAAGCACGAAATCTGAAAGGTAGTAACACACCAATTGGTAGATCTGGAACAGGGGAAGATATCGCAAGAACCATTTCGTTTTTATGTGAGGACGATTCTGATATGATTACTGGCACGATTATTGAAGTAACAGGCGCTGTTGATGTTATTCATAGACATCGATAGAATTAAATAAAGTGAAGTTTCGAATAATTGGACAGTTTATCCTTTATACTGAGAGGTACGGATAATACTGTCCTTTCATGTAAGATTAAATCTATCGGAAAACTTGTATTATTTTTTGTCAAATATTGAGATATTATGTTAGAATATAAGAGTATAGAAAGCGCTTTAAAAAAATGATTCAGGGGTCATTTCATAACTCAAGGGGGAACTAATAATGCGTATCGGTATTCCAACAGAAATTAAAAACAATGAAAACCGCGTGGCAATGACGCCAGCGGGAGCTGTACATTTAGTACAAAATGGTCATGAAGTTTTTGTTCAAAAAGGATCAGGTGTAGGATCAGGCTTTACAGATGAAGAATACGTACAAGCTGGTGCGAAACTTGTTGAAACTGCTGAAGAAGCATGGAATCAAGATATGGTTATGAAGGTAAAAGAGCCAGTTGAAAGTGAATACGGTTATTTCCGCGAAGGTTTAATTTTATTCACATACTTACACTTAGCTCCAGAGCCAGAATTAACGAAAGCATTAATTGATAACAAAGTGGTATCAATTGCATACGAAACAGTACAATTAGACAATCGTTCTTTACCATTACTTGCACCAATGAGTGAAGTAGCTGGTCGTATGTCTGCGCAAATCGGTGCACAGTTCCTTGAGAAAAACAAAGGCGGTAAAGGTATTTTACTTGCAGGCGTTCCAGGGGTGAAACGCGGCAAAGTAACAATTATCGGCGGTGGTCAAGCTGGTACAAACGCAGCGAAGATTGCAGTAGGTTTAGGTGCAGATGTAACAATCATCGACTTAAGTGCAGAACGTCTTCGTCAATTAGATGACATTTTCGGAAACCAAGTAAAAACTTTAATGTCTAATCCTTACAATATTGCAGAAGCTGTAAGAGAATCTGATCTTGTAATCGGTGCAGTATTAATCCCAGGTGCAAAAGCGCCAAAACTTGTAACAGAAGAAATGATTCAATCAATGGAACCAGGTTCTGTCGTTGTAGATATCGCGATTGACCAAGGTGGTATTTTCGAAACAACTGACCGTATTACAACTCATGACAACCCAACTTACGAAAAATATGGCGTTGTTCATTATGCAGTTGCAAATATGCCAGGTGCGGTTCCACGTACATCAACTCTTGCATTAACAAACGTAACAGTACCATATGCAGTACAAATTGCTAACAAAGGCTACAAAGAAGCTTGCCTAGGCAACACTGCATTATTAAAAGGTATTAACACATTAGATGGCTACGTAACATTCGAAGCAGTTGCAGAAGCGCACAGCTTACAATACGCTGATGCAAAAGAGCTTCTTGAAAAAGCTCCTGCTTTATCATAATAGAAATAAAATAAAGACCTTTCCTTTGTAGGAAGGGTCTTTTTGTTTAAACTAATTATCTAATTTCTTCACAATTTTCAAGCCGAACATCATTGTGAAGAAAAGAATGCCGAACAAGTAATACAAGGCATACTCAACTCGTATCATCGAATTTTTGTCAGTGATATATAAAATAAATAGTATTGCAGAACCGATTAAATGAGATAGGCCGAAAATTTGTGCCATAAGTTTTAAACTCATCTTCTCGATTCTTTCATCCATTTCAGGTAATGGATATTCTTTTTTTTCTTAAAGAATATTCGTTTCACTACGAATAGTATTAAGGCTAAGAGTATGTATACGCCAGCGAATAGAAGGACAGAACTAATCTTTTCTTCATCATTATTATCGAAATAAAGAAAAGTTGAACCTAACAATAAAATGGTAAGATGCGAAATGAACTCTTGATTAAAAGTATTTTTCATTCTTTTTCCTCCCCAGTTTTATCTAATTGAAATAAATCTTCTACTTTACAGTTGAAAAACTCACATAATTTCAATGCTAATTCTAAACTTGGGTTGTATTTATTCTTCTCGATAGCGATGAGGGATTGTCTAGTGATTTGAACAGAGGAAGCTAATTGCTCTTGGGTGATGTCTCTAACGACGCGGAATTGTTTCACCTTATTTTTAATCAAATATACAAAGTCTCCTTTTTGTAAATTTGTTACATTTATTATATCCATTTTTAGGTAATAAGTAAATGAAACTTTACAAAAAGTAAATAAAACTTTACGTGAAATATAGCTTGTTTTGATATTGTTTTTTGTGATAATTTGGAATTGAATAAAAAAAGGAAATTAGAAGAGGGGATTGGGTGGGAAGAACTTTGGAAACAGTAAATCTATTAGAGTTAACAAAAGATATTCAAGATCAACATAAAAACTTCGTCGTTTCAAATATAAATAGTCATTGCTTACGAATCGCTGTATTTACTGGTGAATATGATTGGCACTACCATTCTAATTCGGATGAATTATTCATTGTGTTAGAGGGAGAACTACTTATCGATTTTGAAGATGGAGAGACGGCGGTTTTAAAGCCAAATGATTCTATCTTAATTCCAGCATGCACGATTCATAGAACGAGAGCATTAAAGAGAACAGTAAATCTTTGTTTTGAAAATATAGAAGCTGATACGATTAAAGTGGAGCAGTTATGAAAAAATTATCTGTAGCCGAGTATAGAAAAATCATTCCGATTTTAGAAAGTAATACAAGAACAACGACGTTTGCTTATGCGGTATGTGACCAAATGATAGATGGTGAGATTTTTGCCAACGAGAAGTTAACAGCAGGATTAATTCGTACAGCTAATGGTATCTATTATTTATTTGGTGATACGGATGATCAAAATTATAACGAAGATCTATTTGCATATTTAAAAGTGGCTATTGAAAAAACAGAGAAACGATTTACACTCTTCACTTCGAGTGAAGAGTGGGAAATGATGATTGAAGAGTGCTTTAGTAATACATTTCGGAAAATCCCACGAATGACATTTCAATTTCAAAGAGAATTTTTTGAAGATAGAAAAATAGAATTAAACAAAAATACATATGAAATTAAACGTATTGATAAAAGTGATATAGAACGAAGTAATGAATTTACAGAGGATTATTACAAAGAATATTGGGGATCAAAAGACGTGTTTTTAAATAACGGCTTTGGTTTTTGTATGGAACAAGATGGGATGATTGTAGCCGAATGCGTCTCAATATTTAGCGGGAATGGTTTTGCTGAAATTGATATTGCAACACATGAAGCACATCAAGGGAAAGGGTTAGCTCAAGCTGTCGCAACACGTTTCATTGAACAGTGTATACAAAATCATATTACACCATGCTGGGATTGTAATGTAGATAACATTCCATCGCAAAAATTAGCTAGTAAATTAAGCTTCCATAATCCAGTAGAATATGTTTTGTTTGTCCGCAAGAAAATGGGGGAATAAAAGATGAACGTAGAATTAACAAGATTCAAAGTCAAGCCAGGTAAAAGTCATCGCGTAGATGAATGGATGCAGCTTCTTAATGATAATATGAAAGAAGTGCTTTTGACATTAAACGACGAAAAGATGTATGTAGAGACAATTTTCCGGGAAATAAGAGATGGAGAAGAGTACTTATATTGGTATTCTGTGCAAGGAGAAGGCGAGGCTCTTGTCGAAAATTCTCATCATGAAATTGATAAAAAGCATTTAGCGTTTTGGTATGAATGTATTGATGAAGAAACACCGTCTGTTGATATGGAAACAGAAGTTGTTATGATTCAAGATGTTGTGAAGGAAGTAATGAAATAATAGAATAGTATGTTGGAGAGAAGCGCATCAAAATAGATGTGCTTTTTATTTTGAAAAAAATTTTAAAGAAAAGCTGTATACATTTTACGCTCTCAAACGTTGAGTATATAGAAAGGAGAGCAGAATGAGCCATGATACGTTTGAAACATTATTAATAGAGAAATCAAAAGCTGTGTTTGGGTACTTAATTAAGATTGGAGCAGATAGAAAAGAAGCGGAAGATATTGTGCAAGATACGTTGTATAAGGCTTTATTGCTGATGGAGGAAATACCGTTAGAGCATTTAACGCCGTGGCTATTTAGAGTTGCGATCAATCAGCACCGAGATTTACACCGAAAAGAAAAAAGACTAAATCCAATTGCGATTGAATCGGTCGTTCTTATTGGTCAAAAGTCATTAGATGAAGTGCTTTTAACAAGTGAACTGCAAGGAGAAGTACAAGAAATACTGGAGACGATGACGGAGGATTATCGTCCTATTTTACTGTTGAAATATGAATATGAACTATCTTATAAGGAAATTGCCATTTTATTAAGTATGAAAGAAGAAACAGTGAAAACAAGTTTGTACCGTGCAAGAAATCAATTTAAAAAATTGTATAGGAGGAGAAATAATGAGTCGGAAGGACTTTGATTTGAATATGGATGATAAGCAGATGAAGACTTTGATGAAGAGAGCGAAAAGGAAACAGTTTTGGAGAAACCTAGTACTTTCAGTAGTTGTGACATTAGTCTTGATTATAGGTAGTATGAGTTTGTTAATTTATTTTAATGAAAAGAATAAGCGAGAAATGGATCAGAGAGTATATTTATATCACAGTGTTCAAGGCCCTAATATTATTTTTAATGGACATACAAAACTAAGTATGGGAATAGCTAGCGGTACAATGATGTACAGTTCCTATAAAAACATTCAAGGACAACCAGTTAAATGGATCGATGAAATTTATGAGTATTCGATCTTTGGTTATAGTCAAATAAATTATAATGGAAATACAGGTTTAGATGAAGAAAAGATAAATAAACAATCAGAATTTGAGACAAGACAAGATTACAATAGACAGACAATGCAAAGAGAAATGCGGTTTTATTTACCTTTTGTAAAGTATTTAAACTATGTGAATGATTTAGAGAGAATTAGTGAATTGCAGAATAAAGTTGCAGAGGTAGCGCTATCTTTTGATAAGGCATATACAGCGGAAGAAGTAGTGAAAATGCTTCCTGAAGGAATACGACCTGTGTGGCTTTGGGTAGATACATATGATGAAACGAAATCAGAGACGTATACAGGACTAGTAGATCCTGAAACCGGAGCGGTGTTAAATGCAGAGGTATCAATGAACATTTTTGGTTTTGAGGGTAGTTATGCTGATAAGAAGGAAGACGAGTACAAGGATATTGAAGGGAACTCAATGGGGTTTCTTGGATCTATGAAATCTTTAAGTGAAAATAAAGGGGGATTTCAAGAGTATTTTAGGACAAACTATAATGAAATAAAAAACATCGAACCGAAAGACTTACAAATATACGGTGTAGTCGTAACAGGGAAAACAGAGGATTTACAAGGTTTACAAGGAGCACCATATATTAAGGCGGCTGTAAGAGGCGTAACAGTTGAGAAATATTGATCACAATTAATTAATGTGAATAATCAGAAAATTTATGTTATAATATGGGAAAAGGAGGCTTATATGAGGCAAATACATGGAGCAATTTATATTTACATAACAATGTTTTTCGTAGGAGCATCTTATGGATTAGGGCATGTGTATTCGCATCCTATATTAACTTTTTTAAGCGGAGCATGTATGGTGTTTGCGTTTCTTGTCCACCTTTTCTCAGTTTGGATCGTGAAATTTCAAATAAATATTAGTGAGATAGAAGAAGGCACTTTTTGAGTGGCCTTCTTTTTTAATAATATTTTGGAAGCTCTTGTAATAATTTTTCAATTTCGCTTTCGGTTTCTTCACATATAGACAGTGTGCGTAGTCTGAAAAATAAGCTGCGTAAGAAAGATTTTATATTTCCGTATAGGTATTCGTACGATTTAATATGTAATGTTTGTTTTTGGATGGGTAATTGAGCTACTAAATCATGAAGGGCTAATATGAGTACCTCTTCCTTTAGACCATTTTGTAGCATTGCGACAATCGGATAAATGAGACGCTCGTCTTCTTCATATTTGTAATAGATGGAATGGACACAAACTTTGTTTAATAAAGTTTGTAATATTTCTTCGTAATATAAAGTTTCCAGTTTAGGACTACGAACGAGCGCCTCAAATGTATCAGAAGCATGAGCGATACTATGTGCCCAGCCGTGGTCTTGAACATATCCACGGAAATCATGTTCATTGTTCATATATAGAATCAATTGATCTTTTACAATTAAAATATCAGTCTGTGATAAGAAATTATGATTTGTATCAGCATCAATAATGAGTGCGATTAATAATGTTGTAAATGCACGGGTAAATACAGCATCGTCTTTATCCGAATGAATCTTATAAAATAAATATTTTTCACTGATGCTTTCTGATAATAGTTTCTGTAAGTGGGTGTGTGAAATATAGTCCTTCTTGATTAGATGATAAAAAGTAGAGTAAATGAGTTTGTCCCTTAAATAGCTATCAGTAACACCGATATGTTGAAGCATACTTGAACTTAAAGAATCAATATTGAGAGCACCATTGATTACGTAATTATTATCACGAATTTCTTCTAACTGTTGTTTTAACATGTAAACCTCCTATTTTAGAAAATTCTGTATATTAATAGTATAATGAGAGGAAGAAATAGACAAGAAATAAGTGCTTTTGAATGGGGGGACATTATGAAGAGAGCATTATTCTTTTTCATTAGTATTTTCTTTTTAGGGAGTTGTTCGCTTTCGTATGTTACTTTTTCTAGCGAGAGCAAAAGTTGGACGGGGCAATATAAAGGGCATATTAAGGATGACAGTGAAGATGGAATGTTTACGTTTCAGTATAAAGGCGGAGATGGAAATACAGAATTAAAAAATTTAGAGATTGCTATTAATGAAGCGTTTAGTACAATGACACAAACGTCAGAAAGTCATAAAGGGGCAAGGATTGAAATGAAATCATCTTGTGTAAGTTGTGCGCCTTTATCTAAAGGTGAACCGATAGAGGTTGTGATTAAATGGGATGATAAGTATGAAGAGAAGATGGTTTTAAAGCGGAAATAGCGAAGAGTGAGGGATTAAAAATGAATAGAAATATGAAAATTTCTATGCATATATTTTTAAGTGTACTTCTAATCATATTATCAGCGTGTACTACGAAAACAGTGGAGCAAGTAGGAGTAAAAGAAGAACCTAAAGAAGGGTATGTAATATTGAGAAATGGCACAATATTTTTTGACAGTGATAAAACTTTTAAAACAAAAGTAGAGTTGCAAAATTATATGGAACAACAAATGAATAAAGAGCATCCATCACATACAGTCTTGAGTTTTAAGAATAAAGACGCATATAATCAATTAAAAACAGGGGATAAAATAAAAGTATGGTCTTCTCAAACACTTGAGAGTTATCCATCAAAAATGATTGTAGAGAAATTTGAAATAGTAGAGAAATAGAAAAGGCAGCAATTACGCTACCTTTTTTATTATTTCACAAATTGTAATTCTTTCGGGAATTTCGTTAAGATTTCTGATCCGTCTTTTGTGATATAAATATCATCTTCAATACGAACGCCGCCTACGTTTGGTACGTAAATACCTGGCTCGATTGTGAAGACCATACCTTCTCTTAATGGAGACTCGTTACCAGCTTTTACATCTGGATATTCGTGTACGCTAATTCCAAGTCCGTGACCAAGGCGGTGCGGGAAGAAGTCGCCGTAACCTGCATCTGCGATAACAGAGCGAGCAGCGTTATCGATTGCGCCAAATGTAGCACCTGGTTTACATGCTTCAACTGCTTGTAGTTGTCCAGCAAGTACAGTGTTGTAAATGCGAGTTTGTTCTTCAGAAATATCACCAAATGCTACTGTACGCGTAATGTCAGAGCAATAACCTTCAATGATTACACCTAAATCAAATAGTACGAAATCACCGCGTTTCATTTTGTTTGCACCTGGAATACCGTGTGGAAGAGCAGAGTTTGCACCTGCTAATACCATCGTATCGAATGACATTTTATGGATGCCTTTTGTTTTTAATTCATGCTCAATAATTGCTAATACTTCTAGCTCACTACGATTTTCTTTAATTGCATTTACACCAACTTCAACAGCATAATCTGCCATTTTAGCCGCTTCACGCAAAATAGAAAGTTCTTTTTCGTCTTTAATTAAGCGAAGCTCGCGAACTTTCTCTTCAGCTGATTTGAAAGCTGCATTTGGGAATAACTTTGTTAATTCTTCGTAACGTTCTACGTTTAAATGCTCTTTTTCAATTGCAACTGCATTTGCATCAATACCGCGATCTTTAATTGCTTTTGCAATCATATCCCATGGTCTGTCCGTATCAGTAAATCCGATAATCTCATGTGCCCAGCCAGCGTTACGCGCTTGGCCTTCTTCCATTTTAGGACAAATTAAAATAGGCTCTTTTTCTTGGAATACGAACATACCAAGTAGTCTTTCATGTGGTTCACAGTGGAAGTTTGTCATGTAGAAAACGTTCGGTGTAGAAGTTAAGAACGCAGCTTCTACGTTTTTTTCTTTTAGCCATTGCATTAAATTTTCTAATCTAGCATTCATCGATTGGCACCCCCGAGATATTTAATTACAAATATAACTTTACATCGGAGGAAAGCGTTATGACAAGTAAATCGATGTTAGAAAAGACAGGGAATTGAGAAATCATGTAGAATAAAAAGTGAGAATGTGAATAGGGGAGGAATGTAATGATGAAAGTATCGTATCACGGGCATTCAGTTGTAAAGATTGAAACGAATGGAAAAGTTATTTTAATTGACCCATTTTTAACGGGAAATCCGAAAACAGATTTAAAGGCTGAAGATGTAAAAGTTGATGCGATTATTTTATCGCACGGACACGGTGATCATGTTGGGGATACAGTAGCGTTAGCAAAGAACAATAATGCGGTCGTTGTGGCACCGTTTGAATTAGCGACATTTTTAGGATGGCAAGGTGTAAATACGCATCCAATGCATATTGGTGGTTCACATGAATTTGACTTTGGAAAAGTGAAATTTACTCAAGCATTCCACGGCTCTAGTTATATTGATGAAGAAAATAAGACGATTACATATACAGGTATGCCAGCTGGTATTTTGTTTACAGCAGAGGAGAAAACGGTATATCATGCAGGAGATACTGCTTTATTCTCTGATATGAAGTTAATTGGAGAACTGAATAATATTGATTTAGCATTTTTACCAATTGGCGATAATTTCACAATGGGGCCAGAAGATGCTGTGTTAGCAGCAAAATGGATAGAGGCGAAAACAGTTGTACCGATGCATTACAATACGTTCCCAGTTATTGAACAAGATCCATATCAATTTGTAGAAAAGCTACAAAATTGTACAGGGAAAGTATTAGAAGCTGGAGAAAGTATTACACTATAAAAAAGAAACCCTTCATTTGAAATGACAAGTGAAGGGTTTTTTATGTGTGTAGTACAGTTTTTAAAGTTTGCGCTTGTTTTGGTGATTCTTTTCTTTTTGGAAGTGGCTGTTCGGGTGTTTCATTCAACTCCATTGCAACTTTTTTCCCATCTACGAAAGCTAAAAATACAGCACCTACAACCTCTAAAAATTTTTTCATCATGTATTCGCTCCTTTGTTTCATTTCTTGTCTTAATTGTATATGGAATCGGGTGGACAAACTATCGAACGAGATGACAACAGCATTACATTGTTGTAATAGAATGACTGGTGGAATGTAAGGGGTATTTTGTTATAAAAAAAATGGTACAGGCATATAAAGAGAGAGTGTAACAGTTTTGAAAATATAGTATACTGAAAATACAACACATGAAGAATTTAGGGAAAAGAAAGTATGGTGAAACCATTTGGCTACCAAACATAATCAAATTTTAGAACATATTAATAGCCTGCCGGTAGGGCATAAAATTTCTGTGAGGCAAATTGCGAAAGATTTGAGTGTAAGTGAAGGGACAGCTTACCGTGCAATTAAAGACGCAGAAAATAAAGGGTATGTTAGTACAATTGAACGTGTCGGAACAATTCGAATTGAACAAAAGAAGAAAGAGAATATCGAAAAACTGACATATGCAGAAGTCGTTAACATTGTCGATGGTCAAGTACTTGGAGGCAGAGAAGGACTACATAAAACATTAAATAAATTCGTAATCGGGGCTATGAAATTAGAAGCGATGATGCGCTATACAGAAGCAGGGAATTTACTTATCATCGGTAACCGTACGAACGCACATCAATTAGCACTAGAAGCAGGGGCAGCAGTGTTAATTACGGGCGGATTTGATACGGAAGACCATGTGAAGAAATTAGCAGACGAATTAAAGCTTCCAATTATTTCAAGTAGTTATGATACATTTACGGTCGCAACGTTAATTAACCGTGCAATTTATGATCAACTTATCAAGAAAGAAATTGTACTCGTTGAAGATATTTTAACGCCAATTGAAGAAACGTTATATTTAAAGCCAAATGATACAGTACAGCAATGGCATGCGTATAATGAAGAAACGATGCATGGACGTTATCCAATTGTTGATGAAAATAAAAAGGTGTTAGGTATTGTAACTTCAAAAGATATGATTGGTGTCGTGAAAGAAACACCAATTGATAAAGTGATGACAAAGCATCCAATTACGGTAAACGGAAAAATGTCCGTCGCAGCTGCAGCACGTATGATGGTGTGGGAAGGTATTGAGTTACTTCCTGTTGTGGAAGAAGGGAATAAATTGCAAGGGATCATTAGTCGCCAAGATGTACTTCAGGCGTTGCAAATGATTCAACGTCAACCGCAAGTTGGGGAAACAATTGATGACATTGTAACGAACCAATTTATGACGCCGAAAGAAGCGAAAAATGAGCATTTGTATCAATTTTCAGTGACGCCACAAATGACGAATTCAATCGGGACGTTATCTTACGGTGTATTCACAACAATTGTGACAGAAGCAACAAACCGTGTCATTCGTGCGCAGAAGAAGAGCGATTTAATTGTTGAAAACTTAACCATTTATTTCGTAAAGCCAGTTCAAATTGATAATGTTGTATCAGTTCATCCGAAAGTATTAGAAATTGGGCGTAAATTTGGTAAGATTGATGTAGAAGTGCATCATGAAGGTAATGTTGTCGGGAAAGCATTACTTATGGTGCAGTTGATCGATAAATAAAAAGATGGAGCAGACCGCTTTGGTTTGTTCCATCTTTTTTATTTTATTGAGTTTGGAAGTTATTACTAAAGATGTGGAAGAGTTTTAGCGGGAAATATATATAAGGAGAGATGATTGTATAATTAGAAAAAACAGAATATTAATTCATTTAGAATGTATACTATGATATAATTAGATTGTAAGATAATGGATGTCGGAAGGGGATGCAATATGTCAGCAGAATTACTCTTTTTTGGTGGTATCGCACTCTTTTATTTCCTTGTGATGATACCAATTCAATACTTATACTTACAAGGATTAAATGAAAAAAAGAAACGAACAGGATTATCTCAGCAAGAACTATACAAACAGATGTCTTTTGAAGAAGAACAATTACATTTTCACGTGCAAGGTAATCCCTTTAATATACCATCTGCGTTTGTTGCATATATGATTTTGAAAGTGAAGGGACGTAAAAAAGCATCACAATGTTGATGCTTTTTTACGTTGTTTTATAAGATTCGGCTTCTTTGACTGCTAATGGTAGAAAATGTTTATATTGGCGGAATCCATTAAATGTACTCGCGCTGCCAAGTAAAATAAACAAAACACCAACGATAATGCGTGCAGTTGAAAGTTCTAAAAAGAATTGGTTTATCCCAAAGAATAGGACGAATAAGCCGAGTGCCATTGCGGATTTTCCTGAGAGCCAACCTTTCTCCATTGGACGGTTTGTACGAAAGAACTTTGTTTTATAGAAGAGGTACAACACAAAAGAGATGATAATAAAAAAGACGAATATTGGCATAATACACGCTCCCATCGATTGGTATAAAAATAACAATTTAGAAAAAAGAAAAATCTAAACTTTCTAACTTTTATTATAAAGCAATTGTTCGCATGTATGAAATGTTTTCCGTTATAATGGGGGATAAAGTGAAACTTTAATTAGTGTGGGGAGATCCCACGTACTAATTATTAGCCCTCACCAATCGGGCTTTTACGTGCATTCAGGCTCCAAATTAATTTTGCCCCATTGTTTTTAATACTTTTGAGGTGGGAGTCTTACTACACGTTAATGCGGGATAAAATGAAGAAGTTGAATAAAAAGGAGATTATACATATGCATGAGCAAATTTTAGGAGCAATTAAAGAGTTTGATACAATTATTATTCATCGTCATGTACGTCCAGATCCGGATGCGTTAGGTTCTCAGTGCGGACTTGGTACAATTCTGCAAGAATCGTTTCCAGAGAAAAATATTTATATGGTTGGGTACAACGAGCCTTCTTTATCATTTTTACGAGTAATGGATGATATTGAAGATAGTGTATATGAAGATGCACTTGTTATCGTATGTGATACTGCGAACCAAGAACGTGTTGACGATCAACGCTATGCAAAAGGGAAGATGCTAATTAAAATTGATCATCATCCGAATGAAGATCCGTACGGAGATATTACGTGGGTAGATACGACATCAAGTTCTACAAGTGAAATGATTTATGAGTTTTACAGTTATGGAAAAGATAAAGGATTACAGATAACGAAAGAAGCAGCTCGTCTTATTTTAGCGGGTATTGTTGGGGATACAGGTCGTTTCTTATTCCCGAATACAACAGCGAAAACACTTCGTTACGTAAGTGAACTCGTTGACATGGATGTAAAATTCACAGATTTATACAATGAAATGTATAAGACAAAAGAAAAAATCGCTCGTTTAAATGGTTATATTTTACAAAACTTCACAATGGTAGAAGAAGGTGCAGCGTACATTAAATTAACGAAAGAGGTACTAGAAGAGTTTGATGTACTTTCTACTGAAGCATCTGGTGTTGTCGGGGCACTTGGTAATATTGATGGATTAAAGGCGTGGGTTCTATTTTTAGAGGAAGATGATGTTATTCGTGTTCGTCTTCGTTCAAAAGGACCAGTTATTAATAAGTTAGCAATGCAATATAATGGCGGAGGACATCCGATGGCTTCTGGTGCAAAAGCATCTTCTTGGGAAGAAGCAGATCGCCTGTTTGCTGATTTACGTGAGCTGTGTAGATAAAAATTGTATGTTGAACGAAAGAGAAGGAGAGGCACTGAAGCCCTCCTTTTTTTTATTTTTCTTTCTCTATATCAATACTAATTTCAAGTACGGTATCAAAAGAGACTGTGTCTACTTTAAAGCGGTATATACGATCGTAATGTTTGTACGTTTTATTTTCGATGACTTTTTTGAGCAGGTCTTTATTTTTTGCGATGCTTTGAATGTTTTTCGTTAAAAGATGCTGGAGATCATTATGGATAGAAGTGGTCATGTTTTCAAGTGTAAGATTGTCTAAATCATATTTTTTTCGATTTATAATTTTTATTTTGATTTCTTGAATTGTTAAGAGCCGTTTATTTTCTGTGTTCAATTTCTCTTGGTCTTCGAGAAGGACGTGGAGTTTTGCTTCTTGTTTTTCGATAATTTCTTTTTGTTCTGCTATTTTACTAGTTTGTTCTTCTTGAAAAACACCGTATATGTACAAAAAAACAAACCAGCTCAAAACTCCTCCAACAGCAGCGCCAGCTAAAACTAAATACCACCTTTTGGCTGTATTGGCACTGGGTACTCTCATACATGTTCCTGTGTAAGCCATTTAATAATAATAAGACCAGTTTGCATACCGCCAGTTGCAAAAAAAATAAGGAGAATTTGTTTTACGATATCTTTCATATCTCCGCCAAAGAAGCTTCTTTCAAAGCTATAAAAGGTATCGAACGTTCCGCCAATTGCTGCAACGAGTGCCCAAATTCTTAAATTTTGGGCGAATTGATTAATATAAGTTAGAGTTGGTTTTCCGATGAGGAATGCACCAAATCCGCCTATTAATGAACCACCAAGTATAACTCCAAAGGCAATAAAATAACTAATAATAAGCAGAGAGAAAAAAGTATGTTCTCTTACATCCATCGTCATTCCCCTTTCTTCTTCATATATATGGACAAAGTATGAGAAGTATGTTTTGATTTCCGCTTTCCTCATCACCTATAATAAAAGTAGTCACATAGGTAAAGAGAGGGTACAACAGTGAAGTTTGTGCATTTACAATGTCAAACCGTTTTTAGTTTATTAAAAAGTGCTTGTAAAATTGATGAGCTTGTCATTCGGGCGAAAGAGCTTGGATTTTCATCGCTGGCCATTACAGATGAAAATGTTATGTATGGAGTTATTCCGTTTTATAAAGCATGCAAGAAAAATGGTATACAGCCTATTATCGGCTTAACAGCTTCTATTTTTAGTGAAGAAGAAGAAAGGTCTTATCCACTCGTCTTACTTGCTGAGAATGAACTAGGCTATCAAAATTTATTAAAGATCTCTAGCAGCATTATGACGAAGTCAAAAGAAGGTATCCCGAAGAAGTGGCTTGCTCATTATGCGAAAGGGTTAATTGCAATTTCACCAGGGAAAGACGGAGAGATTGAACAGCTATTATTAGAAGACAAAGAGAGTCGGGCTGAAGAAGTAGCTCATACGTATCAAAATATGTTCAGCAATTTTTATATAAGTTTGCAGCATCATGCAATTCAAGATGAACTGCTTTTACAAGAAAAACTGCCTGAATTTATTAATAAGGTAAACGTTCCAGTCGTTGCAACAAATGATGTTCGCTATATTAATCAAAGTGACGCACTTGTTCATGAATGTTTATTATCTGTTGAAGGCGGAACGAAAATGACTGATCCAGATAGACCGAGAATGAAAACGGATCAGTATTATTTAAAGTCATCGGATGAAATGGGAGCACTATTTTCTCATGCTGAGGAAGCGGTTCAAAATACAATAACAATCGCGGAACGTTGCCAAGTAGAAATTCCTTTCCATGTAAATCAATTACCGAAATTTCCTGTTCCATCTAACGAGACGAATGATACGTATTTGCGCCGTGTTTGTGAAGAAGGCTTGCAGAAACGCTATGGTACGCCGAAAGAAGCGCATATAGGACGTTTGAATCATGAATTAAATGTTATTTCTCGTATGGGATTTAGCGATTATTTCCTCATCGTATGGGACTTTATGAAATATGCACATGAAAATCATATTTTAACTGGGCCAGGCCGTGGATCGGCAGCTGGTTCACTCGTTTCTTACGTATTGGAAATTACAGATATTGATCCGATTGAATATGAATTATTATTTGAAAGGTTTTTAAACCCTGAACGTGTGACACTTCCAGATATTGATATTGATTTTCCAGATATAAGACGTGATGAGATGATTCGATATGTGAAAGATAAATATGGTCAGCTTCGTGTTGCTCAAATTGTAACGTTCGGAACTCTTGCAGCGAAAGCCGCAATTAGAGACATTGCTCGTGTAATGGGGCTCCTGCCAAGAGATATTGACATATTTTCAAAACTTATCCCATCAAAGCTTGGTATAACGTTAAGAGATGCATATGAGGAATCGCAATCGCTCCGTGAGTTTATACAAGGGAATCTGTTACATGAGCGTGTGTTTGAAATTGCAAAACGTGTAGAGGGATTACCGCGTCATACGTCTATTCATGCAGCTGGCGTTATTATGAGCCAAGAACCGTTAACGGGAAGTGTAGCGATTCAAGAAGGGCATAACGATGTTTATGTTACGCAATATCCAGCTGATGCATTAGAAGAACTTGGATTGCTCAAGATGGACTTTTTAGGCTTACGTAATTTAACGTTACTTGAAAATATTATAAAATTTATTGTTGAAAAAACTGGGAAACAAATTGATATAAGAAATTTACCTCTGCAAGATGAAAAGACGTTTCAATTGTTAGGAAGAGGGGATACAACAGGTGTATTCCAGCTTGAATCAGGTGGTATGCGAAATGTACTTCGTGGGTTAAAACCGAATGAATTTGAAGACATAGTCGCTGTTAACTCGTTATACAGACCAGGACCGATGGAACAAATTCCAACCTTTATTGAATCGAAGCATGGGAAAAGACAAATTGAATATTTACATCCGGATTTAAAGCCGATTTTAGAAAGAACATACGGCGTAATTGTATACCAAGAACAAATTATGCAAATCGCATCGAAGTTAGCTGGATTTTCGCTTGGAGAAGCGGATTTGCTGCGCCGTGCAGTGAGTAAAAAGAATCGTGATATTTTAGATCAAGAACGTAAGCATTTTGTTCAAGGTTGTTTGGAAAACGGATACGATGAGACATCTTCAGAACAAATTTATGATTTAATTGTAAGATTTGCGAATTACGGTTTTAACCGAAGTCACGCTGTAGCTTACAGTATGATCGGATATCAGCTTGCATATTTAAAAGCAAATTATACGCTGGAATTTATGACTGCGTTATTATCAAGTGCAATTGGAAATGAAGATAAGATTGTGCAGTATGTACGAGAAACGAAGCGGAAAGGTTTTCACGTTTTACCGCCGTCTCTTCAGAGAAGTGGTTACAACTTCCAAATAGAAGGGAATGCGATTCGATATAGTTTACTTTCGATTCGGAATATCGGAATGGCTACCGTGACGGCATTACTCGAAGAACGAGAGGAAAAAATGTTCGAAGATTTATTTGAGTTTTGTCTTCGTATGCCATCAAAATTTGTAACAGAGCGAAATTTAGAAGCGTTTGTCTGGTCTGGTTGTTTTGACGGTTTTGGTGTTTCGAGGACGACGTTATGGAGAAGTCTTAAAGGAGCGTTGGAGTATGCGAATCTTGCACGTGATTTTGATTTAGGGGATGCTGTTCCGAAATCAAAATACGTACAAGGAGAAGAGCTATCCTTTATTGAACAGTTAAATAAAGAGAAGGAAGCACTCGGTTTTTATTTATCTAGCTATCCGACAGCGCAGTATGCGGAGCTAGGAAAAGAATTAGAAATTCCATCTCTTGCTCAGGCGATGCGACATAAGAAAAAAGTACAAAGAGCGATCGTATATATAACAAGTGTGAAAGTTATTCGTACGAAAAAGTTGCAAAAGATGGCGTTTATTACATTCTGTGATCAAAATGATGAAATGGAAGCCGTTATTTTTCCAGAAACGTATATACATTTTTCAGACAGGTTACAAGAAGGTGCAATCGTTTTAGTTGATGGTACGATCGAGCAAAGAAATCATAAGTTGCAATGGATCGTGAATGGACTATATCCGCTAGAAGAAATGGATGTTTATGAAGGGATGAAAGAAGCGTCTGTTTACGTGAAATTGCCGTCTCAATATGAAAAAAAGCTTGTAAATCAAGTTACGAAAATATTGTTTGATTATTCAGGTTTTACGAAAGTACTAATTTATTATGAAAAGGAACATAAAATGGTACAATTATCTCGAAGTTTATCGATTCATCCAAGTGAAGAATGTCTAGGAGCACTTCGTGAAATTGTCGGTGACGAAAATGTCGTTGTGAAAATATAATGGACAATCTCCCTACACTTCGATTATTATAGTAGTAGTGTTCGTGGTCAGACCACTTGGAGAAATTGATATCAGCAAGCATAATTTGAGGAGAGTGGATAGTTTGTCAACACTTCGTGAAGAAGCACTTCACATGCATAAAGTGCATCAAGGAAAATTAGAAACTGTATCAAAAGTAAAAGTAGAAAATGCAAAAGATTTAAGTCTTGCATATTCTCCAGGGGTTGCAGAGCCTTGTAAAGAAATTTATGACGATAAAAGTAAGGTATATGAATATACAATGAAGGGAAATATGGTAGCAGTTGTGACAGATGGAACGGCTGTACTTGGTCTTGGTAACATTGGACCTGAAGCATCTCTTCCAGTAATGGAAGGTAAAGCTGTATTATTCAAGAGCTTTGCTGGTGTAGATGCATTCCCGATTGCCTTAAATACAAACGATGTAGATAAAATTGTTGAAACTGTAAAATTAATGGAGCCAACTTTTGGCGGTGTAAACTTAGAAGATATCGCAGCGCCAAACTGCTTCGTTATTGAAGAACGTTTGAAAAAAGAGACAAACATTCCAATATTCCATGATGATCAACACGGAACAGCTATCGTAACAGTAGCAGGCCTTGTGAACGCGCTGAAGTTAGTTGGAAAGAAAATGTCTGACATTAAAGTTGTCGCAAATGGTGCAGGTGCAGCAGGTATTGCAATCATTAAACTTTTATATCGCTATGGTGTACGTGACGTTATTATGTGTGACCGTAAAGGTGCAATCTATGAAGGTCGTCCTGTCGGTATGAATCCGGTGAAAGATGAAGTTGCAAAATATACAAATAAGAGTCGTATAGAAGGTTCTTTAGCTGACGTTTTACAAGGTGCGGACGTATTCATTGGTGTATCTGCAGCAGGTGCATTAACTGAAGAGATGGTTCGTACAATGAATGACGATGCAATTATTTTTGCAATGGCGAATCCGGTTCCAGAAATTATGCCAGAATTGGCAAAAGCAGCGGGCGCAGCTGTTGTTGGAACAGGTCGTTCTGACTTCCCGAACCAAGTAAATAATGTACTAGCGTTCCCAGGTATTTTCCGCGGTGCACTTGATGTACATGCGACACAAATTAATGAAGAAATGAAGATGGCAGCTGTACAGGCCATTGCAGAGCTTGTATCAGAGGATGAGTTGAATGCAGATCATATCATTCCAGCACCATTTGACGCGCGTGTAGCGCCTCAAGTAGCGGCTTACGTTGCGAAAGCAGCAATGGAGACAGGAGTAGCTCGCCGTCAAGTAGATCCAAATGAAGTCGCTGAGAAAACAAAACAATTAGCGCTGATTGGTAAAGAATAAGCGAGGAATTTCCATTGACATCATCAAATACAAAAGTATATCTCGAAATTGTAAAAAAAATCCGTTCCATTATGGAAGAGGATTGTTTAGTAGCAGGAGATCGTTTGCCATCTGAGCGTGAGTTAAGTTCACGCTTAAATGTTGGACGTTCCTCTGTAAGAGAAGCATTACGTGCGTTAGAGCTGGTAGGATTAATTGAAACGAGACGTGGTGAGGGAACGTTTATTCGAAACTTTTACGATAACGGTCTTGTACAATTAATTGCTCCGTTCTTGCTGCAAGATGAGAAAACAATTCGTGATTTATTACAAACAAAACGATTGCTTGAGAAAGATATGATTCGACTTGTATGTAATTTACCGAAAGAAACGTTTTCTGAAGTACTAAGTAAATTACACCAAGTACTTGAAGAAAACGAAAGCTCAATTCCGGTGCTTCATCAAACGTTCTTTAAAACACTTATTGAACAATTCGATAATTATTTACTCTATCGCATTTGGATGATCGTAAATGATTACGTTGCAACTCTTTCTTGTGAAGTTTCAGGAGATTCTATCGAAATGTATAGAAAGCTTTATGCTACTTTGGAAGCGAAACAAGAAAATGATGCGTTAAAAATTTACGATGAATTAGTAGAGAATATACAGTTTCACTCGTAATGTATAAAATTTGTCGAAATGACCATGACACGTTATGACAAACATTCTACCGCATAGCGGTTAAAGTTAAACGTAAAGAGAGAGGTTATTAGACAGATTGAGAAGATAAGGCTAACATCAAACATTGGTGTTAGCCCCATTTTCTTCTTACGCTAACCTTAGCTCTCAATGAAGGGGGTCAAATTGTGCTAAGAGATTTATTCGTGAAAAAGAAAAAGTACGCTGCAATACCTTCAGAACAAGTACGAAAAGATGTACCAGATGGCGTTATGACAAAATGTCCGAAATGTAAAAAAATCATGTATACGAAAGAGCTTCTTAAAAATTTAAAAGTATGCGTGAATTGTGGATATCATCATCCGATGAATGCATGGGAACGCCTTGATAGTATATTGGACGAAGGTTCATTTCGTGAGTATGACAAAGAGATGGTTTCACTAAATCCACTTGAGTTTCCGGGATATGAAGAGAAACTAGAAAACGATCGTAAGAAGACTAAATTGAATGAAGCGGTTGTAACTGGTGAAGGAACAATTGATGACATGCTTGTTGTTGTTGCAGTAATGGATTCTCGTTTTCGAATGGGCAGCATGGGCTCTGTTGTAGGAGAGAAAATTGCCCGTGCGGTTGAAAAGGCATACGACTTACAAGTTCCATTTATTATCTTTACTGCTTCGGGTGGTGCTCGTATGCAAGAAGGGATATTAAGTTTAATGCAAATGGCAAAAACAAGCGTAGCTTTGAAAAAGCATAGTAATGCAGGAGGGTTATTTATTTCTGTTATGACTCACCCAACGACGGGCGGGGTTTCAGCGAGTTTCGCTTCACTTGGTGATTACAATCTTGCAGAGCCAGGTGCACTTATCGGATTTGCTGGTAGACGCGTAATTGAACAAACAGTGCGTGAGAAACTACCGGAAGATTTCCAAACGGCAGAATTTTTACTAGAGCACGGTCAATTAGATGCGGTGGTGCATCGTGATGATATGAGAGAATCACTCCGTAAGATTTTAGAAGTTCATCAAGGGGGGGAAATGGCTGTATGGCAGAGCTAGAATTTGAAAAACCAGTTGTTGAGCTAAGAAATAAGATTCGTGAACTGAAAGACTATACGAAAAACAGCCAGATGGACTTCAGTGAGGAGATTCGTATTTTGGAAGACAAGCTAGAAAAACTAGAGGAAGATATATACGGCAATATGAAAGTATGGGACCGTGTTCAAATTGCTCGTCATGCAGAACGACCGACAACGCTCGATTATATTGAGCACTTATTTACTAATTTTTTTGAATGTCATGGAGATCGCCTATTTGGCGACGATGCAGCGATTGTCGGCGGCATTGCGAAATATAAGGGGATGCCCGTAACTGTAATTGGGCACCAACGCGGAAAAGATACGAAAGAAAATATTCGTCGTAATTTTGGGATGCCTCATCCAGAAGGATATCGAAAAGCACTGCGTCTAATGAAACAAGCGGAAAAGTTTAGTCGTCCCATTATTTGTTTCATCGATACGAAGGGAGCTTATCCTGGTAAAGCAGCTGAAGAACGTGGACAAAGTGAGGCAATTGCCCGTAATTTATTTGAAATGGCGGGTTTAACTGTACCTGTTATTTGTATCGTTATCGGTGAAGGTGGTAGCGGTGGTGCGTTAGGTCTTGGAGTAGGAGATTACATTCATATGCTGGAAAATTCCACTTATTCTGTTATTACACCAGAGGGTGCGGCGGCGATTCTTTGGAAAGATGCTGGTAAAGCAAAAGAAGCTGCAGAAGCGATGAAAATTACAGCATTAGATTTGAAAGAATTAGGTGTAATTGACGAAATTATTCCAGAGGCAAAAGGCGGAGCACATCGTAATGTTTTGAAACAATCAGAAAATATAGATTTAATGCTTAAGAAAACTTTTGAACAATTAAGCGGAATTTCGAAAGATGAATTAATCGAAAAACGTTATGAAAAATATATGAAAATTGGGCAAGTTTCGTTTTCAAACGCTTCCATTGGGATAAAATAAGAAAAGCGTGCGTTCCTCTTCGCGAATGCACGTTTTTATTATGAAAAGACACATCTTCTCCATTGTGTTTTTGTATTTTTTCGTGTTATTTTATTATAAGGCAAATAATCTTTATGAGGTGAGTACAAATGAAACGTATTGGTGTATTAACAAGTGGTGGAGATTCACCTGGTATGAATGCTGCCATTCGTGCAGTTGTTCGTAAAGCGATTTTCCATGATATTGAAGTATATGGTATTTACCATGGATACGCTGGTTTAATTTCTGGTCATATTGAAAAATTAGAACTTGGTTCTGTTGGCGATATTATCCACCGTGGTGGTACAAAATTATATACAGCAAGATGTCCTGAGTTTAAAGACCCAGAAGTACGACTAAAAGGAATCGAGCAATTAAAGAAACATGGTATTGAAGGACTTGTCGTTATTGGTGGAGATGGTTCGTACCAAGGCGCAAAAAAATTAACTGAGCAAGGATTCCCATGTGTAGGTGTACCAGGTACAATCGACAATGATATCCCTGGAACAGACTTCACAATTGGTTTTGATACAGCTTTAAATACTGTTATTGATGCAATTGATAAAATCCGTGATACAGCTACATCTCATGAACGTACATATGTTATCGAAGTAATGGGACGTCACGCTGGAGATATCGCATTATGGGCTGGTTTAGCTGATGGTGCAGAAACTATCTTAATTCCAGAAGAGAAGTATGACATGGATGATGTTATCGCTCGTCTAAAACGCGGTAGTGAACGTGGTAAAAAGCACAGTATTATCGTTGTAGCTGAAGGTGTTGGAAGTGCAATTGACATCGGTAAGCACATTGAAGAAGCAACAAGCTTTGATACTCGTGTAACTGTATTAGGTCACGTACAACGTGGTGGATCACCAAGTGCACAAGACCGTGTATTAGCTAGTCGTCTTGGCGCAAGAGCAGTTGAATTATTAATTGCTGGTAATGGCGGACGTTGTGTTGGTATTCAAAATAATAAACTTGTTGATCATGACATTATCGAAGCGTTAGCTCAAAAGCATACAATCGATAAAGATATGTATCAATTATCTAAAGAATTATCTATCTAATTGGCTTAATGCCTTGTATTTGGGAACGGTTTCATAATTTTCGGAGGTGCAATATGCGTAAAACTAAAATTGTATGTACTATAGGTCCTGCTAGTGAAAGTATTGAGAAATTAGAGCAATTAATGGAAGCGGGTATGAACGTTGCTCGTTTAAACTTCTCTCATGGTAGCCATGAAGAGCATGGAGCTCGTATTAAAAATATTCGTGAAGCTTCAAAGAAAACTGGTAAAACAGTTGGTATCTTACTTGATACAAAAGGTCCAGAAATCCGTACACACGACTTCGTAGACGGACAAGCTGAGCTTGTAACAGGTGCAGAAGTAATTCTTTCTACTGAACAAGTATTAGGAACTGCAGAGAAGTTCTCTGTATCTTATGCTGGTCTTTATGATGATGTTGATCCAGGTTCTCGTATTCTAATCGATGACGGTCTTATCGAACTAGAAGTAATCGAGAAAGCTGACGGAAACATCCGTACAAAAGTATTAAACAGCGGAACTGTAAAAAATAAAAAAGGTGTTAACGTACCAAACGTAAGCATTAAGCTTCCTGGTATCACTGAAAAAGACGTGCAAGATATCGTTTTCGGTATCGAGCAAAAAGTTGATTTCATCGCAGCATCTTTCGTACGTAAAGCATCTGACGTATTAGAAATTCGTGAATTATTAGAAGGGCATAACGCTCAATACATCCAAATTATACCGAAAATCGAAAACCAAGAAGGTATCGACAACATCGATTCAATCTTAGAAGTTTCTGACGGTTTAATGGTTGCTCGTGGTGATATGGGTGTAGAAATTCCACCAGAAGAAGTACCATTAGTACAAAAACGTCTAATCAAAAAATGTAACGTATTAGGCAAACCAGTTATTACTGCAACACAAATGTTAGATTCTATGCAACGTAACCCACGTCCAACTCGTGCGGAAGCAAGTGACGTAGCAAACGCAATCTTCGATGGCACAGATGCAATCATGCTTTCTGGTGAAACTGCAGCGGGTCAATACCCAGTAGAATCAGTAACAATGATGGCGAACATTGCAGTACGTGTTGAAAAATCATTACAATACGAAGATATGTTCAAAAAACGTATTAAAGAGTTCACTCCAACAATTACAGATGCAATTAGCCAATCTGTTGCGCATACAGCACTTGCTCTTGATGTAGCTGCAATCGTAGCTCCAACAGAAAGTGGACATACTGCGAAAATGATCTCTAAATACCGTCCGAAATCTCCAATCGTAGCTGTAACATCTGACGAGCAAGTAGGACGTCGTCTTGCACTTGTTTGGGGTGTTCAAGCATTTATGTCTGAGAAACGTGCAGCTTCTACTGACGAAATGTTAGATACAGCAATTCAAACAGGTATGGATGCGGGTCTAATCGGACTTGGAGATACTGTAGTAATCACTGCTGGTGTTCCAGTTGCTGAAACTGGTACAACAAACTTAATGAAAATCCACGTTGTTGGTGAAAAAGTTGCTAAAGGGCAAGGGATCGGTCGTAAATCTGCAAAAGGTAAAGTAGTTGTAGCGAAAACAGCTGCTGAAGCTGTAGCGAACGTAAACAAAGGTGATATCCTTGTTACAACAAGCACAGATAAAGATATGATTCCTGCAATTGAAAAAGCTGCTGCTCTAGTTGTAGAAGAAGGCGGTCTAACAAGTCATGCAGCTGTTGTAGGTGTATCAATCGGTATTCCTGTTATCGTTGGTGTAAACGGCGTAACAACAACTTTAAAAAATGGCCAAGAAGTAACAGTTGATGCAGCACGCGGAATTGTTTATAATGGACATGCGGAAGTGCTATAAGAAGTAATACGGAGAGAAGGATCGGAGTCCTTCTCTTTTTTTTACACAAAAAAGGATAGAGATAGCTTTAAATACCTGAAATCGCTTTGAAAAACGTTTATTATAACGTTTAGTGGAAGAGGGTTATTTGTCCTTTATGAAGCTTGTATGGGCGTTTTAAGGGGCTTATAAGGGGTTTTGCAAGGGTGATACTTTCAAACCTTTTAAATGAAATGTGAAGGAGTGCGAGCTATGAAGTGGTTACTGTTCTTACTTATTTTAGTGCCGGCGATTGAGATTACGGTGTTAATAGGGTCGAGTCATGTAATAGGTTTATGGTCTACGTTCGCTATGATTGTATTTACGGGTATTGTGGGTGTATATTTGGCGAAACGACAAGGGTTTAAAGTACTTAGAGAGATTCAATTTAGGTTAAATAGAGGAGAAATGCCGGGTGATGCGGTTCTAGATGGTATTTTTATATTCGTAGGAGGTATTCTTTTAGTACTGCCTGGATATGTGACGGATATAATAGGTTTTATCTTTGTTGTTCCTATAACGAGGGCTTTATTGAAGCCGGCTGTTATGAAGTGGATTGATTGGAAATTTAGAAAGAGAACTACTATTATTGTTCAGAAATAACGCGTAGATTATAGCGATCTACGCGTTATTTTTTTATTTGCTATTTATAGTCAATTGTTAGCTTCCTGCTCGGGTTGGATTTTTGTTAGTTATTAAGCGATAGGATGCAGAGGGTTCTTGTGAATGAAAAGTGTTACATTAGGATGATGTTTTTTGCTTGTAATAAGATTCGACTAGTGAGCAGAAGTTAGACAGGAGAAGGAAAATTACTGATTAAAGGGTTCACCTGCCTTATTTTGTATATTTATTCATTTACATAAAAAGTAATAAATGTAAGTAATAATTATGAAATATATAGAATAAAAATGTGTTTTTCCCCTAAAATATGCGTTTTCATGCAAAAAAATAAGAGGATTATCCTTTTTTAGGAAATTCTCTTATAGATGTAGGTAGTACAAAAAAGTACAGTGAATAATCAGTGGGAATTTCCCACTGATTACAGTTGATTTTTTATTGTGTATGAATTAGGAAATATTATTTTGATGGTGAACCCTTAATGAATTTCCATAAGTCGTGGAATACATGAGCTTTGTGTAATGTATTAAGTAGTACTAATATGACTGGACCGATGATTAATCCTAAAAAACCAAAGAGCTTAAAGCCGACAAATAGAGCGATGAGTGTCGCTAATGGATCTAGTCCAATATTAGATGAAAGTACTTTTGGCTCCATGATTTGTCTTTGGACAATCACGACGATGTATAGGATGAGAAGACCGATGGCGAATGCAGTATCGCCTGTGAAAAATACGTATATAACCCAAGGAACGAAGACGGCTCCAGTTCCTAAATACGGGAGTAAATCTACAACCCCTGTAATAATCGCGATAGTAATTGCGTATGGCACGCGTAATATTAAAAGGCCGATTAGTACAATGATAGTTGTCATAGATACGAGTGTAAGTTGCGCTTTAACAAAACCAAACAAAGCTTTTCTTAAATCGACAAAAATAGTTTTTCCGTATCCATGCACACGATTAGGTAGAAGTTTTCTTACTTTATGAGCAAGACGGTGCCAATCGTAACTAATGAAGAAGGTGGCTAATAAGACGAAGACAAGGACAGTTAAAGTTGTTGGTAATGCACTAATGAAATTTGTTAACCCACTTATAATGGCGGTTAAAAGTTCTTTCATTTGTGTCGTTGCTTCGGTGCCTAAGTTTTGAATGTTTTGTGTAATAGTGTATCGCTGTGGTTCTCCGAGATGATTAAATTTAGAGATTAAATCATCATAGAGAGGCATAATATGGTTAAGTGCAAATTGTTGGGCGAATGCAACGATATCTGGAAACTTTACTGTAACAATTTGTAGTAAGTACGTTGTGGCAGATATTGCTTCAGTTACAAGGTATGTAACAAGTCCAACGATAGCTCCGAATACGAGAATTAAGCTAACGAGTACCGCTAATGCGCGAGGGAATTGTAGTTTTTTATTAAGGAAATTGACGACAGGATTAATCAAATAAGCGAATGCAAAAGCGATAATAAAAGGGTAGATAAGGCCTGACATGTACAGCAATGCATAGAACCCAACTACCGTTGCTACAATGACAAATATGAGTCGTAATATCATATATAGTAAGTTTCGGTTCAAAGATGTATACCTCCCATTCCAATTTGGATTATCCTAATTCGTTCAACTTATAACTAGTGAGATTCACTGATCAAAGTTTCACTTTATGTTATAGTGGAATGATGGATTTTTCCTGCTTTTTCAGTATATGAGTGACCGGAAAAGCTTGGTGTTGATGCTTCTACTATATGGTAAAAACTTCATTTTCTCTTCTTTTTATTTTACCTGTTTCTTAATAGAAAAGAAAGGAGAGACGACCGTTTTTAAAAATGTATACATGCTTAAATTTTTGATGGTTAGAGTTTCAGTTTGTCATTTTAAAATATGAAAAAAATGAAGTGGTTATTGTTGCATATACATCGATATAGCATGTATAACGATAGGTTTAAAGGTATTTTTGTTTGGAAGCGAGTTCATTATTTTCAGAAAGGAAGTGTAATCATGATTAGTCAGTCAACGTTATTTTTATTCATACTACTTATTATAGGACTAATTGCTAAAAACCAATCGCTTACTGTAGCTGTTGGAGTGTTATTTTTATTGAAGTTTACGTTTTTAGGAGATAAAGTCTTTCCTTATCTACAAACGAAAGGGATTAACCTTGGTGTAACAGTCATTACAATAGCGGTGCTCGTACCGATTGCGACAGGGGAAATAGGCTTTAAACAACTCGGAGAAGCAGCGAAATCGTATTATGCATGGATTGCTTTAGCCTCAGGTGTGGCGGTCGCTTTGTTAGCGAAAGGCGGCGTACAATTATTGACGACGGACCCACATATTACAACCGCACTTGTTTTTGGGACAATTATAGCTGTAGCTTTATTTAATGGAGTTGCTGTAGGTCCATTAATTGGGGCTGGAATTGCCTATGCAGTTATGAGTATTATACAGATGTTTAAATGAGGAATTTTATAGTAATATAAAATTTTTGAATTCTTTCTGTTCACAAAAGTCAGATAATTGTTTATAATAGGATTAGAAACTTTGAAAAGTTACATAACAGCAGAGAATTTACACCAGATAAAATAAAAACAACATAAAACAATTTTATAATGATATTGTTTTATGTTGTTTTTATCATAAACTCTTCGGAATTCATTTTCCTCACTAACTTGTTGTTCTGAGCGTGAGGATTCGGGGAGACATTCACGCTCATGCTTTCCATGTAAGCAATGGACAATAAGAGGGGAACATCGCAATAAATTTGCATGAACGTGCATTTTGCTTGCCTAAAGAGTGAACGAGCGTTCATAATTTATAAGGGGAGCAAATAGATATAAGGAGCAAGGTTGGGAGAATTTTCAGGAAAAGGAGAGAATGTCATGACTGTTATTCGAGGTTTAGAAGGGGTAGTAGCAACAACATCATCTGTGAGCTCTATTATTGATGATACATTAACTTATGTTGGGTATAATATTGATGATTTAGCTGAGAATGCTACGTTCGAAGAAGTAGTGTACTTATTATGGCACCGCAAGCTTCCTAACGAAAAAGAACTAGCGGAATTTAGTGGAACAGTATCTGAATACTATAAAGTACCAGGTGAGATTTTAACATATTTGAAACAAGTAGATTTAAAAATCGCGCACCCGATGTCGGTTTTACGAACTGCGATTTCCATGCTATCATTATATGATGAGAGCGCTGAAATAATGGATGGAAAGTCTAATTATTTGAAAGCGGTTAAATTACAGGCTCAAGTCGGAACTTTAATTGCGGCTTATGCAAGAATTCGCAAAGGTTTAGATGTTGTTGAGCCAAGAAAAGATCTATCATTAGCTGCAAACTTCTTGTACATGTTAAATGATCGTGAGCCAAATGAAGTTGAAATTGAGGCTTTTGATAAGGCACTTGTACTTCATGCCGATCATGAGTTAAACGCTTCTACATTTACTGCACGTGTTTGCGTAGCTACACTTTCAGATGTGTATTCTGGTATTACAGCAGCAATCGGTGCATTAAAAGGTCCTCTTCACGGCGGGGCAAATGAAAATGTAATGAAGATGTTAACTGAAATTGGCGAAGAAGAAAATGTAGAATCATATATTCATAATGCTCTTCAAAATAAAGTGAAAATTATGGGATTTGGTCATCGCGTATATGAGCATGGTGATCCACGCGCGAAACACTTACGCGAAATGTCTAAGAGATTATGCGTGCTTTTAGGAGAAGACAAATGGTATAATATGTCTATCAAAATTGAAGACATTGTAACAAAAGAAAAAGGTCTTCCACCAAATGTTGATTTCTATTCAGCTTCTGTATACCATTGTTTAGGAATTGACCATGACTTATTTACACCTATCTTTGCAATTAGCCGTATGTCAGGCTGGTTAGCTCATATTCTAGAACAATATGAAAACAACCGTTTAATCCGTCCGCGTGCTGATTATGATGGACCGACACATCAAGTGTACGTTCCGCTAGCGCAACGATAAGCGAAAAACACTATTTTGATAGTGAAAATACGCTTTCAAAAGTCTGATTTTTTTGGGAAGATGTAATGATTAGAATATTTAAATTTGACTAACGGTTTGAACTGAGGGGTTATTCCCTCAGTTTCATACATATGAAATTTCAAACATGGGGGTTATCACATTGACAACAGGTGAAAAAATTACTGTAACTAATGGTGTTATGAATGTACCAAACAATCCGATTATTCCATTTATCGAAGGAGATGGAATTGGTCCTGATATTTGGGCTGCAGCATCTCGCGTAATAGAAGCAGCAGTTGAAAAAGCTTATGATGGTGAGAAGAAAATCGTTTGGAAAGAAGTGCTTGCAGGGGAAAAAGCATTCAACCAAACAGGCGAGTGGTTACCAGAAGAGACTTTAAATTTAATTCGTGAATATTTAATCGCAATTAAAGGTCCACTTACAACTCCAGTTGGCGGTGGTATTCGTTCTCTAAACGTAGCGCTTCGTCAAGAATTAGATTTATATGTATGTCTACGTCCAGTTCGTTATTTTGAAGGTGTTCCTTCACCTGTAAAACGTCCGGAAGATACTGATATGGTTATTTTCCGTGAAAATACAGAAGACATTTACGCTGGAATTGAATATGCACAAGGTTCTCCAGAAGCAGAAAAAGTTCTTGCTTTCTTAAAAGAAGCAATGGGTGTTAATAAAATCCGCTTCCCAGAAACATCAGGGATTGGTATTAAACCAATTTCAGAGGAAGGCACAAAGCGTCTTGTTCGCGCTGCAATTCAATATGCAATTAACGAAAAACGCTCTTCTGTTACATTAGTTCATAAAGGAAACATTATGAAATTTACAGAAGGTGCTTTCAAAAACTGGGGTTACGAAGTAGCGGAACAAGAATTCGGCGACAAAGTATTTACTTGGGCTGAATATGATCGCATTGTTGAAAAAGATGGAAAAGATGCAGCGAATAAAGCGATGGCAGACGCAGAAGTGGCTGGGAAAATCATCGTAAAAGATTCTATTGCAGATATCTTCTTACAACAAATTTTAACTCGTCCACGTGAGTTTGATGTTGTTGCAACAATGAACTTAAACGGAGACTACATCTCTGATGCACTTGCTGCACAAGTAGGTGGAATTGGTATTGCACCTGGTGCAAACATTAACTATGTGACTGGACATGCTATCTTTGAAGCTACACATGGTACAGCTCCAAAATATGCAGGTTTAGATAAAGTAAACCCATCTTCAGTTCTTCTTTCTGGTGTATTATTATTAGAGCACTTAGGATGGAACGAAGCTGCGAATTTAGTAACTGATTCAGTTGAGAAAACAATTGAATCAAAAGTAGTAACTTATGATTTCGCACGCTTAATGGAAGGTGCAACAGAAGTGAAATGTTCTGAGTTCGCTAATGAACTTATTAAAAACATGGATGTAGCGATAATCAAAAACGCATAATTAAAGCGGGGGGTAAATTATGACAATCAAACGCAAGAAAGTTTCAGTCATCGGTGCAGGATTTACAGGAGCAACAACAGCATTCTTATTAGCACAAAAAGAACTTGCAGATGTTGTATTAGTGGACATTCCACAGCTGGAAAATCCAACAAAAGGGAAAGCGTTAGATATGTTAGAAGCGAGCCCAGTACAAGGTTTTGATGCTAACATTATTGGTACATCTGATTACGCAGATACTGCTGATTCTGACGTTGTCGTTATTACAGCAGGTATTGCACGTAAGCCTGGTATGAGCCGTGATGACTTAGTAGCAACAAACTCTAAAATTATGAAAAGTATTACGCGCGACATTGCAAAACATTCACCAAATGCGATTATTCTTGTATTAACAAATCCAGTTGATGCAATGACATATTCTGTATTTAAAGAAGCTGGATTCCCGAAAGAGCGTGTTATCGGTCAATCGGGCGTATTAGATACAGCTCGTTTCCGTACATTTATTTCACAAGAGTTAAACCTTTCTGTGAAAGACATTACAGGATTTGTTCTTGGTGGACATGGTGACGATATGGTACCTCTTGTACGCTATTCCTATGCAGGTGGCATTCCGTTAGAAACATTAATTCCAAAAGAGCGTTTAGAAGCAATCGTAGAACGTACACGTAAAGGTGGCGGTGAGATTGTAGGCTTATTAGGAAACGGTAGTGCATATTACGCACCAGCAGCTTCTTTAGTTGAAATGACAGAAGCGATCTTGAAAGATCAACGCCGTGTATTACCGGCTATTGCGTACCTTGAAGGTGAATATGGTTATAGTGACCTTTACTTAGGGGTACCAGTAATTCTAGGTGGTAACGGAATTGAAAAAATTATTGAATTAGAACTTCTTGCAGATGAGAAAGAAGCGTTAGATCGCTCTGTAGAATCTGTACGTAACGTTATGAAAGTTCTTGTTTAATAATTAAATATAAGTGGAAAAAGATTCGGGGCCCCGAATCTTTTTCTACTATATATTGAAATGTTTTTTTGAAATAATATGAAAACGCTATCATTTGGTGTGTCCTATAATGAAACTATAGACTTATACTATACATTGCCCTCATCACAGTAAATTTCGGATAAGGTATCGCTTTTAGTAGGATAATAAGGTGAAAAAATCGGAGGGGGTTGTAACATGTTAAAGAAAAAAGTTCAAATTGGTCGTAGAATGGATGAAATTACAGTAGGAGAGAAATTATCTATCACTGAAAAAATTGAGGATAAAGATTTGTTATTGTACTTAGGGTTAACGAATGATGCCAATCCATTATATATTCAGCATGATTACGCATCCCAAACTCCGTATGAAAAGCCGATTGTCCCAAGCATTATGCTAACGGGGCTGATTACAACGGCGGTTACGAAATATTTACCAGGTCCAGGTAGTCATATTACTAGGAAGGACCTTACGTTCGTGAAACATGTTCACCATTATGAAACGTTACAAATCCACTTTGAAGTTGTGGCTGTTTCAGAGGAGGAACATACAATTGATATGCTTGTATTTGCTCATGATGAAAAAGGAGAAACTGTTGTAAAAGGTTCATTAACAGTAACACCACCTTTTAAATCTGTTTCCATTATGGAAAAAGCATTAGATAATTTTTAAAAAATGAAAGTTAGAATGATATAAAAGTAGCGTTAGTCATATTCTTATTAAGGGTATGCTAGCGCTACTTTTTGTTTGGAAAGGGTGATATAACTGTGAAATGGGAGAGGGAAGACATTATTTTTGAAACGATAAGAGAAGCTGAAGTATGGGCCGATTCAATTGCGAATGAAATGTACGGGAAAGTATTTGATGGATATGAAACACCAGATTATAAAATAGCGTATGCTCTTTCGTTTTTCCTAGCGCAAAATCGAGAGTTTATAGTTCATACGGAAGAAGAATTTAAAAAAGATAGATTCATCTATAAAGTTTGGATAGCGACCGGATAGAGGGAATGAAGTTACGATTGCTTTTATTTTCCGAAACTCTAGTACAAACGAGCTCCATGAATAGACAATTATATTGAGGGAGACCTTGTTTTCTAGTATGATGAGAATAACGGGGAAAATACTAGGATGAAGAAGGTTTCAAGTCTATAACTTGGAGGAAAAGAATGAACAATCGTATTTTAGTAGTTGATGATGAGGAATTTATCTTAACTTTAATTGAATTTAATTTACAACAAGCTGGGTTTGAAGTTATTACAGCAATGGATGGAGAAATGGCGCTTCAAAAAGCGACTACAGAACGCCCAGATTTAATTATATTAGATTTAATGCTTCCAAAAATGGATGGTATGGAAGTTTGTAAAGAATTACGATTGCAGCGTATTATGACGCCGATTTTAATGTTAACAGCAAAAGATGATGAATTTGATAAGGTGCTAGGTCTTGAGCTTGGGGCTGATGATTATATGACGAAGCCATTTAGTCCAAGGGAAGTTGTTGCTCGTGTGAAGGCGATTTTGCGCCGTACGAAATTACAGCAGGAAGAACAAGTTTCAGAATCGCCAGATGAAGAGAGCATCAAAATTGCAGAGCTTAAAATTTTACCGGAGTTTTATGAAGCGTACTTCCAAGGAAGGAAACTGGAATTAACACCGAAAGAATTTGAGTTACTTGTTTATCTTGCGAAAAATAAAAGTCGTGTATTAACTCGTGACCAATTATTAAGTGCTGTATGGAATTATGATTTTGCCGGTGATACAAGAATTGTTGATGTCCATATTAGCCATTTGCGCGATAAAATTGAACAAAATACGAAAAAACCGACGTACATTAAAACGATACGTGGTTTAGGTTATAAATTAGAGGAGCCAAAAGTGGATGAATAAGTTTCGTTCCAGGCTTCTTTTTACATTTGTTTCTCTTATCGTTTTTATTTTAGTTGGACTAGGTGTATTATTAGAAACTGTATTTGAAAACTACTATATAGATCATGCTAAAGAGAGAATGATAAAAGAGACACACTATGTTGCGGTATTAGCAGAAGAGCAAGGGTTTGATGCTGTTTTAAAAAAGCCTTATGTATTTGAAAAGTTAGAAGAAAAAATACCAGCTTCTATTATATTTGTTGATGAAAAAAAGAAAGTTCAATATAGCGGAGGGCAACCATCTGCATTTAATCAAGAGATGATTAAAGAACTTTCTTCTGAAGCAGCAAAACAACGAAGTAAAGTGATTACGCAAGAAACAGATCAAAAGAATGAATTTTATCATGCGGTGTTCGTTCAAGATCTAGCAGGAAAACAAGGATATATTTTGGTGAAAAGTACAATTGAGCCACTGAAAGACGTACATCAAAAAACGTGGGGATTATTAATTATAGGATTTGTTATCGCTTGTCTCGTAGTCGTATTTTTAGGTATGAAAATTACGGGGCAATATATTAGGCCGATTGAATCAGTTACGAAAGTTGCCATTGAATTAGCGAAGGGAAATTATAAAGCACGCGCTTATGAAAGTCATTCGGATGAAACAGGGATGCTGAGTAAAGCGATTAATATTTTAGCTCGTAATTTACAAGAGATGACTCTTGAGCAGGAAATGCAACAGGATCGTCTGCATACGTTAATTGAAAATATGGGAAGCGGAATGATTTTAATTGATAGCCGCGGTTATATAAACCTTGTAAACCGTTCTTATAAGGAAACTTTCCACGTAACAGATGAAGAATATTTAGATCGCTTATATTATGAATCATTTCACCATACAGAAATTATTGAGCTTGTGGAAGAAATCTTTATGACAGAAGTGAAAGTGCGTAAACAAATGTTATTGCCGCTTGGAATTGAGCGAAAGCACTTTGAAGTATATGGAGCGCCGATTATCGGGACGAACCATGAATGGAAAGGTATTGTTCTTGTGTTCCATGACATAACAGAGTTAAAGAAATTAGAACAAATGAGAAAAGACTTTTTAGCGAATGTTTCTCATGAACTAAAGACGCCAATTACTTCTATTAAAGGTTTTTCAGAAACGCTCTTGGATGGGGCTATGGATAATAAAAAATTCTGCGAACATTTCTTACATATTATTTTAAAAGAAAGTGAACGCATGCAAGGATTAATTGAAGATTTATTAGACTTGTCAAAGATTGAGCAACAAGGGTTTAAACTAAATATGGGGACCGTTGATATGAAGGAACTTCTTGAAGATATTCATATGGTGCTTGATAATAAAGCGGGAGAAAAAGAAATCTCTTTACAAGTGAATGCATTGAAACGAGTTTCCGTTATTGGAGATCCAGGTCGCTTGAAACAAATCTTTATTAATTTAATTAATAACGCGATTGTATACACACCGGCTGGAGGCGTTGTTTCTGTTGAATTGGCAGAAGATAAATATAATGCTTATATAAAAGTATCTGATACTGGAATTGGTATTAGTAAAGATGAAATTCCGCGTATTTTTGAACGCTTTTACCGAGTGGATAAAGCAAGAAGTAGAAATACGGGTGGAACGGGTCTTGGTTTATCGATTGTAAAACATTTAGTTGAAGCGCATCAAGGTACGATTACGGTGGATAGTGAGGTTGGGGAAGGAACAACATTTACAGTTGTTTTACCAAAATCAGCTACTGAAAAATAGGATGAAGGATATTTACAATATATTAACAATGGCTTAATTAAATATTAATAAAGCTCTGTTAATATAATATATGAAAACCCCTTCATCCAAGGAGTAATTTTGGACGAGAGTAGTTATGCTATTCTCGTCACTTCCCTTTATGCCAATGTAAGTCTGTTTATATATGATAGAAAAAAACCGTTATTTTTCTTCTCTCTATTAGTCATGTTAATATAGAGAGAGGACAGGAACGGTTTTTTTCTGTGGAAAAAATCGTTTCAAATATGTATGGGGAGGTTTGTAGTTTGGAAAAAAAAGTCGTATTAGTAGATGGTAATAATATCGCGTATCGTGCTTTCTTTGCACTACCGCTTTTAAATAACGACAAAGGTATACATACGAACGCAATTTATGGTTTTACAATGATGTTAATGAGGATACTAGAGGAAGAAAAACCGACGCATATGCTTGTGGCGTTTGATGCGGGGAAAACAACATTCCGTCATAAAACGTATAGTGATTACAAGGGAGGGCGTCAAAAGACTCCACCTGAGTTATCAGAGCAATTCCCGTTTATTCGTGAGGTGCTTGATGCATTCAATGTACCGCGTTATGAGCTGGAAAATTATGAAGCGGATGACATTATGGGAACGTTAGCGAAAGAAGCGAGTGAGCAAGGGTTTCATGTTAAAGTTATTTCAGGAGATAAAGATTTACTGCAACTTGTTTCAGATAATACACTCGTATGTATTCCTCGCAAAGGTATTACGGAAGTAGATGAATATACGAAAGAAGCTTTATTTGAGAAATATAGCTTATCACCAAAGCAAATTATCGATATGAAAGGTTTAATGGGAGACCAATCGGATAACATTCCAGGTGTACCAGGTGTTGGTGAGAAGACAGCCATTAAATTATTAACGCAATTTGAAACGGTAGAAGCAGTATATGAAAACTTAGATCAAGTGAGTGGAAAGAAATTAAAAGAAAAGTTAGAAGCGAATAAAGAACAAGCTCTTATGAGTAAAGAACTTGCGACTATTATTACAGACGCACCGATTACTGTGCATGTAGATGATATGGAATATAAAGGGTATGAACCAAACGATTTGATTCCAATGTTCGAGAATTTAGGATTTACATCCCTTTTAAATAAGTTAGGTGTTACGCCGGAGGAAACGGCTCCAGCTGAATTAGATGATATTACATTTGATATTGTAGAAGAAGTTGCAGAAGAAATGCTTCAGCAAGATAGTGCGCTTATTGTTGAAGTGCAAGAAGATAATTATCATAAAGCCGATATTCAAGGTTTTGGTATTCAAAATGAAAATGGTTGTTACTTCATTCCGGCCGATGTTGCTCTTAAATCGGATGCTTTTAAAGAGTGGCTTGCAAATGGAGAAATGAGAAAACATACATTTGATGCGAAGCGTGCTATCGTTGCTCTCAAGTGGAAAGGTGTAGATATTCAAGGGATTGACTTTGATTTATTAATTGCCGCTTATTTACTTGATCCAGCCGATACAGATAAAGATTTCCGTACTGTAGCGAAAATGAAAGAAACGCATGCCGTAAAATCTGACGAAGAAGTTTACGGAAAAGGTGCGAAGCGTGCTGTTCCGGAGCTAGAGGTAGTAGCGGAGCATGTAGCTCGTAAAGTGCATGTATTATATGATGTAAAGCAAACGTTCTTAGAAGAATTAAAAAAGAACGAGCAATATGAATTATTTACGGAATTAGAATTACCACTTGCACGTGTATTAGCTGATATGGAAGTGAAAGGTGTAAAAGTTGATACGGAGCGTCTTCGTAATATGGGAGAAGAACTTGCAGGTAGATTAAAGGAAATGGAACAGGAAATTTATAAGCTTGCGGGAACAGAATTTAATATTAATTCACCGAAGCAACTTGGGGTTATTCTGTTTGAGAATTTAAACTTACCAGTTATTAAAAAGACGAAAACAGGTTATTCTACGTCGGCGGATGTATTAGATAAACTTATGGATCGTCATGAAATTATTCCAAATATTTTACATTACCGTCAATTAGGAAAGCTAAATTCAACTTACATTGAAGGTTTATTGAAAGTTGTACATGAAGATTCATCTAAAATCCATACTCGTTTTAATCAAGTGTTAACGCAAACAGGTCGATTAAGTTCAACAGATCCGAACTTACAAAATATCCCGATTCGCTTAGAAGAAGGAAGAAAGATTCGTCAGGCATTCGTTCCATCAGAAGAAGGATGGATCATGTACGCGGCTGATTATTCACAAATCGAACTTCGTGTGCTTGCTCACATTGCAAATGATCCAGGGTTAGTTGAAGCGTTCCAACATGACATGGATATTCATACGAAAACAGCTATGGATGTATTTGGTGTTGGGAAAGATGAAGTAACATCTAACATGAGACGACAAGCAAAAGCTGTTAACTTCGGAATTGTGTATGGTATTAGTGATTATGGTCTTTCGCAAAACTTAGGAATTACAAGAAAAGCAGCAGCGGAATTTATTGAAAAGTATTTAGAAAGTTTCCCTGGTGTACAAGAATACATGGATGAAATCGTAAAAGATGCGAAACAAAAAGGATATGTGGTTACATTATTAAATCGTCGCCGTTATATTCCGGAAATTACGAGTCGTAATTTCAATTTACGTAGCTTTGCTGAGCGTACAGCTATGAATACACCAATTCAAGGTAGTGCGGCTGATATTATTAAAAAAGCGATGATTATTATGGCAGATCGTCTAGAAGAAGAAGGATTACAAGCACGTCTTCTTCTGCAAGTACACGATGAATTGATATTTGAAGCACCAAAAGAAGAAATTGAAAAATTAGAGAAGCTTGTACCTGAAGTAATGGAGCATGCAATTGAACTAGCCGTTCCATTGAAAGTTGATTATTCTTACGGTCCAACTTGGTACGATGCGAAATAAGGACGTGATGAAATGCCGGAATTACCAGAGGTTGAAAACGTTAGACGGACGCTTGAAAATCTTGTAACAGGAAAAACGATTGAAAATGTCGTTATTACTTATCCCAAAATAGTAAAACGACCGGATGATGCAGAAATTTTTAAAGAAATGCTAAGAGGCGAGACAATTGAAAATATAAAGCGAAGAGGTAAGTTTTTGCTTTTGTATGTAACGAACTATGTAATTGTTTCACATTTGCGCATGGAAGGTAAGTTTTTACTTCATCAAGAGGATGAGCCGATTGATAAACATACGCACGTCCGTTTCTTATTTACAGATGGAACTGAATTACATTATAAAGATGTGAGAAAGTTTGGTACGATGCATCTCTTTAAGAAAGGTGAAGAGTTGAATCAAATGCCTCTTGCTGACTTAGGCCCGGAGCCATTTGATGCTGAATTGACACCGCAGTATTTACAAGAAAGATTGCAAAAAACAAATCGTAAAATAAAAGTCGTATTATTAGATCAGCGTCTTTTAGTAGGGCTTGGAAATATATATGTAGATGAAGTGTTATTCCGTTCTCAAATTCACCCAGAACGAGAAGCTGCATCTTTAACAAAAGAAGAAATAGAAAGAATTTACGAGGCGATTGTTACAACGCTGGGCGAAGCTGTTAAGCGAGGCGGAAGTACAATTAGAACGTATATTAATTCACAAGGACAAATTGGTTCGTTCCAAGAACTTCTAAATGTATATGGGAAAAAAGGAGAACCGTGTGTGACTTGCGGTACGCTATTAGAAAAAACAGTTGTTGGCGGAAGGGGAACACATTACTGCCCAATTTGCCAACCTAGAATATAGAAAAGGGATAACATCGGATAGGCATTTGTCATATACATAGAGCAGAGCTATGTATAAGGGAGGAGCTTACCGATGTACCTTTATTTATCTCTTATTTTATTAGCTTTTACATTAAGCTTAGATAGCTGTAGTGTAGGGCTAACATATGGTTTAAGAAGCGTAAGAATTCCACTAAGATCAATTATAATTATCGGGATCTGTTCAGCAGCTGTAATGCTCGTTTCCATGGGAATTGGACATATGATCGCGAAAATATTTTCACCTGTTATCGCAACGCGTATCGGCGGATTTGTTCTTATTGGAATTGGAATTTGGGTATTATACCAATTTTTTCGAAGTGATAAAAAAGAAGAACCAAAGCAAGAGGAGAAGGTTTGGAAATTAGAAATTGCTTCACTCGGGCTAGTGATTCAAATTTTGCGGAAGCCGACAGTTGCGGATTTTGATAAATCAGGAACTATCTCTGCAGGAGAAGCGTTACTTCTCGGTATCGCTCTTTCTATAGATTCGTTTGGTGCTGGAATTGGTGCATCTTTATTAGGTTATGCACCCGCGATGATGGCGGTATTAGTCGCGGTTATGAGTTCTTTATTTTTATTTATTGGAATGAAGCTCGGTACGATTTTATCAAATATGAAATGGTTACAAAAATTTACATTCCTGCCTGGGGTATTACTCATTATTATTGGAATTTGGAAAATGTAAGTATGGGCGTGGAACATTAGTTTCGCGCCTTTAATATTGTGAGGAGGATTATTATGACAGTAGTAATTGGATTAACAGGAGGCATTGCAAGCGGAAAAAGTACGGTATCAGAAATGTTTCGTGAAATGAGTATACCGGTTATTGATGCAGATATTATTGCGCGAGAAGTTGTAGAACGAGGAAAACCGGCATATAACAAAATTGTAGAGGTGTTCGGAACGGAAGTGTTACAAAAAGATGGAGAGCTTGATCGACCAAAGCTTGGGAGTGTCGTTTTTTATAATGAAGAAAAACGATTGCAGTTAAACGAAATTGTTCATCCTGCAGTGCGTGAAGAAATGAATGCACAAAAGGAGATGTACATAAAAGAAGATATGCAAGCGGTTGTGTTAGATATCCCTCTTTTGTTTGAAAGTAAATTAACAAATCTCGTTGATCGTGTTTTAGTTGTAGCAGTCACACCGAATACGCAATTGGAACGTTTAATGAAACGAAATAACTTTTCAGAAGAAGAAGCAACGGCTCGTATTCAATCTCAAATGCCATTAGAAGAAAAAGTAAAGAAGGCAGATGAAGTAATTTATAATGATGGCACAATTACTGGAACGAAAACACAATTAGCCTCTATTTTGAAAGAATGGAACATTATTGATTAAAAAATTGTGAAATTAATGAAAATGCTTAGTGACATATCTCCTTTTTGTGTTATACTATTATTGGGATTGGAGATAAATAGTATAACGCATTCAAGGGGGATAACATATTATGACTCGTGTGGCAATTAATGGATTTGGACGTATCGGGAGAATGGTATTTCGTCAAGCAATAAAAGAAAGCGCATTCAAAATTGTAGCAATAAATGCAAGCTATCCATCAGAAACGTTAGCGCATTTAATTAAATATGATACAGTTCATGGAAAGTTTGACGGAACAGTGGAAGCATTTGAAGATCACTTACTAGTTGATGGGAAAATGATTCGCCTTTTAAACAACCGCGATCCAAAGGAGTTGCCTTGGAAAGATCTAGGTGTTGAAGTTGTAATTGAAGCAACTGGTAAATTTAACTCGAAAGAAAAAGCAATTCTTCATGTTGAAGCTGGAGCGAAAAAAGTTATTTTAACAGCACCTGGTAAAAATGAAGATGTAACAATCGTAGTTGGTGTGAACGAAGACCAATTAGATATTACAAAGCATACTGTTATTTCAAATGCATCTTGTACAACAAACTGTTTAGCGCCTGTTGTAAAGGTGTTAGATGAGCAGTTCGGAATTGAAAACGGTTTAATGACAACTGTTCATGCTTATACAAATGACCAAAAAAATATTGATAACCCACATAAAGATTTAAGAAGAGCGCGTGCTTGCGGACAGTCCATCATTCCAACAACGACGGGTGCTGCAAAAGCGCTAGCAAAAGTTCTTCCACACTTAAACGGAAAACTTCATGGTATGGCACTTCGTGTACCAACACCAAACGTGTCTCTTGTTGATTTAGTAGTAGACGTAAAACGTGATGTAACAGTTGAAGATATTAATGAAGCATTCAAAACTGTTGCAAACGGTGCATTAAAAGGAATTGTAGAATTCAGCGAAGAGCCTTTAGTGTCTATCGATTTTAATACAAATACACACTCAGCTATTATTGATGGTTTGTCTACAATGGTAATGGGTGATCGTAAAGTGAAAGTACTTGCTTGGTATGATAACGAGTGGGGCTACTCTCGTCGTGTTGTAGATCTTGTAACGTTAGTTGTTGATGAATTAGCGAAACAAAAAAATGTGCAACATATTTAAGTGAACGAGAGAGGGCAAGTGAAAATTTGCCCTCTTTTTTATTTTTTTCTGAAAAGGAAAAAAATTATATAAGTATATTTTTAAATAGTGGACATACCACGAAACGTTGGGATTACTGTATTCGTGAATCATTAATTTTTTTTAGGGAAAAGTAAAGAGGAAAATATGACAGAAAATCGAAAAAACTGTTGTTGCAAAATGAAAATAAACAAAGTATACTAACACTCGTAAACTTAAGAGCTGAGGTACGTAGTCACTACTTAAAGGGTTAGGACCTCTCTGGACTAACTTTCCCCCGTGGTAGTGGAGCAAGCCAAATTGCAAATTAGTTTTCAATTCGAACAGTTAGAATAAATTTACAAGGGGGAACTGTAGAATGGATACTATGGATACGATGGGTCGTCACGTGATTGCTGAACTTTGGGATTGCGATTTCGACAAGCTTAATGACATGCCGTATATTGAACAATTATTTGTGGATGCAGCACTAAGAGCTGGTGCTGAAGTACGTGAGGTTGCTTTTCATAAATTTGCACCACAAGGTGTAAGTGGAGTAGTAATTATCTCGGAATCACATTTAACAATTCATAGCTTTCCGGAGCACGGTTACGCAAGTATTGATGTTTATACTTGTGGGGATCGTATTGATCCAAATGTTGCTGCAGAATATATTGCAGAAGGTTTAAACGCGAAAACGCGTGAGAGCATCGAGCTTCCTCGAGGCACTGGTAGCTTCGAAATTAAGCAGAGAGAAACAAAAGCTCTTTAAAAAAGAACATAATTGATTTAAAATGTAAAGAGGTGTATAATGCACCTCTTTTTTAGTTTATATAAAATAGGATCACGATATGTAATAACTTAGAGTGGTCATTATAGAAGAATGAGTTATATAATATTGTATATATATTTTCACATGTAGGTGAGTAGCGAAAGAATAAAGATTATAGTGTAAAGGAGTGAATGAATTGCGTTGTCCATCCTGTTTTCATAATGGAACAAGAGTGTTAGATTCGCGTCCGGTAGACGAGGGGCGCTCTATTCGAAGAAGAAGAGAGTGTGAAAGTTGTTTAAGTCGCTTTACGACATTTGAAAGAGTAGAAGAATCACCTCTTATCGTTGTTAAAAAAGAAGGAACACGAGAAGAGTTTAATAAAGAGAAAATTTTACGCGGTTTAATTAAAGCGTGTGAAAAAAGACCTGTATCTTTAAGGCAGTTAGAGGAAGTAACACAAAGTGTGGAGCGTGAACTTCGTAACTTAGGTATATCAGAAGTGAAAAGTGATATGATTGGTGAAATTGTTATGGAAGAACTTCGTGATATTGATGATGTTGCTTACGTACGTTTTGCTTCTGTGTATCGTCAATTTAAAGATTTAAATGTATTTATTGAAGAATTAAAAGATATACTGCAAAAAGAGAGAGAGTAGAAGGAATCTCTTTATATACTGTAAGTAAACGAGATAAGAGAGCTAGAAGCGGAAGCTAATAGCTCTTTTTCGCTAATAAATTATATAATAAAGATAGAACGAGTGAAATGTAGGCTAGATTGGATGAGAGAAAGGAAAAGCAAGAATGGAAAAACAGTCATGGATGGAGCTATTGCCGATTGATCGTTATAAAGTAAGTGCGAAAGGGTTGTTACATAATTACGACCGGAAAGTATTAACGATGTTGTATCAGCCGTTAATAGGTAGTAGAGCTTTTAGCTTATACATGACACTATGGGGAGAGTTAGAGCAAGATCGTGTGTTTGGAAAAGAGAATACACATCACTCCCTTATGGTGACTATGCAAATGCAACTTCCTGAAATATATGGGGAACGAGTAAAGTTAGAAGCGATTGGTCTTTTAAATGTATATATTAAGAAAGAAAAAGATATTCGGATGTTTATATATGAATTGCAACCACCTTTATCTCCGAAGCAGTTTTTTGATGATATTGTTTTAAGTATCTTTTTATATAATCGCTTGAGTCGGACAAAATACAACCAAGTAAAGCAATATTTCTTAGAAGAAGAATTCGATTTTGCTTCTTATGAAAATGTTACGCGCTCCTTCAACGATATATTTGATTCGTTTAACCCAGGTCAGTTTGAATATGCGCAAGAAGAACTGCGTATCCCGAAAACGACAATTATGCCAAGTAACGAGAATGGGGATGCTCCGAAAGTTTGGAACGATTTCTTTGATTTCTCTTTATTTGTAGACGGACTATCAGCCCTTGTTCCTAAAAAGGCGATTACAGATCAAGTGAGAGAATGTGTTATTACACTCGCTTATGTGTACGGTGTGGATGTGTTATCGATGCAAAATATCGTTCTTGGCGCAGTGACAGAAGTGCAAACAATTGATATCGAAAGGCTTCGGAAGGGAGCACGCGATTGGTATCAATTCGAAAATGGTCAAGCGTTACCTGTATTAAGTGAAAGAGTGCAACCTCATGCTGCTCGTACAATGAAAGAGAAAGAGCCATCTACGCAAGAAGAGATGCTAATGAAACAGTTAGAGGAAATCTCGCCAAAACAACTATTGAAAGAGATTTCAGGCGGTGCAGAGGCGACGAAAGCTGACTTGCAAATCGTTGAGGATGTAATGATAAATCAAAAGTTAACGCCAGGGGTTGTGAATGTACTTATTTATTACGTTATGCTACGCTCAGATATGAAGCTTGCTAAAACGTATGTCGAGAAGATTGCTGGACATTGGGCGCGAAAAAAGGTCGGTACAGTAGGCGAGGCGATGGCGCTAGCGAAAGAAGAGAATCGTCAATATCAAGAGTGGGCTGAGACGAAGAAAAAAGGTCGTACAGCGAAGAAAACAGTGCGAAAAGAAATGGTACCAGATTGGCTTAAAGAAGAGTCGAAAGAAGAAGAGAAAGAACCTGTAAAAAATGACGTAAGTGCGAAAAAAGATGCAAGTACGTTAGAAGATGAACGGAAACGATTAGAAGAAGTATTGAAAAAATATAAGCGTGATTAATAAAAGAAAATGAACGCTCTTTGAGGTGAGAAAATGGAGCATATTCAAAATTCATTTACGAAATTAATGGAAAATAAAAACTTTAAAAATAGATATGAAGTCTTAAAGGCAGAAGTGATGGCGCACCCTCGTGTGAAAGAATTTATAGACGAACATAAAGGTGAAGTAACGACTTCTATGATTGAACGAAGTCTTGTGAAGTTATATGAATATATTGGACAAAGTGTAGGGTGTGCGGATTGTCCAGATTTAGGGTCATGTAAAAATATGCTACAAGGATATGAGCCGAAGCTCGTCATTCAAGGTAAGATGATTGATATTCAATACGATCGTTGTATTAGAAAAGTAGCATATGATGAGAGAAAAAAATATGAAAAACTCGTTCAAAGTGTATATATGCCAGTTGACATTTTGCAGGCAACTATGGAAAATTTAGACCCTTCAGATTTAGATGCACGTATTGATGCAATAGGTGCAACGAATGAATTTTTAAACACATACGAACCAGGTAAAAAAGCACAAGGTTTATATTTGTACGGTAAATTTGGTGTAGGGAAAACGTATCTTTTAGGGGCAATTGCAAATGAGCTTGCGCGAAAGAAAATTAGTTCGATGCTCGTATACTTCCCTGAATTTTTACGTGAAATCAAAAGTTCGATTCAAGATAATTCGATTAGCGGAAAGATTGATGCTGTCAAACGTGTACAAGTATTAATGTTAGATGATATCGGGGCAGAAGCGATGTCAAGTTTTGTACGTGATGATGTACTCGGTGCAATCTTGCAATTCCGTATGTTGGAAAACTTACCGACGTTCTTTACATCTAACTTTGATTTCAAACAGTTGGAACATCATTTAACGTATACACAGCGCGGTGAAGCAGAAGAGATGAAAGCGGCCCGTATTATGGAACGAATTAAATATTTAGCGAAGCCAATCCCAATTGGTGGGAAAAATCGTCGTAATAAGTAAAGAGCGAGCTGAGAAGCTTGCTCTTTTTTATCCCGCTATTGGCGGGCAGTAAGACTCCCACCTCAAAATTCGGCTGTAAAGCAAAGAAGTTAGGTGGGAGCCCTGCTGCCCGTAAAGGCTCGATTGGTGCGGGCTAATAATCAGTGGAGGATGGACAAAACCTCCACTGATTAAAGTTTCACTTTATTTTAATCATTTTTTCAGAGTAGCTTGTATCATTTTTTTCTCCCTCCCTTAATATATATAAAATTAGCAAGCCATATCGAGTGGATGTTCTAACAATGGGAGATAGGTTTCTACTAAGAGTGAACTTCCATAGATCGGACTCTTATAGGATTTGTAACGTATAGATGCAATCCTTTAGAGCGGGGATAAAAGGGGGGACAAAAGTGATTGAAATTTGCTTCGAAGAAAAAAATGATGCTGTGTACGTATACAGACAACTAACGAAAAGAACAGAATCCTTATATAAGGAAACAAGTGTATATTTAAACGAACAAAAGGTTGTTATTCATATACCATTATGTGAATCAAATTATATTGAAAAGATTTTATTGCCAGTATTACTATATTTCATTATGAATGTGAAACAAAATGAATGGATTCATACCATTTTAAAGGAAAAGTTTTTTTATGAAGAACAAGAAGAGTGTCATCAAATATTGCATATGGCACATGAGATTTTAAAGGAAAGAAGAAAAGGAGTAGCTAGTGATTTAACACGTCAAAAATTTGAATCTTATATTGCGTCGTCTTTGAATGATTGGCTTTGTGATCCGCTCTCATTCTCGTTTTCATCATACGTTCGTTTTCGTCTTCGTACATATAGGGAAATGGTAACTAAGCTTGCTGAAGTTGCAATTGATGAGTATAAGATGGAGCAGGAATACCAAATATTCATTGAGACACTTCGCCAACAAGTAAGTAGCCGGAAATCACGTTTGTCCTGTGTACATCTTATTTTTGATGAAAGTTTTATTTTCTATGATGATAAAGGTAGGCGTTTAAAACAGGAGAAATTGGTTCAATATATAGATGAAGAATTATTAAAGAAACAGGATGTATATATCGATACGAAAGTAATTGCACCACTTCTTTCTATTTCGCCGAAAAAGATTTATTTATATACGAAAGAACAAGATCATAATATGATTATTACTTTGCGAAATGTATTTCAGGAACGAGTCGAATTACATGGTTTGCATGAGTTTGAGCGCAATGTGAAAAATTTAAAAAATAAAGGTAACGCCCTTGATTTTCTAAGTTTTTGAGCATATAATTACCTACATAAATGAAATATATTGAAATGTCATGATGAGGACATGAGTAGTTATCTACGATTTTCAGAGAGGGAAGCCTTAGGGTGCGAGCTTCCTAGTACGGGATTATTACTTACCCCCTCTAAACTTTAGCAGTGAACGTTTTTCTAGTAATTGCTAACGGACAACACCGTTATGTTGAACTTGAGCAATTAACAATAAGGTTAATTGGAACAAGGGTGGAACCACGAATTCAACACTCGTCCCTTTTTATGGGATGAGTGTTTTTTATTTTGAAAAAAAAGAGGAGTGACCAGTGATGGCAGATGTAGTTAAAATTACTTTCCCTGATGGAGCTGTGAAGGAGTTTCCAAAAGGAGTAACAACTGAAGAAATCGCAGCTTCTATTAGCCCAGGCTTAAAGAAAAAAGCTGTGGCTGGAAAATTAAACGATGAGATGATCGATCTTGTTACACCAATCGAAGAAGATGGTGCAGTTTCTATTATTACATTAGATTCTGAAGATGGCTTATATATTTTACGCCACTCAACAGCTCACCTTTTAGCACAAGCGTTAAAACGTTTATATAAAGATGTTAAGCTTGAGCTTGGCATTGGTCCAGTAATCGAAAATGGCTTCTACTACGATATTGATATGGAAGAAGCAATTACAGTTGAGGACTTCAAGAAAATCGAAAAAGAAATGCAAAAAATCGTGAACGAAAACTTAGAAATCGTTCGTCATGAAGTACCACGTGCAGAAGCACTTCGTCGCTTTGAAGAAATCGGCGATGAGTTAAAATTAGATTTAATTAACGATCTTCCAGAAGATGCAGTTATTTCAATTTATGAGCAAGGCGAATTCTTCGACCTATGCCGTGGTGTTCATCTTCCATCTACAGGGAAAATTAAAGTATTTAAATTATTAAGTGTTGCAGGTGCTTACTGGCGCGGCGACAGCAATAATAAAATGTTACAACGTATTTACGGTACTGCATTCGTTAAGAAAGCAGAATTAGATGAGCACTTACGTATGCTTGAAGAAGCGAAAGAGCGCGATCACCGTAAATTAGGTAAAGAGTTAAAACTATTTACTAATAGCCAAAAAGTAGGACAAGGTTTACCACTTTGGTTACCAAAAGGTGCAACAATTCGCCGTATTATCGAGCGTTACATCGTTGATAAAGAAGCAAGCTTAGGCTATGATCACGTATACACTCCAGTATTAGGAAGTAGAGAGCTTTATGAAACTTCTGGTCACTGGAACCATTACCGTGATGGCATGTTCCCATCAATGGAAATGGATAATGAAGAGTTAGTTCTTCGTCCAATGAACTGCCCTCACCATATGATGGTTTATAAAAACGATATTCACAGCTACCGTGAATTACCAATCCGTATTGCGGAACTTGGAACAATGCACCGCTATGAAATGTCTGGAGCATTATCTGGATTACAACGTGTACGCGGAATGACTTTAAATGATGCGCACATTTTCGTTCGTCCAGATCAAATTAAAGAAGAATTAAAACGTGTTGTAAACTTAACGTTAGAAGTGTACAAAGATTTCGGTTTAGAAAACTATTCATTCCGTCTATCTTATCGTGACCCAGCAGATACTAAAAAGTATTATGCTGATGATGAGATGTGGGAAAAAGCACAAGGTATGTTAAAAGAAGCTATGGATGAAATGGGTCTTGATTACTATGAAGCTGAAGGTGAAGCGGCATTCTATGGTCCGAAACTTGACGTTCAAGTTCGTACTGCTCTTGGAAAAGACGAAACACTTTCAACTGTACAATTAGACTTCTTACTTCCAGAACGCTTTGAATTAACTTACGTTGGTGAAGACGGTAAACAACATCGTCCAGTTGTAATTCACCGTGGTGTTGTATCAACTATGGAACGTTTCGTAGCCTTCTTAATTGAAGAATACAAAGGCGCATTCCCAACTTGGTTAGCTCCAGTTCAGGCGCAAGTAATTCCAGTTTCTCCGCAAGTACATTTAGACTATGCGAAGAAAGTACAAGATGAATTACGACGTGCTGGTATCCGTGTTGAATTAGACACTCGTGAAGAGAAAATTGGTTACAAAATCCGTGAAGCACAAATGCAAAAGATTCCGTACATGCTTGTAGTAGGTGACAATGAAGTTACTGAAAATGGCGTTAACGTACGTAAATATGGTGAACAAAAATCAGAAACAATCGCATTAGATGCGTTTGTTGACATGATTAAGGTAGAAGGAAAACGATAAGAAAGAGCCGCGGTATACCGCGGCTTTTTTATGTATTATAAAAAAGAAAATCTAGAAAAAATAACCAAACAATACTTATCATAAAAAAGTATTGCAAGTATGCTGGTTGTTTGTTACAATATTTCTTGTTGTTAGTAAAACACATCGCGTCTTCTTGACAGACGTCATGTCCTATGATAAACTCATCAAGGATAATAGAATATGGTTTTGACAAGTAGAAGCACCCGCTTCTCACCTGATGGACGCATTCGCAGTTAGCAGGTAAATGTATTTCTTACTAAAGATATTACAAGTGTGGGTGCCGTGTGCCCGCACTTTTTTTGTTCGGGTTCTACAATTGCAAAACGTATTCTAAGAAAACCTTGGAGGTGGCTTACTATTAGCAAGGATATGATGATTAACGAGCAAATTCGTGCACGTGAAGTACGCTTAGTTGGCGCAAACGGCGATCAACTTGGAATCAAGTCTCGTAATGACGCTTTAGACTTAGCTGCAGGTCTTAATCTTGATTTAGTATTGGTTGCTCCAAATGCGAAACCACCAGTATGCCGCATTATGGACTACGGTAAATTCCGCTTTGAGCAACAGAAGAAAGAAAAAGAACAGCGCAAAAATCAAAAAGTAATTAGCATGAAAGAAGTTCGTTTAAGTCCAACAATTGATGAACATGACTTTAACACAAAACTTCGTAATGCTGTCAAGTTTTTAGAGAAAGGCGACAAGGTTAAAGCGTCAATTCGCTTTAAAGGACGTGCCATTACTCATAAAGAAATCGGTCAACGTGTTTTAGATCGCTTCTCAGAAGCTTGTGCTGAAGTTAGTACAATTGAATCTAAGCCTAAAATGGAAGGACGTAGTATGTTCTTAGTTTTAGCACCGAAAAACGATAAGTAATAGATAGAGGAGGAAATACCTATGCCTAAACAAAAAACTCATCGCGGCGCTGCAAAGCGTTTCAAAAAGACTGGATCTGGTAAACTGAAGCGTTCTCACGCTTACACAAGCCATTTATTCGCTAACAAATCTACAAAAGCTAAACGTAAACTACGTAAAGCTGGTGTAGTTAGCGCTGGTGACTTCAAACGCATTCGTCAAATGCTTGACAACTTAAAATAAGTTCGGCTGATATATAGAACAAACTAGGAGGTAATATTATGCCAAGAGTAAAAGGTGGTACAGTTACTCGTCAACGTCGTAAAAAAGTTATAAAATTAGCAAAAGGTTACTACGGTTCTAAGAGTACATTATTTAAGGTTGCTAACCAACAGGTTATGAAATCTCTAATGTATGCATTCCGTGACCGTCGTCAAAAGAAACGTGACTTCCGTAAATTATGGATTACACGTATCAACGCAGCAGCTCGTATGAATGGTCTTTCTTACAGCCGCTTAATGCACGGTTTAAAAAATGCTGGCATCGAAGTTAACCGCAAGATGCTTGCTGACTTAGCTGTTCATGACGAAAAAGCTTTCGCTGAATTAGCAACAGTTGCAAAAAACAACATTAACTAATTGTTTAAAACCTTAGAAGATTTTCTTCTAAGGTTTTTTTATTTGTATTTATTGTAAAATTAGCCACTTATTATCGTTATTTCTTGCTCAAGTATATTAAGATGTGCTTGTAAGAATTTTTGTAACGATAACGTGGAGACTTTTACATGAAAGTAGGAAAGATTAACGGATGTGTCGTTATCGATATGACAAAATCAATATAAAAGCTATAGCGATATAAAAGAATATATATATAAACTCAGGAGAATCCTCCTGACTTTTTTTATTTGAACTCATTCGTGAGAAGTGCATCTTTCCTAGCAGAAACGACACTGCTATAATGGAAAGATGATATGGAGCTTTCATCAAGTGAACAATATATGAGTGATGATTGAAACGTATTTGCAAATTAAGGACAAGCTATCTTTATAAAGATGTAGGTAGCTGACTTGTTAATAAGAAACGAAAAATAATAATGAACTTTGAGATGAAACAACATTGTTGCGGAAAATGCGATGTTGGAGGAGGACAATAGAATGGACTTACTACAACTATTTAAATTACAAAAAGAATTAGATGACCGTATTGTGAAAGAACATGACTTACAACCGAAAAAATTGTTAAAAGAAAAAATGTTAGCTCTTCTTGTAGAAATTGGAGAACTTGCAAATGAAACACGTTGTTTTAAATATTGGAGCAATAAACCAGCTTCAGAACGTGAAGTAATATTAGAAGAATACGTAGATGGTTTACATTTTATTTTATCAATCGGAATCGATTTAGGAATTGATAAAAACTTCTTATTCTATAAATGTGCGCAAACGAATAAAACACAAGTGGAAATTTTCTTAGACACATATGCGAAAGTAATTCGTTTTACAGATCAACCTTCTATTACGAACTATATTGAACTATTTACAAGCTATCTTCGCCTTGGACAAGCGCTTGAATTTGAACAAGATGAAATTGAAAAAGCATATTTAGATAAAAATGAAGTAAATCATCAGCGTCAAACACAAGGATACTAATTTAATTTTTGAATATTTCAATTTCCTTTTGTATAATAAAGTGACTGAAGAAAAAGGAGGGTGTTGGCAATGATAAAATTAGACGAGACATTGACAATGCTAAAAGAATTAACAGACGCACGCGGTATTGCGGGTAACGAGCGCGAACCACGTGAAGTAATGAAGAAATATATTGAGCCGTTTGCAGATGAACTTTCTACTGACAATTTAGGAAGTTTAGTTGCGAAAAAAGTTGGGGAAGAAAACGGCCCGAAAATTATGGTTGCAGGTCATTTAGATGAAGTCGGCTTTATGATTACGCAAATTGATGACAAAGGCTTCCTTCGTTTCCAAACGGTGGGTGGCTGGTGGTCGCAAGTTATGCTTGCACAGCGCGTAACGATTGTAACGCGTAAAGGAGATGTAACAGGTGTAATTGGTTCAAAACCACCGCACATTTTACCTCCAGAAGCTCGTAAAAAGCCAGTTGAAATTAAAGACATGTTCATCGATATTGGTGCTTCTAGCCAAGAAGAAGCGATGGAGTGGGGCATACGACCAGGAGATCAAGTTGTACCGTACTTCGAATTCCAAGTGATGAAGAATGAAAAGATGTTACTTGCAAAAGCATGGGATAACCGAATTGGTTGTGCAATTGCAATTGACGTATTAAAACAATTAAAAGATGAAAAGCATCCAAACGTTGTATACGGCGTTGGGACTGTACAAGAAGAAGTTGGTCTTCGTGGTGCGAAAACATCTGCAAACTATATTAAGCCAGATATCGCATTCGCAGTAGATGTAGGTATTGCTGGTGATACACCAGGTGTAACGGCAAAAGAAGCACAAAGTAAAATGGGTGATGGTCCGCAGATTATTCTATATGATGCTTCTGTTATTGGTCATACAGGTTTACGTGATTTTGTTGTTGATGTTGCGGATGAATTACAAATTCCATATCAGTATGATTCTGTAGCCGGCGGGGGAACGGACGCAGGAGCAATTCACATTTCTGTAAATGGTATCCCATCTATGGCAATTACGATTGCGACACGCTACATTCATTCTCATGCAGCGATGTTACATCGTGATGATTATGAAAACGCAGTGAAGTTAATTGTAGAAGTTATTAAACGTCTTGATAAAGAGGCTGTACATAACATTACATTTAATTAATAGAAAAAAGCGAAGGATAACCTCCTTCGCTTTTTCCATTTTTAAAACGGTCTTTCTAATCCTGCTGCAGTATGAGCTCCTAAAATAATTAAGCGAGTTAATTGCATTGCCATGAAATGTGGGGTATAAATCATGCCTCTTTTTAACCATGACATAATCATTCCGATATGAGCGCCTGTAACATAACTAATAAGAATATCACGAGGGACCATAAGGTCTTCATCATCTGGCTGGGAAATAGATAGGCTTAATGTTAAATGTGTTTGAATTGTTTTCATCATTTTATAAGAATAGTTTCCAGCTGCCTTATCGCCGAGCATAACGTTATAGAAATTAGTATTGTCTGCGATATGCTCAAACAAAGCTAAAAAAGTTGGATGCGGTGAATCAAAAGTGAGCTGAAAATCTTCTTTATTTCGATTTTGTGGTTTAATTACTGCAGCTAGTTTTTCTAACATTTCTTCTATGCTTTTTTCTAATAAATCATATTTATCATGGTAATGGCTATAAAATGTAGCACGATTTACAGGAGCGCGTTCCGCGATATGTTGCACAGTTACATTTTCGAAGCCCTTTTCGCCTACTAAAGCGACAAAAGCATCCTGTATGAGTTGTCTCGTTCGTTTTACACGTGGATCATTTGTATTTTTAATAGACATTTTTACTTCACCTCGTTTAATTTTTAAACCTTAAACAACACATGTATAGTGTAATGTTGTTTAAACAACATATAGGTTTAAATTGTTGGTTGTAGATTCGGGATAATTATTTATAATTATAAACGATAGTCCTTTAGAAATCAGCACCGCTAGGATGCAGACAAAACATAGTTTGCGTCGTAAAAGGTGTGCTTTTTTTGTTTAAAGGTTAATATAATTAACAATTAAACAATATAAACACTAAGGATATAAATAGTTTAGAAAAAAATTATATGCGATATAAGGAGAGGAATGCAATGAATCAGTTTCGAAGAATGGTAATTATCAACATTATCACATTAATTGTATTAGTTGGCGGCGGTATTGGCGGTTATTACTATTACAATCAATCGGAAAACTATTTAAAAACAGAAAATGCAAAGATTGACGGGAAAGTAATCCCAATTGCATCACCAGTAGCAGGTAAATTAACAGACTGGAAAGCTGAAGTCGGAAAAAATTACAATGAGAACGATAAATTAGGTGCGGTTACTGTAGCAGGAGCAAATGGTGAACAAACAGTAGATGTAACAATTCCGCAAAATGCAACAGTTGTACAATCAAATGCAACAACTAATGCGTTCGTTGGGGCAGGTAGCCCAATTGCTTATGCATTTGATATGAGCAATTTATGGGTAACAGCAAATATTGAAGAAACAAATATTGATGATGTTCAAAAAGGCCAAACAGTAGATGTGTATGTAGACGCATACCCAGATACAACGTTAACGGGAAAAGTAGAACAAGTTGGATTAACAACAGCGAATACATTCTCGATGTTACCATCAAGTAACGCAACAGCGAACTATACGAAAGTAAAGCAAGTTGTACCAGTTAAAGTTTCTTTAGATCATAGTAAATCAGTAAATATTGTTCCTGGAATGAATGTGTCAGTTCGTATTCATAAGTAAGGGGGAGATGAGATGTCCTCAATTGCAATTGTAGGATATGCACTATTTTGTATAATCGTCTTCTTCCTTGTAAATCGTCTTTTACGAAAGAAAAAAACGAATGTGGGAGAAGAACAAGTCCCAGCCGTAAGTAAGATAGAAGTAAGTCAAGCAGAAACAGTAGAGAAAGAACTTGAACAAAAACAAGAAGCAGAAGCTTCTAACGTAGTGGAATTAGAAACAGGGAAGCAAGAGCAAGTAAAACAGGAAAAAGAAATGCTGAAGAGACAATTGCCGGTAGAGAATGTGAATGTAAAGGCAGTTGTAGCTGTATTAATTCTCGGTATGTTCGTTTCTATTTTAAACCAAACGATCATTAATGTTGCACTGCCTCCATTAATGAATGAATTTAACGTATCAACTTCAACAGCACAATGGTTAATTACAGGCTTCATGCTTGTAAACGGAATTTTAGTACCAATCAGTGCATTTTTAGTTTCACGATTTACGTATCGTAAATTATTCATAGCAGCAATGTTATTCTTCACTGTAGGATCTATCATTTGTGCTACATCAGGAAACTTTACAATGATGATGACAGGCCGTGTTATTCAAGCGGTTGGTGCGGGTATTTTAATGCCAGTTGGTATGAATATCTTCATGACATTATTCCCGCCTAATAAACGCGGAGCAGCTATGGGGTTACTTGGGGTAGCGATGATTTTAGCACCAGCTATCGGACCAACTGTAACAGGTTGGGTAATTGAAAACTATAGCTGGAACTTAATGTTCTATGGGATGTTTGTTATCGGTTTAATTATTACGTTCTTATCTTTAAAATTCTTTACACTAGCTCAGCCAGTGTCTAAAACAAAGTTAGATGTATTCGGTGTTATTAGTTCAAGTATTGGACTAGGTAGCTTACTGTACGGATTTAGTGAAGCTGGAAATAATGGCTGGACTAGTGCAGAAGTTGTTATAACACTTATCATCGGTGTCATTGGTTTAGCTGTATTTATTTGGAGAGAGTTAACAACAGACAATAAAATGCTCGATTTACAAGTATTTAAATATCCGACGTTCACTTTCACATTAGTAATTAACGCGATTGTAACGATGGCCTTATTCGGAGGTATGTTATTACTTCCAGTATACTTGCAAAACATTCGCGGTTTTACACCGATGGAATCTGGTTTATTATTACTTCCAGGATCATTAATTATGGGGATCATGGGACCAGTTGCAGGTAAACTATTTGATAAGTATGGTATTCGTCCGTTAGCAATTGTCGGATTAGCCATTACAACATTTGCGACATATAAATTTACAACGTTATCGATGGATACACCGTATAGCGTTATTATGACGGATTATATTATACGCTCAATTGGTATGTCATTCATTATGATGCCAATTATGACAGCTGGTATGAATGCACTGCCGATGAAATTAATTTCTCACGGTACAGCAACGCAAAATACGTCAAGACAAGTAGCTGGTTCAATTGGAACAGCGATATTAATCACGCTTATGACGCAACAAACTACTGCTCACGTAGCGGATTACGGCAATATGTTAACAACGTCAAACCCGATTTTAGTTGATAAAGTACACGGTATGGGCCAAAGCTTAGCGGCATTAGCCGGATCAGCTCAAGCAGGAGATGCGATGAGTACACAACTATTATTCGGACAAATTTCAAAGCTATCTGCAATTAACGGTATTAACGATGCCTTCTTAATTGCAACTATACTAGCCGGTATTGCTTGGGTGTTATCGTTCTTTTTACCATCAGGCAATAAACCAAATAGAAAAGCAGGGAATTAATTTCCCTGCTTTTTTGTCTTTTTAAAGAGTGAGATATAAAAAATGATAACCAGTTACGGAGCACAGCCCTGTTATAAACAAAATTGTCCCCATAGAACGAATACTCGATATTTGCCCTCCGCTTATAATAGCTAATAGTCCAGCTAAAGAGAAGAAACACCAATATAAAGTTCCTGAAATTGGAACCATCCCCTTTAAATCTATTCCAAAACCTATACAAATGATAGGAACAACGATAAGCGATATGCTAATTAAACCAGCTATAATAGTAAGTGATTTACGATATTTAATGCCAGCAATAATTAAAAAAATGCCAACGATGCCTTCACATAATAACAAAATAGGGGCTAAGATAAGCCAAATAAATAAGTTGGTAGATTCCATATGTAATAACTCCTTAACGAATAAAAGATGAATCAGGCATGGACATGAGTTGATAGCAAATAGCTGCAAACAGTCCTATTGAGAAAATAATGAATCCCATGTTGCGTATACTCTTAATTTTTGAACGTACCCCATTCAATCCTGCTAATAAACCAGCTAGAGAGAAAAGTATCCAATATAGGACAGGTGAAATGTGGAGAACGGTCTCTCCATTGATCCCTTTGTTCAAAAAAATAAAAGGCATTATAACGAATGAAAAGCAAATAATCCCCATTAAGATAACAAGTAATTTCCGATATTTAATTCCTGTTACCATTAAAAAAATACCACCAGCAATCCCGCATAGTAAGAGCAGTGGCGTAAAAAGTATCCAAATAATACTGAACATATGTAAACTCCTTTAAGTGAATTAAGTTATATTTTACTACATGAGGTTTATTTTGGATATTATTAATAAATATGTATAAATTGATAGAAATGAGAAGCAACGATACGAATTAATAGATGTAGAGAACGTTAGAGAGGAGGGGACATATGAAAATTACAGAAGAGAACGTTGCAATGCAACTACGGAAAAGGAACGAAAAAGCATTATATTTTATTATCGACCGGTACGGCGGACTTATAAAAAGTATTATTCAGAAGCATTTAGCCTCTTTTCAAGATGTACAAGAGGAATGCATGGATGATGTGTTATTGGCAATTTGGAATCATATTGAAAAGTATGATGAGGAGAAAAATACTTTAAAAAATTGGATTGCAGCTATTACAAAATATAAATCTATCGATTATGCGAGGAAATATGCGAAGACAGTAAATGAAAAAGGATTAGATCAAATAGGTGAAATAGCGGTACATACCGATACTACTAAAAATGAAATTAGTAATGATATGGAACATATATTAGATCATTTAAAGAAGAACGATAAAGAAATCTTTATGAAGCATTACGTTGAAGAAGACAGTGTAGAAGATATTGCAGAGAAAATGGGGATGAAAACTTCTTTTATATACAATCGTCTGTCGAGAGGCCGGAAGAAGCTAAGGGCATTATTTTTACATAATCGAATGAAGTAAATAAGAAAAGAGGTGAAGGAAATGAAAGATCCGTATGAAATGTTAAATGATATAAAAATTGATGAAAATGAATATAAAGAAGTTAACTTAACTCATATAGAGAAAAAGAAAATACAAAAGCGAATTAGCAAAAAGATAAGAAAGAACAAAGGTCATACGAAACGTAATATAGCTATTGTAACATCGGCTGCGGCATTATTTATCATGATGATGACTGTAGATATGAGAAGGATGATTGCAGATATACCGTTAATCGGAAGTAAAATGGAAGACTACGTAAACAGTAGAGGAGAACCTTTAAAAGAATATAAAACGACAATAGGACAAACGGTTTATGATAACGGTGTAGAAGTAAGGTTAGATGAAGTGATGATAGATGAAGGGCAGATTATTGTTAATAGTACGTTTAAGTCTAACAGTGTTAATCTGGGAGATATTTTTTTACCGTACCCAGATGTTTATATAAATGGAAAAGAGTTAAATGGTAGTGGTGGTGGAGGTAAACAAAGAGTAAATGATTATACATACACATTTTTTACTACTACAAATTTGAAAGATTCACAAATGAAGCCAATGGAATTGGATGGGGAACTAGATATACAAATTATATATAGAAGACTTATGCCGTTAAAAGATAAAACCTCAATAAAAGGAGAATGGGGCTTTTCCTTTAAGGCATCTGGAGAAAAATTAAAAGCTGAAACGAAAACAATCCCAATCCATAAACATTTTAAATTGGAAAATGGTCAAACAATAGAAGTGGAAGATTTGAAAGTGTCTCCTGTATCTACGAAGTTAAATTATAAAATGATGAACGGAACAAAGTTAGATGTGACATTTACTGTAAAAGATCAAGATGGGAAAGAGTTAAAACCAGTTTCAGGTCATACATTAGCGGAAAATAGTTATTGGCGTTTTGAAAAGCTAGAGGACAGTGTAACAAAAATTGTACTGACCCCTGTCCTAACTTCTGGTGAAGAGGGAGAAAAGAAAACGAATTATCGAAAAGTGTTAAAGGAAGAAGAGTTTGAAGTTGTGATAAAAGAGTGAAAGAGGTATCGCGATGACACCTCTTTCTAACTCAAGAATGCTAACATATTATTCATAATATGAAATAACATAGCTGGAATAATGGATTTTGTTTTTTTACATAAAATAGCCATTAATAATCCCATGAAGAAAGTAATTACCATTACTCCAAGTGAGTATGTATGAGCGATACCGAAGAAGAAGCTTGTTACGATAGCTGCAATCCAAAATGGAAAGCGTTCTGAGAAGAAGCGAAGTATAAAACCACGGAAAATCAGCTCTTCAAAAATTGGTGTGAGTATAGCGAAGCCGAGAAGTAATAATATTTGATACTGCTTAAAAACGTCTAAGTTTAGTGCGGAAGATTGCTGCTTTGTTGCGTCTTGGAACACATAATTTAACAAGATGTAATTGAGTATAATGTTTATAGCGAAGAAAAGAAGTAAGTATACGTATGTACGCCATTCTTTAAGTACTTTAAAGTTAAAAGATTTTAGTAGTAATTTTTTTGCGGGTTCGAATTTAAAAATGAAGAATAACAACACGGCTAGTTGTAATACGATACTTGCAGTATTTGCAATAGATTCATACAGGGCAATTTGTTTTTTATCTGTAAGACCGGCTGTATAAATTGTTAAGGGCATTGCGAGGAACACAGTAATAAGTCCGGTTCCGAAAAAAGCGAATAAAACGGAGCTAATAAATTGTCCCCATGACATAGAGTATTTCTGTTCATTAGAAAGTTGTGTAGCGGGTTGCATTTGTAAAATCACCTCTTTATATTTGTATATTTAATTATAAAGTATTTTGCTTTTAGGTGTAACATTTAAATATTACATACAAAGGTGTATTTTTCGCAAAATAATAAAAGAGGTATCACCCTATAGTGATGCCTCTTTCTCATTGATAAGTATGTTCTGCCTTGTCATTCAATTTCTTTTGCTCTATTTGTAATTCACGCTCTACCAATCGGTCTAATTGCTGAATAGCTTTCAATGCTTTTTCGTAAGAAATCGTTCTATAATGGTGCGCTCCGCCCGGTTCTTCATCTGCTTCGTCTGCCCATTTAATAATGTTTTGAAGAGATGTTCTTTCAATTTCTTGCTGTACTAAGAAAGAATCTGTATGAAGAAGAATCGCAATAGAAATTTCTTTTGCTAGTTTAGGATGTTCTCCTAATCTAATAAGCAATTTATGAGATCTTTCTGCCCCTTTAATCGCATGTATATCATTCTTTTTATACAAGTCATAGTCCCATTCGCCGCCTGTGTACCACGTATGATGTCCGATATCATGAAGGAAGCCAGCCTTTGTCGCAGCATCGACTGAGGCGTGATGCTTTTTGGCTAAGTGAAACGCATGGTAAGCGACAGCAATCGCGTGGACCATTCCAGAACGGTTTACATATTTTTGTGTAATGTGATGTTTAAAAACTTGTTCAAGCGTAATACGTTGCATAAAACATTCACTCCTTTTATCTAATGATGTACATGAAGAAAAATCGATCGGTTTAAATGTATTTTGAACATTGTACTCCATCGGGGTAGCGTTAGTAAAGTAGAAATGTTTAGGAGAAGAAAAATTTTATAGAAATAAAAGGTCACCTTAGTTTTTTTTCTAAGGTGACCTTTTATTGCTTATTTTTTTAATCCTTGCTCCAGTGTTCCTAACATTTCGTGTTTTTCATTTTCATCAGCATTTTTCCAAATGACTTCGAATAAAACGCCAAGACCTGGAAGCATTTTTTCTTCACCGCTTTGAATTGCATCGACAATCGTTTCTTGTAATTGATCTTGTGAATTTCCAGATACATTCGCTAATACCGCGCCGCGTAAATTAAAACTCATTATCTTCACCTCTTCTTCAGAATTGAAACTGACGTTAGTTTTTGTTCTTTTTTATGTAAATATGTATGAAAAATAGGCTATAATGATAAGACAAGAAGAGAGGGAAATACATATTATGAAAAACATTGATTCAGTACAAAACCCGCGTGTGAAGCAGTGGAAAAAGCTGCAGACGAAAAAAGAGCGCGATAACAAAGCTTTATTTTTTGTAGAAGGATTCCATTTAGTAGAGGAAGCGTTAAAGGCAGGAGTTGTAACAGAACTTATCGTTTCAGATCAGACAGATCTTCCGAAAGATTGGACAGTTAATGATGTTGAAATGTATATTGTGCCTGAAGCAATTGTAAAAGTACTTCGCGAAACAGAAACAACGCAAGGTGTATTTGCTGTTTGTGAGAAACATGAGAAAGAAGTAGCTCTTACTGATGGGAAATTTCTTTTATTAGACGGCCTTCAAGACCCAGGTAATTTGGGAACGATTATTCGTACAGCGGATGCAGCGGGTATTCATGCCGTTGTGCTTGGAGAAGGGTGCGTTGATGTTTATAATAGTAAAGTACTACGATCTACACAAGGTTCTATTTTCCACTTACCGGTTGTGAAAGGGAACTTAGAAGAATGGGTAGACAAGTTAAAAGAAAATAACGTCCCTGTATATGGAACAGCTCTTGAAAATGGAGTTCCATTTGGTGAAGTAACCCCGGCTGGAAGTTTTGCATTAATTGTAGGGAATGAAGGAAGCGGCGTACGCCCAGAAATTCTTGCGAAAAGTGATCAAAACTTGTATATTCCGATTTACGGCGGGGCAGAATCATTAAATGTTGCGGTTGCAGCAGGGATTTTAACGTATTATTTACAAAGCCCAGTTGCGAATCGATAAAAAACTTCTTATAATAAGTTGAAGTACATGTTCATAAAAAAGTGGTGAAATGAGTATCGAACTTTTTTGAACATATAATAAAAGTATATTAATGAAAAACGTTGATAGAGAAGAGTAGCTTACAAAATCGCCATATAGGGAGAGAGTGCCGTAGACTGAAAGCATTCTTATGGTAGATGGAAGTGAATTCACCTCTGGAGTTGGCGCCAGGACCATTTATATGTAAAGGCGTTCCGGTCAGAATTGATCGTTATAACTAATGAGTGGGCAGACTTGTTCTGTCAATTTAGGGTGGTACCGCGAATTTACCTCGTCCCTTTTTGGGAGCGGGGTTTTTTTATTTTTAAAATTAGGAGGGTTCCAAATGGAAGCACGTTTAAAAGAGCTAAAGCAAAAAGCGTTAGAGCTTATTGAAGAAGCGAAAGAGCTAAAGGGCTTAAACGACGTACGCGTAGCGTATTTAGGGAAAAAAGGTCCAATTACAGAAGTATTACGCGGCATGGGAAAATTATCAGCAGAAGAGCGTCCACGTATGGGAGCATTAGTAAATGAAGTACGTGAAGCGATTCAAACGCGTCTAGAAGACAAAATTGGTAACTTAGAAAAAGCAGTAATTGAGGCGAAATTAGCTACTGAAACAATTGATGTTACACTGCCAGGTCGTCCTGTTGAAACAGGTTGTCACCATCCGTTAACAGCAGTTGTTGAACAAATTGAAGATGTATTCATCGGTATGGGTTATGAAGTAGCTGAAGGCACAGAAGTAGAAAAAGACTACTACAACTTCGAAGCATTAAACTTACCGAAAGATCACCCAGCGCGTGATATGCAAGATACATTCTACATTACAGAAGAAACGTTACTACGTACACATACATCTTCTGTGCAAGCACGTACGATGGAAAAGAATAAAGAAAAAGGACCGATTAAAATTATTTGTCCTGGTAAAGTGTATCGCCGCGATGACGATGATGCAACGCATTCACACCAATTCATGCAAATTGAAGGTCTTGTAATTGATAAAAACATTCGAATGAGTGACTTAAAAGGTACACTGCAAGTATTCGTGAAAAAGATGTTCGGTGAAGATCGTGAAATTCGTCTTCGTCCAAGTTTCTTCCCATTCACAGAGCCGTCTGTAGAGATGGATATTTCTTGTATGATGTGTCACGGTAAAGGTTGTGGCACTTGTAAAGGGACTGGTTGGATCGAAATTTTAGGAGCAGGTATGGTTCACCCGAACGTACTTGAAATGGCTGGTTATGATTCAAAAGAATATCAAGGTTTCGCATTCGGTATGGGCGCAGAGCGTATCGCAATGTTGAAATACGGCGTAGATGACATTCGTCATTTCTATACAAATGATGTACGTTTCTTACAACAATTCAAACGAGCGTAAGGGAAGGAGAGGATAAATATGTTCGTATCATATCGTTGGTTACAAGAGTATGTAGATATTAAAGATGTAACAGCACAAGAACTAGCAGACAAAATCACGAAAAGTGGTATTGAAGTAGAAGGTGTTGAAGTATTAAATAAAGGTGTAAAGGGTGTTGTAGTTGGTCACGTATTAGAATGTGAAAAACACCCAGAAGCTGATAAATTAAGCAAATGCTTAATCGATATCGGTGAAGAAGAGCCGGTTCAAATTATTTGTGGAGCTGCTAACATTGCAAAAGGTTTAAAAGTACCAGTTGCAAAAGTTGGCGCTGTACTTCCTGGTAACTTCAAAATTAAAAAAGCAAAACTACGCGGGGAAGCTTCTCACGGTATGGTTTGTGCTCTTCAAGAGCTTGGTATTGATGGGAAATTCGTTGCGAAAGAATATGCAGACGGTATCTTCATCTTCCCAAGTGCTGCTGAAGTTGGTGCAGATGCACTTGAAATTTTAAATTTACATGATGAAGTACTTGAGCTTGGTTTAACACCAAACCGTGCAGATTGCTTAAACATGTTAGGTGTTGCATATGAAGTAGCTGCTATTTACGGCCGTGAAGTAAAACTTCCAGCTATCGACTTACAAGAAACAGAAGAAAAAACTTCTGATTACATTTCTGTAAGTGTAGAAGCGAAAGAAGAAAACCCATTATATATTGCAAAAATGGTGAAGAACGTAAAGATTGGTCCATCACCAATGTGGATGCAAACTCGTCTTATGGCAGCTGGCATTCGTCCAATTAGTAATGTAGTTGATATTACAAACTACATTTTAATGGAATACGGTCAACCGTTACATGCATTCGATTACGATAAATTAGGTTCAAAAGAAATCGTTGTTCGTCTTGCAAAAGAAGGCGAAAAAATTGAAACGTTAGATGATCAAGAACGTACGTTACAAAGCCACCACCTTGTTATTACAAACGGTGAAAAAGCGTTAGCTGTTGCTGGTGTAATGGGCGGAGCGGATTCTGAAGTTGATAGCGAGACAGTAAACGTTCTAATTGAGTCTGCATACTTTGCAGGTCAAACAGTGCGCCGTACATCAAAAGACTTAGGTCTTCGTAGCGAATCAAGTGCACGTTTTGAAAAAGGAATCGACCCAACACGTACATTTGAAGCAATTCAACATGCAGCTGCTTTAATGGCGAAATACGCTGGTGGAGAAGCACTTGAAGGTGTAGTAGAAGCTGATAACTTACAAGTACAAGAACGTACAGTATCTGTTACAGCTGAAAAAGTAAACCGTGTATTAGGTACAGATATTTCTGCGAGTGAAATGGGTACAATGTTCACAAACTTAAAATTCCCATTCACAGAAGTAGAAGGAACATTCCATGTAAATGTACCAGCACGTCGTCCTGACATTACAATTTCAGAAGACTTAGTAGAAGAAGTAGGTCGTCTGTATGGTTATGATCACATTCCAGTTACATTACCATCTGGAACAATGACACGTGGTAAATTAACATCAGCACAAACGAAACGTCGTAAAGTACGCCGCTTCCTAGAAGGTGCTGGTTTATATGAAGCAATCACATATTCATTAACAAGCGCTGACAAAGCGAAACAATATATGGTTGAGCCGAACGAAAAAGCTCCTGTAAATCTTGCGCTTCCAATGAGCGAAGAGCGTAGCCAACTTCGTTTAAGCTTAGTGCCACAATTGTTAGAAGCAGTTTCATACAATGTTGCACGTAAAAACGACAGCGTTGCATTATATGAAGTAGGTTCTATCTTCTTACCAACAGAAGCAGGAGAACTTCCGAAAGAAGAACAACATCTTGCGGGTGTTATGACAGGTCTTGCTCTTCACCATGCATGGCAAGGTGAGAAGAAAGTTGTAGACTTCTTCGTTGTTAAAGGTGTATTAGAAGGATTATTCGACGTACTTGGCGTGGCAAATCAAATCACTTATGCACCAGCAAAACGTGAAGGTATGCACCCAGGCCGTACAGCTGACATCGTATTAGATGGTGAAGCAATCGGATTCATCGGTCAATTGCACCCGGAAACAGAAAAACAATTAGATGTGAAAAATACATTCGTATTCGAATTATCTCTTGCAAAAGTATTCGGTGCAGACGCTGAGGGAACTTACTACTCAGCAATTCCACGTTTCCCATCTATGACACGTGATATGGCTGTTGTAGTAACAACAGAAACAAAAGCTGGTGAAATGAAGCAAGTCATTGCTGAAGCTGGCGGAGAACTTCTGAAAGACGTAGCACTATTCGACTTATACGAAGGTGAAAAAATGGAAGAAGGCAAGAAATCACTTGCATTCTCTATGAACTACTTCGATGCAGAACGTACATTAACAGACGAAGAAGTAACAGAAGCACATAACCGTGTATTAACAGCGGTAGAAGAGAAATTTGGTGCGGAGTTACGTAAGTAATAAAAAATTGCCGGATTAAGTCCGGCAATTTTTTTTATGGCACGATTGTCGGAAAATGTCGGTAAGTCGATATATTATAAAAATCGCCGATATATTTGGAGTTATGATCGATATATTATAAAAATCGCTGATATATTTGGAGTTACGGTCGATATATTGCGAAAATCGCTGATATATTTTCTGGCATCTTGCATCTTTCTCTCGAATGTAGTACATTAATTTTAGTTTAACAAAACGAAAGACGATGATAAGGAAAAGTAGTATATACTATAATCCAAAGCGAGTCAGGGACGGTGAGAGCCTGATGAGGCGGTATATGTGAAGAACACCTTGGAGTTGCTAACCGAAATTGAAACTTGTATTCAAGAGTAGACTTAGACGGGAATCCGGCCTGTTACAAACCGGGAAGTATGTATTACATACGAGTTAAAGTTGGTCTTTATGACAAATTGGGTGGTACCGCGAAGTTTAACCTTTCGTCCCTTTATGGATGAAAGGTTTTTTTGTATTTAAATATATGAGTAAAGGAGAATTTTACTATGGAAAACACATTAGTAAAAAGTCTGTATAGAGATACAGATAAATACGCAGATCAAACAGTACAAGTATCGGGTTGGATTCGTAACTTACGTGATTCAAAAGCATTTGGTTTCATCGAATTAAACGACGGTAGTTTCTTCAAAGGTGTTCAAATCGTTTTCGATACAGAATTAGAGAACTTCAAAGAAATTGCAAAGCTTCCACTAAGCTCTTCAGTTAAAGTAGAAGGTAAAGTAATTGCAACGCCTGGAGCGAAGCAACCATTTGAAATTAAAGCAGAAAAAATTGATATCGAGGGCTTATCAGACTCTGATTACCCACTTCAAAAGAAGCGTCATACGTTTGAATATTTACGTACAATCGCTCACTTACGTCCAAGAACAAATGCATTCTCTGCAACGTTCCGTGTGCGTTCTATCGCAGCATTTGCGATTCACCAATTCTTCCAAGAGCGTGGATTCGTACATGTTCACACACCAATTATTACTGGTAGTGATACAGAAGGTGCAGGCGAAATGTTCCGCGTAACAACGCAAGATTTAAACAACGTACCAAAAGGTGAAGACGGACAAGTTGACGAGTCAAAAGACTTCTTCGGCAAAGAAACAAACTTAACAGTAAGTGGACAGCTGAATGCTGAAGCTTATGCATTAGCGTTCCGTGATGTGTACACATTCGGACCTACATTCCGTGCAGAAAACTCAAACACAACTCGCCACGCAGCTGAGTTCTGGATGGTTGAGCCTGAGATTGCATTCGCTGAGTTAGGCGATGTAATGGATCTTACAGAAGATATGCTGAAATATGCAATGAAATACGTACTAGAGCATGCACCAGAAGAAATGGACTTCTTCAACAGCTTCGTTGATAAAACAGTTCTAGAGCGCATGAACAACGTAATCAACTCTGACTTCGGTCGCATCACTTATACAGAAGCAATTAAAGTACTTCAAGAATCAGGTGCTGAATTCAAATACCCAGTAGAATGGGGTATTGACTTACAAACAGAGCACGAAAGATACTTATCAGAAGAAATCTTCAAACGCCCTGTATTCGTAACTGACTATCCGAAAGACATTAAAGCATTCTACATGCGTATGAACGAAGATGGTAAAACAGTAGCAGCTACTGACCTTCTAGTTCCTGGCATCGGCGAATTAATCGGCGGTAGCCAACGTGAAGAAAGAATGGACGTTTTAGTAGACAGAATTAAAGAATTAGGTATGAACGAAGAGGACTACTGGTGGTACTTAGAACTTAGAAAATACGGCGGTACAAAACACGCTGGATTCGGTCTAGGTTTCGAGCGCTTCCTAATGTACATCACTGGCATGGCTAACATCCGTGACGTAATTCCATTCCCAAGAACTCCAGGTTCTTCTGAGTTTTAAGATATGAAAAAGCGAGAGGATTTCCTCTCGCTTTTTATTTTGAATAGTTTACCCCGCATTAACGGGCAGTAAGACCCCCACCTCAAAATTCAGCGAAAGCAAAGAAGTTAGGTGGGGGTCAACTGTCCGTAAAAGCCCGATTGGTTCAACTAATAATCAGTGGGGGATGAACAAAACCCCCACTGATTAAAGTTTCACTTTATTACCCCATAGCAAAAAGTAACGCGAAGGGGTGAATATAAATGAGTAAAAAAGTGAAAAAAGATCATTCAAGATCAAGCCTAGGTTCTCCAGAAGTAGAAGGACAAGGAACGACGACACATGAAACAGGTTCTCATAAAGTATCTTCATCAAATAAGAAGCTGAAACGAAGCTAACATAAAAAAAGGAGAGTCTTGGCGGCTCTCCTTTTTTTATGTATTACATCTTATTATCATTAATCTCTTTTGTAATTTTATCTACATCTTTGTCTAATCGATCTAAATAGAAAAACCACAGTAAGCTCATGAGAACGTAATAGATGGCCATAACACAAAGATTATCAGATATATTTTCGAATGTGGATTTGGAAGTGAAAAAAGCTCCCCAAATGATAGAGATTGTAAGGTAAGAAAGAGGGAACACGAGGTGTACTAAAATATATAATATCTTTTTAACTTTAACAGAGTTCATATGAATTACCTCCTTATTTAAACAATCCTCTTTTTCTAATCATAAATTCAAGTTCCTCACAGAAGTGTTGTAGCTTTACTGGATTATGTATTAATAAGCGGGCAACGTGTTTCACGCTAAATCTTCGAATCCGAAAGTTTAATAAGAAAGATCGGCCATAGCGCTCTATTAAATCGTTGAACACTGGTTGTTCACTTAGTAGCTGAATGTTTTCTCTAATTTCGAACTGTCTTTCGTGTGGATCACCTAGTAAAATATCTAGAATCATTTGTAGAAGTAGTCATAGGAACTCATATGTTTGAAAAATATGTATATTTTAATTATAACAAAAATACATAGGTGATAGTAGAGTGGACTAAAGCGAAACAAAAAACAGGAGTTTGTAGGCTCCTGTTTTTGTCGATACTATTTTAATAAGCGAAACGCCTTCTCTGTATTAGCAAAATGCACTTTCACAAATTCAGGTAGTCTTTCTTTACCGACTTTTTGAATTAATTTAGCAGCGGCAATATCAACTTGTTTACCAGCACCTTTCGGAAGTTGCATACCAGCTTTTTTGCTTAGTTCGTCAAATTGTTTTACGAATGAGTAACGAGCTAAAATGGAAGCGGCGGCTACTGCTAAATGGACACTTTCACCTTTTGTAGCGAAGTAAACATTTTCACGCTGTACCTGTTTTTGTTTCGCTAAATATTTATAGTATGTATCAGGCTGTGTAAATTGGTCGATTAAGATACCCTCAGGTGTTGTAGGTGCAATTTTAGCCAATAAGTTTGTGATGGCTTTGTTATGTAGTAAAGCTTTTAGTTTACCTTGGTTGTTTCCTTTATCAAATAGCTCGTTATATTTTTCATTATGAAGAACGAGGGAGCTGTAAGGAACAACGTGAAGGAGTTGTTTTGCAATCTCAGCAATTTGAGCATCATTTAAGTTTTTGGAGTCTTTTACACCGAGTTCTTTTAAAAGTGGAATTTGCTTCGCATCCACATATACAGCAACAACTGTCATCGGTCCAAAGAAATCTCCAGTACCTACTTCATCGGACCCTAAAATCGACATTGTACCAATAGAAGAAGGTGGTGCATATTGATGCGAATTGACCGATTTTTTTACAGCGGATTTTGGTGTTTGAGAGACAGTTTGCCAACGAGAAGCCTCTGCTTCAGCACGTCCACCTTGAAACATTACTTTCCCTGATTTATAGGCTGTAATTGTGCAAGATGGAACCTTTGCCATAAAGATACCGCCTTGCGGAATTTTGGGGCTAAGTGCTTGTTTGTATTGTTGTTTCATGTCTTCAATTACTGTAGAACTTGTTTGTATTACGATAGAATTTGACAAAATGGTCGCTCCTTTTTTATGTTGTTATTTTTATCATATCGGATTGTTCTTTCTGTTTCCATATTATGATGGTTCATGGTATGATAAACTTTAGGATTCTGTACGTGATTGGAGGCCGGTGAGTTGTCACAACAAAAGGGAAATAAAAGTCGAATTAATGTAGAAATATATGGCCAACAGTATTCAGTTGTTGGCGATGAAAGTACAAGTCATATCCGCATGGTAGCAGCGATTGTGGATGATAAAATGCGCGAACTCAATGCCAAGAATCCTTCGCTTGATACGAGTAGACTAGCGGTATTGACGGCGGTAAACGTCATACACGATTACATAAAATTAAAAGAAGAACATGAGAAGTTGAAAGAAAGTATGACACAAAAAGGAATGGAATAAACATGATTGATATTATTATCATTTTATTGCTTGTTATGGGATTTTTCCTCGGTTTACGCAGAGGATTTATTTTGCAACTTGTAAAGTTAACAAGCTTTATTATCGCATACCTCGTTGCATACTGGTACTGTAAAGATTTAGCGCCAACGCTTGCGAAATTTATTCCGTATCCATTCGATAAGAATGTATCTGTTCCAGAATGGATAGATGCGAATAATATTGAGGGTGTCTTCTATCAAGCAATTGCGTTTATTGTATTATTTATTATTACAAAAATCGCACTTTCACTACTTGGTAATTTACTGAATATGTTTGCAGAAATCCCAGTTTTAAAGCAAGTCAATGCGGTTGCTGGGGCACTTCTTGGCTTTTTAGAAGTGTATATCATTCTGTTTGTCTTAATTATTGTTGGAACAATTCTTCCAATTGAACAAATACAAACACCATTACAAAAATCATCAATTAGCAAAATAATTGTAGACGATACACCGATTCTTTCTGAAAAGGTGAAGGAACTATGGCAGACAGGTAGCAGAGTGTAACTTCTCTTTTTTCGGAAAGAGAAGTTTTTTTCTATGAAAGAAAGGCGGGGAAATGATGAAAGTGAATAAAAAACAAGTTATCAAATTACTAGAGACAATCGGCCTATTTATGGAACTAAAGGGCGCGAATCCATTTAAAATATCTGCATTCCGTAAAGCGGCGGCAGCACTAGAAAGTGATGACCGTAGTCTTTCTGAAATTGAAGATTTCACAAAGATTCCAGGTATCGGAAAAGGAACAGCAGCAGTTATTCAAGAATATATAGAATCGGGAACATCTGAAGTACTACAAGAACTTGAAAAAGAAGTACCAAGCAGTTTATTACCACTATTAAAACTACCAGGCCTTGGTGGTAAGAAGGTGGCCAAGTTATACAAAGAACTTGGTGTTGTTGATATGGAAACGTTAAAAGCTGTTTGTGAAGAAAATAAAGTACAAGCTTTAGCTGGATTCGGTAAGAAAACAGAAGAGAAAATATTAGAAGCAATTGATCAAGTAGGCTCTCGTCCAGAGCGTTTACCAATTGCGATGGTATTGCCTATTGCCGGGGAAATAGAGGAGAAATTGTCGAATGTTGCTGAAATAATTCGTTTCTCACGCGCTGGTAGTTTACGCCGTGTTCGTGAGACAGTGAAGGACTTAGATTTCATCATTGCAACGACAGAGCCAGCAGTAGTGCGTGAACATTTACTACAATTTGATAATATGATTGAAGTGATTGCAAGTGGAGATACGAAAGTATCTGTTCGTCTTCAATATGAATATGATATTTCAATTGACTTCCGCTTAGTAAAACCAGAAGAATTTATTACAACTCTTCACCATTTCACAGGATCAAAAGACCATAACGTAAAAATGCGCCAAATTGCGAAAGATAGAGGCGAGAAAATTAGTGAATACGGTGTGGAAATCTTAGAGACAGGTGAAGTGAAAACATTCGAAACAGAAGAAGCATTCTTCGCCCACTTTGGCCTTCCATTCATCCCACCAGAAGTGCGTGAAGATGGAAAAGAAATTGAATTAATTAAAGAGTATCCGAACTTAATTCAGTTCTCTGATATACAGGGTGATTTACATATGCATACAACGTGGAGTGACGGTGCTTTTTCAATTGAAGAAATGGTGCAAGCGTGCCGCGCTCGTGGATATAAATTTATGGCAATTACTGATCACTCGCAATACTTGAAAGTAGCAAACGGTTTAACGAAAGAGCGTCTTCGTGAACAAGCGAAAGAAATTGAACGTATGAATGAAAAGTATCCAGACATTACAATTTTGCGCGGGATTGAAATGGACATTTTACCAGATGCGACACTTGATTTTGACGATGAAGTATTAGCAGAACTAGATTATGTCATTGGCGCCATTCACTCTAGCTTCTCACAAGACCGTGAAACGATTATGAAGCGTCTTCGCACTGCACTTGAGAATAAGCATGTCACAATGATTGCTCATCCGACAGGACGTCTTCTTGGGCGCCGTGAGGGTTACGATGTAGATACAGATTTATTAATCCAGCTCGCAGAAGAAACAAATACAGTTTTAGAATTAAATGCAAATCCAAACCGTCTAGATTTAAGCGCGAAATTACTAAAACAAGCACAAGATGCTGGTGTAAAAGTAGCGATTAATACGGATGCCCATACACTTGAAATGTTAGAAGATATGGAAACAGGTGTAGCAGCAGCGCGTAAAGGTTGGATTCAAAAAGATAACGTGATTAACACATGGGATATTGAACGTTTATTAGACTATATTAAACGTAATAAGTAATACAGGGGGGACCTGCAACATGTTAGAACGAACGTTGCGTGTATTAGAATACAATAAAGTAAAAGAACAATTACTTGAACATACAGCATCTTCACTTGGTCGTGATAAAGTGAAGAATTTAGTGCCAAGCACAGATTTTGAAGAAATTGTGGAATTGCAAGAAACAACGGATGAGGCAGCGAAAGTCATCCGTTTAAAAGGACATGTACCACTTGGAGGGATTTCTGATATTCGTGCAAATATTAAGCGTGCGAAAATTGGAAGTATGTTAAGTCCTCATGAATTAATTGAAATCGCAAGTACGATGTACGGTAGTCGCCAAATGAAACGTTTCATTGACGATATGATTGACAACGGTGTTGAGCTTCCAATTTTAGAAACACATGTCGCACAAATTGTGTCTTTATATGATTTAGAAAAGAAGATTACAAATTGTATTGGTGACGGCGGTGAAGTAGTCGATAGCGCAAGTGACAAATTGCGTGGTATTCGTAATCAAATTCGTACTGCGGAAAGCCGTATTCGTGAGAAATTAGAAAACATGACGCGTTCTTCAAACGCGCAAAAAATGTTATCAGATGCAATTGTAACGATTCGTAACGAACGCTACGTAATCCCGGTAAAACAAGAATACCGCGGTGTATATGGTGGTATTGTTCACGATCAATCTGCTTCTGGACAAACATTATTTATCGAACCGCAAGTAATCGTGGAATTAAATAACGCACTTCAAGAAGCACGTGTGAAAGAAAAACAAGAAGTAGAACGCATTTTAATGATGTTAACGGAAGAAGTAGCAGTGGAAGCTGATATTGTTTTATCAAACGTAGAAGTAGTTGCAAATCTTGATTTTATTTTTGCGAAAGCTCTTTATGCGAAGCGAATTAAAGCGACGAAGCCAATCGTAAATAATGAACGCTACATGGATTTAAAACAAGCACGCCATCCGCTTATTGATCCGGAAATTATCGTGCCAAATAACATTATGCTTGGTAAAGACTTTACAACAATCGTTATTACAGGACCGAATACAGGTGGTAAAACAGTTACACTTAAAACAGTCGGTATTTGTGTCTTAATGGCGCAATCTGGTCTTCATATCCCAGTAATGGATGAATCAGAGATATGTGTATTTAAAAACATCTTTGCTGATATCGGTGATGAGCAATCGATTGAACAAAATTTAAGTACATTCTCTTCTCATATGGTAAACATTGTAGATATTTTAGAAAAAGCTGATTTTGAAAGTTTAGTCCTATTTGATGAATTAGGTGCTGGGACAGATCCGCAAGAAGGGGCTGCACTAGCGATTTCTATTTTAGATGAAGTATGTAACCGTGGTGCTCGCGTTGTTGCAACGACGCATTACCCAGAATTAAAAGCATATGGATACAATCGTGAGCAAGTTATTAATGCGAGCGTTGAGTTCGATGTGAATACATTAAGCCCAACGTACAAATTATTAATCGGTGTACCAGGACGTAGTAACGCCTTTGAAATTTCGAAGCGTCTTGGTTTGTCTGATCGCGTTATTGATCGCGCTCGTAACCATATTAGTACAGATACGAACAAAATCGAAAATATGATTGCAAAGCTAGAAGAAAGCCAAAAAAATGCAGAGCGCGAACGAAAAGAAGCGGAAGAGCATCGTAAGCAATCTGAAAAACTTCATCGTGAATTACAACGTCAAATTATTGAATTTAACGATGAGCGCGATGAAAAATTATTAAAAGCGCAAAAAGAAGGGGAAGAAAAAGTCGAAGCTGCAAAGCAAGAAGCAGAAGGCATTATTCAAGAACTTCGTCAATTGCGTAAAGCACAGCTTATAAACGTGAAAGACCATGAGCTTATTGAAGCGAAGAGCCGTCTAGAAGGTGCGGCGCCAGAGCTTGTGAAGAAACAAAAAGTAAACGTGAAAAACACAGCGCCAAAACAACAGTTACGATCAGGTGATGAAGTAAAAGTGTTAACGTTCGGTCAAAAAGGTCAATTGCTTGAAAAAGTAAGTGATACAGAGTGGAGCGTACAAATTGGTATTCTGAAGATGAAAGTGAAAGAATCCAATATGGAATACATTAATACACCGAAGCAAACTGAGAAAAAAGCAGTCGCAAGTGTGAAGGGTAGAGATTATCACGTGTCGTTAGAGCTAGACCTTCGCGGCGAACGTTATGAAGATGCAATGATGCGCGTTGAAAAATATTTAGACGATGCACAGCTTGCAAGCTATCCTCGTGTATCAATTATTCACGGTAAAGGAACAGGAGCGCTTCGCCAAGGTGTACAAGATTACTTGAAGAAACATCGCGGTGTGAAAACCTACCGCTACGGTGACATGGGCGAGGGAGGCCTAGGCGTAACAGTTGTCGAATTAAAATAGCAAACAACCAAACAAAAGGGGAAACCATTATATGTTTATGGACAAACTTGCAAAAGTATTGTTAGCTTGTTGCGGAATATTTTTGGTAATTGGGGTTATTTATTTAGTTGTTTTTGCGAAGTAAAGGAGCGTCAATCTTGGCATAATGATATTGCCATGGATTGACGCTTTTAATCTATAAGAAAAGGAACAAAACATGAAAATCAACCAATACATAAGCGAAGCAAAATCCTGCTCAAGACGTGAAACAGACCGTCTCATTAAAGCAGGACGTGCCTGTATTAACGGTGAAGTATGTACGCACGGTGCACTCGTTAATGAAGGTGATATTGTAACAATTGATGGGCAAGTTATTGTAAAAGAAGAGAAAGAAAAGGTGTATATTGCCTTCCATAAACCAGTCGGAATTACTTGTACAGCAGCCGAACATATTGAAGATAATATTATTGATTATATCGATTATCCAGAACGAATCTTTCCTGTTGGACGATTAGATAAAGCATCGGAAGGACTCATCTTATTAACGAATGACGGTGCGATTGCGAATCAAATTTTGCACGGTGATCATGAGCATGAGAAAGAATATGTTGTCGCTGTTGATAAGCCGTTTACAGATTGGTTTATTGATGAGATGTCCAGCGGTGTAAAGATTAAAGATGGAATGACGAAGCCATGTAAAGTGACGAGAGTTAATCAGTCTACATTCCGCATCGTTTTAACGCAAGGAATGAATAGGCAAATTCGTAGAATGAGTCGTGCTTTCGGATTTACTGTAACAAAGCTAAAGCGAGTACGCATTATGAATATAGAGCTAAATGAGCTTGAAGCTGGAAAATGGCGAGACATTACACCTAAGGAATTAGAAATATTAATAGGGCAGTTATAGGGAGGAAAGTTTTCTCCCTATATTTTTTTGTCAGAAAAAATAAAACTATTGATTTTTTAAAAAATAGCCCATATAATAAAAAACAACAAGTTTCGACAACATATTTTATAAAAGTAATGATGAGGACATGAGTTGTTTTTGACGATTCTCAGAGAGGGAAGCCTTAGGCTGTGAGCTTCCTAATACGGAAAGACAAACTTACCACCTCTAAACTTCAAGAGTGAACTGCAGATGCATTGTAATTCTTGGCGGATAAAACCGTTATCAATTTACACGAGCTATAAAATGAGCTTATTTCGTTATAAATTCATTTTATTAGAATAAGGGTGGAACCACGATTTCAACACTCGTCCCTTTGTTAGGGACGGGTGTTTTTTGCGTTCTTTTACGGGGAAGTATGCTTGAAAGAGGATATGTGACGGATTTTAATTCGGAATATTTTGTCAATGAAATAATTAGGAGGTAGTAGAAATGAAGTCATCTTTAAAGTTTTCTGAGATGTTTGCAATAAGCTTAATGTTATTTGCACTGTTTTTCGGTGCCGGTAATATGATTTTCCCACCAGCGTTAGGGCAAGGTGCTGGAACAGATGTATGGATCGCGTTATTTGGCTTTATCGTAACAGGTGTAGGACTGCCTTTATTAGGAGTTATTGTTATAGCTCTAAAGGGAGATATTAATGAATTAGCAGGACGTGTACATCCTCTATTCGCGCTAATTTTCATTACTGCAATTTATTTATGTTTAGGCGTATTTGTTAGTGTGCCACGTACAGGGACTGTTGCTTATGAAATGAGTGTTGCACCGTTTTTACCAAGTGAGATAGCTGGTCAATCGTATCCACTTGTTATCTTTACATTTATTTTCTTTGCGGTTACTTTCTATTTAGCATTAAACCCATCGAAATTAGTGGGGCGCATTGGTAAAGTGTTAACTCCAATTTTATTAGCTGTTATTGCAATTATTGTAGCGAAAGCAATTATGACTCCAATGGGAGAGTTTGGTGCCCCTACAGAAGCGTATAGTGCCCCGCTCTTTAAAGGTTTTATTGATGGATATTTAACTTTAGATGGACTTGCAGCACTTGTTTTCGGAAATGTTGTGATCAATGCTTTAAAAGCAAAAGGCATTACAAATAAGAACAGTATTGCAAAAGTAACAATCTTTGCAGGATTTATTGCAGCACTTGGCTTACTTCTTGTTTATTTAGCACTTGCTTACCTTGGAGCTTCTAGTGTTTCACTTGGAATGGGAGCAAACGGCGGAATTATTTTAACAAACGTCGTGAATCATTTATTTGGTAGCTACGGAACATTATTACTAGGTATCGCAATTACAGCAGCATGCTTAACAACTTCTGTCGGTATTGTTGCAGCTTGTGGAGAATATTTTTCTTCGTTATTACCAAAGCTTTCTTATCAAAAAGTCATTTTCATTTTCTCTTTATTAGCATTTATGGTAGCAAATCTTGGTTTAACTCAGTTAAACGCATTAGCATTACCAATCTTAATTGCAATTTACCCAATTGGTATCGTACTGATCGTATTATCACTTGTTGAAAACTATATTCGTCTTCCATTAGCTATGTATGTAGGCGGTATTGTAGGCGCATTTGCAATTAGCTTCTTTGATGGATTGCATAATGCCAATCTTCAAGTAGCGGCCCTTGCTCCTATTTTAGATAAAATTCCATTATATAGTGTAGGGATTGGTTGGTTAGTTCCGGGTATCATTGGAATTGCAATTGGATATGTAGTTTCTTTATTTCAAAAGCAAGAAATTGCTGTAGAAAAATAAGGGAAAGAGGCTTTCTTTAAAAGAAAGCCTCTTTTTTTGTAGAAAAATTATATATAGAAGAATTCAGATATTAAAAATTTTATACGTAATATAGTTGACAAAAAAATTACCAGTAGGCTAAGATTGACTTAGTTGTGGAAATATTGGAAGGGAAGAGGTTTTCTATGACTATATCATTTTTGTAAGAAGAGGTGATAAAACGATAGAATTAGGCGGTTTATTTTTTTTGAAATTCGTTGAGAATGATAATCAATAAAATGATGAAAGAGTTTTATGTTTATTCTTATAGGAAAAATTGGTGGGATTATTTTTTTGTCTATCAATGAGAATGATAATCAATATATTTCTAACTACATAGTGTTACTCGTTATAAAATAGAGATAGAAAGATTATTTTTTTTCTTATATATTGAGAATAATTATCATTTTCAAAAAAGAAAAACAAGGAGGCAGTAAGGTAAATGAGAAAGTTTTCGGTATTACCCGCTTTTATTATGACATTCGTATGTATGCTAGCTTTTCTCGTAGTGCCATTCGGACAAGCTTCGGCAAATGTAGCTGACGGTACTTACGATATTAACTATGTCATACAAAAAGCAGAAAATGATTCAGCTTCAATGGCAAATGATTATTTTGAAAAACCAGCTAAGTTAATTGTAAAAAATGGTGAGATGAGAGTACAAATTCCTATGAATCATAGTGCTTGGATTACAGAATTTAAAGCACCAGAGAACGGGAACTTTGTTGATGCAAAAGTTGTTAGTAAAGATGAATCTGCAGATAAAAGAACTGTAGAGTTTAAAATAGACGACTTATCTAAACCAGCAGCTGTAAAAATTCATGTTGTTGTACCGAACGTAAATTATGACCATAACTACACAATTCGCTTTGCGTTTGATGCAAATGTAAAAGCAGTAGGTGGAGAGAATAAGGCAACTGCTGCAACAAAAAATGAAGATCAAACTCAAAAAAATACACAAGTAAAAGAAGAAGTGAAGAAAGAAGAGAGCAAAGAAACAAACAAAGATGTAAATAAAGGAACAAATGAAAGTGGGAAAGCTGAAAAAACAGATAACCCAAAAACAAGTGATGAAGCACGTATCGGATTATTTGCAGCATTACTTCTTATTTCAGGTGTTTTCTTAGTTCGTAAAGTGGAGTTAGGTAAATAAATCTTTGGAAGGGCGATGAATATATGTTTAAACAATTTAAAATGATTATTGCCGTATTTGCTGTCTTACTTACGTTTATAGCAACACTAGGGTTACAAGATGCAAAAGCTGCTACAAAATTAGCTGATGGAAAATATAATATTGCTTTTACTGTATGGAAAGGCGATAAAGATGAATCATCTAGAATGAATAGTTATTTTGAAAGTCCGGCAACATTAACAGTTAAAGATGGAAAACAATATGTTTCATTCAAAGTGAAAGATAGTACTTCTATTAAAAGTTTACAAGTAGAAAAAAATGGTCAATTCGTAGAAGCTACTGTGTTAAGTGAAAATACAAAAGAGAATACTAGAGTTGTAGAATTTGAAGGTGCTGACTTGTCAAAAAAACTAAATGGCAAGGTGAAAATTAATATCCCAATTATTAATTATAACGCTTCGTATGATATTCGTTTTGTATTTGATGGGAACAGCATTAAATAATTGGAAATTTTTTAAAAAGGAGAGTCATTCTATTGAACAGGTATCTTAAAATTGTTGTTGCGATGTTTTTAATGGTATTTACATTCGCATCAACATTACAACCCCTTGCAGTTCAAGCTGCTAGTCAACTAGCTGACGGTGAATACTCAATCGGTTTCAAAGTTCTTAAAGACACATCAGATGAAGAATCTATGATGAATCAATACTCTGTAAGTCCAGGAACTTTAAAAGTGAAGAATGGGAAAAAGAAAGTATCCTTTACGTTAGAACATAGTTCATGGATTACAAAGTTTGAAACGGAAAAAAGTGGTCAGTTTGTTGCGACAAATGTAATTAGTGAAGATCAAGAAAAAGATACAAGAGTCGTAGAATTCGATGTGGACGATGTAGAGAAGGTATTAAATGCGAAAGTAAAAGTAGACATTGATTTTTTAAATTATCATCATGACTATGATGTGCGTATTGCATTTGATCAAAATAGTATTACACCGATTCATGTAGAACAACCAAATGAAAAAGAGGACCCAGCTAATAAGCCAGATCCAAATGAAAATCCGGATCCGAGTCAGAAGCCCGACCAAAAGCCTGACCCAGATCAACAACCAAATTCTAACACAATTAAAGATGGAGAGTACAGCATTCCATTTAAAGTGTTAAAAGATCAAACAGATGAAGAATCTAAGATGAATACTTACATGGTAAATCCAGGGGTATTAAAAGTAGAAAACGGTAAGAAAAAAGCAATTGTAACGTTAAAAAATAGCTCATTAATTAAAAATTTCCAAACGGAAAAAGATGGCGCATTTGCTGATGCAAAAGTAGTGAGTGAAGATAAAGAAAAAGATACAAGAGTAGTAGAATTTGAAGTAGACGATTTATCTAAAAAACTAAATACAAAAGTATTTATTGAAGTGGCATCACAAGGTTACAAGCAAACACATAATGTACAACTTTTATTTGAACAAGGTAAACTTGAACAAATTAAAAATGAAGAGAAACAACCGGAAGTAGAAAAACCAGATACTGAAACAATTAAAGATGGTGAGTACAGCGTTCCGTTTAAAGTGTTAAAAGATCAAACAGATGAAGAATCTAAGATGAATACTTACATGGTAAATCCAGGGGTATTAAAAGTAGAAAATGGTAAGAAAAAAGCAATTGTAACACTAAAAAGTAGCTCATTAATTAAAAATTTCCAAACGGAAAAAGATGGTGCTTTTGTTGATGCAAAAGTAGTGAATGAAGATAAAGAAAAAGATACAAGAGTAGTAGAGTTTGAAGTAAACGATTTATCTAAAAAACTAAATACAAAAGTATTTATCGAAATGGCATCAAGAAACTATAAGCAAACACATGATGTGCAACTTTTATTTGAACAAGATAAGCTTGAACAAATTAAAAATGAAGAGAAACCAGAAGTAGAGAAACCAGAAGTAGAGAAACCAGAAGTAGAGAAACCAGAAGTAGAGAAACCAGAAGTAGAGAAACCAGAAGTAGAAAAACCAGAAGTAGAGAAACCAGAAGTAGAGAAGCCAGAAGTAGAGAAACCGGAAGTAGAAAAACCAGATGCTGAAACAATTAAAGATGGTGAATACAGTATCAATTTCAAAGCTTTAAAAGATCAAACAGAAGAAATTTCAATGATGAACACGTATACAAAGAGTCCAGGCGTGTTAAAAGTGAAAGATGGTAAAAAATATGTATCATTCACATTAACGAATAGCGCTTGGATTACAAAGTTTGAATTTGATAAAAAGGGTTCGTTTGTTGATGCGAGTGTATTGAGTGAAGATACGAAAGCTGATACGCGTGTAGTGGAAGTGGAAGTAGCAGATTTATCGGAAAAATTGAACGCAAAAGTAAAAGTCGATATCGATTCAATGAATTATCATCATTTCTATGATATTCAATTTGCATTTGATAAAGATAGCATTAAACCGTTAGATAACCAAGGCGGAAACGACAACCAAGGTGGAAACGACAACCAAGGCGGAAACGACAACCAAGGCGGAAACGACAACCAAGGCGGAAACGACAACCAAGGCGGAAATGATAACCAAGGTGGAAACAACAACCAAGGTGGAAACGACAACCAAGGTGGAAACAACAACCAAGGCAATAATACAACAATTGATCCAAACGCTCTTAAAGACGGTGAATACAGCATTGGCTTTAAAGTATTAAAAGATCAAACAGATGAAATATCAATGATGAATACATACACAAAAAGCCCAGGTGTATTGAAAGTAAAAGATGGTAAGAAATATGTATCGTTTACATTAACAAATAGTACATGGATTACAAAGTTTGATTTTGAGAAGAATGGCTCGTTCGTTAATGCAAAAGTATTAAGTGAAAATAAAGAGCAAAATACAAGAGTAGTAGAAGTAGAAGTAAATGATTTGTCTAAAAAATTAAATGCAAAAGTAAAAGTAGATATTGATTCAATGAATTATCACCATTTCTACGATGTTCAATTTGTATTTGATCAAGATAGTATCAAAGCTTTAGGGAACCAAGGTGGAAACGACAACCAAGGCGGAAACGACAACCAAGGCGGAAACGATAACCAAGGTGGAAACGATAACCAAGGCGGAAATGACAATCAAGGTGGAAATAATACACCCAAAGTAATAGTTGATCCGAAAAATTTAGTAGATGGTCAATATGATATTACATTTAAAGTGTTAAAAGACAAAACAGAAGAACTTTCAAAGATGCATGACTATACTGTAAATCCAGCAAAATTAATCGTTAAAGATGGTAAAAAGTACATTGAGATGACACTGAAAAATAGTGCGTGGATTACGAAATTCCAAACAGAAAACAATAGTCTTTTTGCTGATGCAAAAGTAGTAAGTGAAGATAAAAATGCAAATACGCGAGTAGTACAATTTGAAGTAGAAGATTTATTTAAAAAATTAAATGCAAAAGTGAAAGTAGACATTGATGAGATGAACTACCACCACTTCTACGATGTCCAAATTCAATTTGATACAAATAATATTGGTGCGTTAGGGACGATTAAAGAGGATCCAAAAAAAGATCCGAAAAATGATCCGAACAATCCAGTGATTACACCGAAAGTAGATAATGTAAAAAAAGTAGATAATCCTGATTTTAACCGAAATGCAGATGATAAGAAGAAAAAAGAAGATCAAAAAAATGATTCAAAAAAAGAGAAAAACTCAAAAACGGCAGATACAGCACAACTAGGTTTATACATGGTGCTATTGCTTGGGTCACTTGCTTTACTAGTTCGTAAATATAGAGCAGGAAGATTGTAATTTTTGGAGTCTTGATGCATGTTCGCATGCATCAAGACTTGTTTCATATTGTTTGGAAAGGAGTGGTGATTGAGAGTGAAGAAAATTGCTAGTGTACTAATGGCTATCATTCTATTAGTGAGTGTAGCTGGATGCTCGGCGCCCAAAAAAGAAGCAGCAAAACAGGTAAAGAGTGAGAGTAAAGAGAGAATTGTTGCAACGACAGTTGCTGTTACTGAAATTATGGATGCGTTAGAAGTAGATTTAATTGGTGTACCAACAAGTACTAAAGATTTACCAAAGAGATATAAAGGTTTACCTGAAGTTGGGAATCCGATGAGTCCTGATATGGAAAAGGTAAAATCATTAAAGCCGTCAGAAGTATTATCCGTGACAACACTTGAATATGAATTAAAGCCAGTTTTTGATGGTGTAGGCATGAAAGCAAACTTTTTAGATCTAACAAGTTTAAAAAATATGCAAAATTCCATTAGTAATTTAGGTAAGCAATATGGACGTGAAAAGCAGGCTGAAGCAGTTGTAACTAAGTTAGATAACAAGGTTGCAGAGATTCAAAAAGCAGTAAAGGGAAAGAAAGAACCGACAGTGCTTATTTTATTAGGTGTACCGGGGAGTTATTTAGTAGCAACAGAGCATTCTTACATTGGAGATTTAGTGAAACAATTAGGTGGTAAAAACATTGTACAAGGTGAACAAGTAGAGTATTTAGCTTCTAATACAGAGTATTTAAAAAAAGCTGATCCAGACATTATTTTACGAGCGGCACATGGTATGCCTGATGAAGTTGTAAAAATGTTTGATAAAGAATTTAAAACAAATGATATTTGGAAACACTTCGCTGCAGTTAAAAATAATCGTGTTTACGATTTAGAAGAGCGTTTATTTGGAACGACAGGAAATTTAGCAGCGACTGAAGCGCTAGATGAATTGAAAAAAATGATGTATCCGTGATGCATTTTAATATAAAGGAAGATTAGCATGAATAAAAAATTTTGGAGTTTCTTTATTGTTACTGTATTACTCATCACTATGACTTTGTTGTCAGCGACGAAAGGTAGTTTAGAAGTAGGTATTATTGACCTTGTACAAGGAATATTTACAGGGGCAAATGAAGATGTTGAAGTGATTAAAGATTTACGTTTCCCACGTATTATTATTGCACTATTTACTGGAGCAGCTCTTGCTGTTTCGGGCGTGCTTTTTCAAGCTGTTATGAAAAATCCACTTGCTGATGCTGGGGTAATCGGGATATCTTCAGGAGCAAGTTTTATGACACTTGTTATTATTACGTTATTCCCGCAATTCTTTTTCTGGACACCAGTATTCGCCTTTTTAGGTGGTGCTTTTGCATGTTATCTCGTTTATGCATTTTCATGGAAATCAGGGTTAAGTCCGCTTCGCATTATTTTAGTTGGTATAGCTATTAATGCAATGTTCACTGGATTAAATGAATCGTTCATTACGATTTGCGGATACTTCATTAAGAGTATTAAGCAAACGACGACTTCTAACATAACGATGAAGACGTGGGGCGATGTAGAAATAATGGTTACATATGGAACAATTGGTCTTATTCTTGCACTGTTTGTCGGAGCTTGGTGTAACTTATTATCTCTACAAGATAAGACTGCAAAAAACTTAGGCTTGCACGTGACGAGAGTTCGTCTTATTATTTCTGCCATTGCAGTACTCTTAGCGGCAGTATCAACAGCAATTGCAGGTGTTATCGCTTTCGTAGGATTACTCGTTCCGCACATTTCAAGACAACTAGTTGGTTCAGACCATAAAGCATTAATTCCATTTTCTGCTCTTGCAGGGGCGTTATTAATTTTGACGGCGGATACGATTGGAAGGTTAATTGTGCCACCTAACGAAATTCCAGCAGCGACGATTATGGCAGTCATTGGTGGCCCATTCTTAATATTCTTGCTTAGAAAGAGTGATAAAGTTCATGGAAATTAAAAATGTAACCTTTTCGTACGATAATGTAACGGATCGATTAAAGTCGGTTAGTAGTGAAATAGAGATTGGTAAAATTACAACAATTATTGGACCAAACGGTTGCGGGAAATCAACATTACTTGGTGTGATGTCAAGAAATCACGATCCTCGTAGTGGAGAGGTAATACTTGATGGGAAGGCAATTAGCCAATATAAACCGAAAGAGTTTGCTAGAAAGTTAGCCGTTGTCCATCAACAAAATGAAGCACCGGCAGATATGACGGTAGAGAAATTAACAAGCTTTGGCCGTATGCCTCATAAAAATATATTTTCTTCGCAAACTGATGAAGATAGAGAAGCAATAGAAAGGGCTTTAGCATGTACGAATTTGTTAAGTAAACGTGATAAGGAAATTCATGCTTTATCTGGTGGAGAAAGACAGCGTGTTTGGATTGCCATGACGTTAGCCCAGAAGACGCCAATGCTCTTTTTAGATGAACCGACAACATATTTAGATATTTATTATCAACTTGAAATATTAGAGTTAGTAAAAGAATTAAATGAAGCACAAGGATTGACAATCGTTATGGTATTACACGATATTAATCAGGCGATTCGCTATAGTGATCATATCATTGTTATGAAAGACGGCGAAATTGTTACAAAAGGAAAGCCGAATGATGTTGTGACAGAAAGTATGATAAAGGCGATATACGGTGTAGATGTCGTTGTAAAACAAGATGAAGATACAGGATTGTATATGGTCCCAATGGGCATTTAAACATGCGAACAATCCGTTTTGAGGTGATAATTTGAGTAGCAAAAAAGAAAGGAAGAAGAATTCTTTTTTTCAACGAATACTTACAGTTGTTTTTTTAGGTACCTTTTTCTATTCAGTATATGAATTAGGTGATATTTTCATGGATTACTATGAAAATCGTAAAGTAATGGCCGAAGCACAAAATATTTATGAAAAAAGTCCGATGGAAGAGCAATCACAAGACGGGGAAGTACGTAAACAGTTCAAAGTTCTGCAGCAAATTAACCAAGAAATAGTTGGATGGATTACGATGGATGATACACAAATTAATTATCCAATCGTTCAAGCAAAAGACAATGATTACTATTTATTTCGAAATTATAAAGGTGAAGATATGAGAGCAGGAAGCATTTTTATGGACTATCGTAATGATGTGAAATCTCAAAATCGAAATACTATTTTATATGGTCACCGTATGAAAGATGGTTCTATGTTTGGAAGTTTAAAGAAAATGTTGGATGAAGATTTCTTCATGTCGCATCGTAAATTATATTACGATACATTATTTGAAGGATATGATCTTGAAGTGTTTTCGGTGTATACAACAACAACTGATTTTTATTACATTGAAACGGATTTTAGTAGTGATAAGGAATACACATCATTTTTGGAGAAAATTCAAGAAAAATCGCTGTACAAAACGGATACAAAAGTGACAGAAAGTGATCAAATCGTAACACTTTCGACGTGTGACTATGCACTTGATCCAGAAGCGGGAAGATTAGTAGTACATGCGAAACTAGTAAAAAGACATTAAATAAAAAAAGTATAGAATATGAGAAGTGGTAACACTCTTCATATTCTATACTTTAAAAAATAAATATGCTTACTGTGCTGCAGCCATTGGCATACGTACAACTTTTACATCATAGTAAGCAATTTTATTATCAAGAATATAGTCTGGCATCCCGCCTTGATGTGAGTGAGCATCTTTAAATGCTGAGCTCTTTGTCCAACCTTGGAAATCTTCTTTTGCATTCCAGCGAGTGCTAATTGTTACTTCATCATAATCAACTGTATTTTGCGTTAAAAGAACTTCTAATCCTAAAAATCCTGACATTGTTTCGACTTTACCTACTTTATTAAAACGCTCAATTAATTTATGGCCATTTCCCTTTGTAATTTTAGTTGTATTTGTAACAATAATCATGTTTATTCCTCCTATAAATATAGCCTTTATTTTCAAGAACTCATATGCATTAAATGATAATGAAAATCATTATCATTGTCAATAGTAATTTTCATATAAATGTAGAATTAAGGATGAATTTACTATTATATAAATAATTTGACCATATAGTTAATGAAGTTATATATTATTAAAATAAAACAAAATAAGAAATATACATAAGCAAAGTATGGTTTATACCTTGCTTTCGCAATACTATGAACAAGGAGGGTATTATGGTCGAATCACTGTTACTTAGTATCGTTATTATTATTACACTAGGCATCGCCTCACAATGGACTGCATGGCGCTTCCAGCTCCCTGCTATTGTTGTTATGGCAGTTGCCGGATTATTAATTGGTCCAGTTTTCGGTATTATTAATCCAAAAGAGGTGCTTGGAGATGTTTTTAGTCCACTCGTATCACTTTCTGTTGCCATTATATTGTTTGAGGGTAGTTTAAGTTTAGATGTACGTGAACTGAGGGGACTATCAAAACCAGTATTTCGTATTGTTACGTTTGGTGCGTTTATTGCTTGGATTGCTGGCTCACTTGCAGCCCATTACGTCGCTGGATTAGATTGGGCGGTTGCATTTATTATTGGAGGACTTTTTATTGTGACAGGTCCAACTGTAATTATTCCGTTGTTACGCCAAGCACGATTAAAGCCAAGGACAGCTGCAATTTTAAAGTGGGAAGGGATTATCGTTGATCCGTTTGGAGCATTACTTGCTGTATTCGCCTTTCAAATTGTAAATTTCTTAACGAAAGAAAATGTACACTTACATACGTTACTATATTTCTTTGCAGGTTCGTTATTTGCAATGGTGCTTGGGTATGCGTTTAGTATTTTTATGAGTTATATGATTTTAAAAGGGAAAGTACCAGAATATTTAAAGGCACCGATTTTGCTCGTTACGGTATTACTATGCTTCGGCATTGCAGATGAAGTCATGCATGAAACAGGTATGCTAGCCGTAACAGTAATGGGGATTACACTTGCACGGATGAAGAAATATATTTCTTCTATCGGTGATATTCGTCATTTTAACGAAAATATTTCCGTACTATTAACATCGACTGTTTTCATCATCTTAACAGCATCACTTCCAAGAACGACGATTATGGAGATTTTTAGCTGGCCTATTATTAGCTTCGTACTTATGATGATATTTGTTGTTCGTCCTTTATCAATTTGGGTATCGACAATCGGAACAGAGTTAACAAGATCAGAAAGGGCGCTAGTTGGTTGGATTGCGCCGCGTGGTATTGTTGCATTAACGGTTTCAAGTTACTTTGCGACGGAGTTATTACAAGAAGGGTATAAAGATGCTTCTATATTAACAGCACTTACATTTGCACTCGTAATTACGACCGTTTGTGCTCATGGATTTTCAATTGGATTTTTAGCAAAAAAATTAGGATTAGCCAATACACAGCCACCAGGTATTTTAATTTCAGGAGCTAGTACATTCTCAACTGCATTCGCTATGCATTGTAAAGAGATGGGGATTCCGAGCTTAATCGTAGATGTATCGGAAGAACATTTGCAATGCGCAAAAGTGAAAGGGCTTAATACATATAACGGCCAAGTACTCTCAGAGCAGTTGCAATTTGAAGTAGATATGAATCAGTATGAATACTTAATTTCAGTTACAGATACGGATTCTTATAATGTATTAGTCGCAAACACATATGTACCGCAGTTTGGACATCATAATACATTTTTACTTCCGATTCATGATGTGGAAAAGATTGAGCAAGAACGCATCTCTCTTTCGAAAAAAGCTCATTTACTGTTTGGTCAAAATGAAATTTATGAAGAGTTAGATAGAAAAATTGAAGAGGGTTATACATTTAAAACGATACAAGTTGAGGAAGAACAAAAAATTAATAAAGAAGAGAGCGATTCAGAGGATGTAATATTATTTATTCGTCACGATGATGGTAGTCTTACTTTTTCAACATTGTATAAATATATAGCGGTTATACCAGGAGATGAGCTAGTTGTACTAGCAAAGCAATAATATGGTATAGTGAAACGAGGCTTTTTTCAGCCTCGTTTTTTACATTGCTTCCTACTAATTAGAAAGCATTCAAATGGAAAGGAAGACATTACATGCGATCTGAAGTAACTATAAAAATAAAACCGAAGTTTATAAAAGAAATTAAAAGTGGATATCCACTTATTTTAAAAGATGCTATTCAAAATTTAAATGATGTACGTGAAGAAGGAACAATCATCAACGTAGTAGATGAGAAGAACCAATTCATCGGAAAAGGCTATTATGGAAAACAAAATAAAGGATATGGATGGATTTTAACGAGAAAAGAGAAAGAGCAAATTAATCAACCTTTCTTTGAAAGTAAAATCAAATCTGCTTTACATAAACGAAAAGATTTTTATAAATCAAATGATACAACAGCATTTCGTGCCCTGAATGGTGAGGGCGATGGCCTTGGTGGTTTAATCATCGATTATTATGACGGCTATTACGTAATAAGTTGGTATAGTGAAGGGGTTTATACTTTCCGCGATGAGATTATAGCAGCACTTCAAAAAGTAGCAAATTTCAAAGGGATTTATGAGAAAAAGCGTTTTGATACGAAAGGGAAATACATTGAAGGTGATGATTTCGTCGCAGGAGAGCGCGGTGAGTTCCCCCTTATCGTAAAAGAGAACGGTGTAAACTTTGCTGTATATTTAAATGACGGGGCGATGGTTGGTGTGTTTTTAGATCAGCGTAACGTTCGAAAACAAATTCGTGATAAATATGCAAAAGGAAGAACGGTTTTAAATATGTTCTCTTATACTGGGGCTTTCTCTGTATTTGCAGCGCTTGGCGGAGCGAGTAAAACAACGAGTGTGGACCTTGCAAATCGTAGTTTAAGTAAAACGATTGAGCAGTTTAGTGTAAATGAAATTGATTATGAAGCACAAGATATTATTGTAGAAGATGTATTTCTATATTTCAAATATGCAGCTAAGAAAAAGATGAAATTTGATATGGTTGTACTTGATCCCCCAAGCTTTGCACGCTCGAAAAAATATACGTTCAGTGCGGCGAAAGATTATAAAAACTTATTAAAAGAAACAATTGCGATTACAGAAAATAACGGTATTATCGTTGCTTCTACAAACTGTAGCGCATTCGATATGAAAAAGTTTAATGGCTTTATCGATACAGCATTTAAAGAAATGAACGGTAAATATAAAATATTAGAAGAACATTCTTTACCGGAAGATTTCCGTACAATTGATCAATTTAAAGAGGGAGACTATTTAAAAGTAGTTTTCATCGAAAAAATTAAAGGTTAATGAAAATAAGAAAAGGAGCTCAAGTTTAAATGAGCTCCTTTTCTTATTGAATAATATTTTGTACTCTGCCAACCTGTCCGTCTTGCAATCTTACTTTAATGCCGTGCGGATGTGAAGGTGAGTTCGTTAAAATATCTTTTACAATTCCTCTTGTTAGCTTACCTGTACGTTGATCTTGTTTTAATACAATATCAACTTCAAGACCTGATGAAATGTTAGATCGTTTTTGCCCGTTCATTTATACACCTGTACGTCTACGTTGGTTGTTGGTTTTCTTCGTTTGTTGGTTTTGCAATTTTTTCGTTTCTTGACTTTGACTTCCATTATTTGAGCCGTTTCCATTTCCTTGCTTTTTCTTCGCAAGTTGTTCGCGCATTAAATCAGCTAAGCTTACTTTTTTGTTTTCTGACATGATAAGTCTCCTTTATATAAAGTTAATTATGAACAATCGTAGTGAATTTCATCATATCATTGTTAAGGAAGGAAGGGAAGTTGGTTTGAAAATTCATATAATTCTTTCCAGCATTCATTCGTTACGATACAATTAAATTGTTAATGTTTGTTAAAAAAGGGGATAGAAATATGTCACATCATATTTTATTAGTTGAAGATGACATCTCAATTCAAGAGATGGTTGAAACATATTTAGTAAAAGAAGGTTTTCAAGTTACAATCGCATCTGATGGAGAAGAAGGAGTTAACGCATTTTTAAAAGGTTCATTTGATTTGATTATCCTCGATATTATGATGCCAAAGTTAGATGGCTTAGAGGTTGTGCGAATCATTCGAGAAAAAAGTGCCATTCCGATTTTAATGATGTCAGCGAAAGATACAGATGTTGATAAAGCGGTTGGATTAGGACTTGGAGCAGATGATTACATTTGTAAGCCGTTTTCTATGATTGAACTAGCTGCACGTGTAAAAGCGGGTATTCGGAGGTCTACAAAGTATTCAGCTGTGGAATCAAAAGATGAGGCGATTCAGATTGGTGATTTAATAATTGACCCAATTAATTTTACTGTGGAGAAAAAGGGAAGACAGCTTAAACTTACTTTAAAAGAATTTGAGATTTTAAAGCTATTCGTGAAGAATCAAAATCGTGTTTTTACGAAAGCACAAATATATACGCTTGTTTGGAATGAAGAATATTATGGTGATGATAATGTTATTAATGTTCATATGAGAAGATTACGTGAGAAAATTGAAAGTGATCCATCTAATCCAGAATATATTAAAACATTATGGGGCATCGGCTATAAGTTGGAAGTGATGTAGTATGGTTGTATTTTTAACAGTGGTGATTATTATATTGCTTATCGTTATTTACGTGCAATATAAAATTAGGAAAAATAGTAGTAGGAATTTACGCTACACGTATGAGAAGTTAAATCGAATTGTAAAAGAACAAACTGGTGAGAAGCTATTAATTATGACAGATGATCTAGAATTGCGAAATTTATTAGTGGCGATTAATCATTTATTAGATGCAAAACAGAAAACGAATGCAGATCATGCGAAAGTGGAAATTTCGATGAGAAAAATGCTTTCAAATATTTCACATGATTTGAAAACACCACTAACAGTTATTCTTGGATATACCGAAATGTTAAATAAGGATAAAACGATAAATGAGGAAGAGAAGCAAATATTACTCGAAAAGGTGCATGTAAAAACACTAGAAGTGATGGAACTGATTCATAAGTTTTTTGATTTAGCAAAATTAGAATCCGGTGACAAAGCAATTGAGATGACAAAAGTAAATATGAATGAAGTTTGCCGCGAGAAGATTTTATCTTTTTATGATTTAGTGACGACGAAAGGGTTTCAAGTTCATATTGATATACCAGAAAGAAATATATATGCACTTGGAAATGTAGAAGTATTAGGTAGAGTATTGAATAATTTAATATCAAATGCGATTACATATGGTGACGATGGAAAGACACTTGGTATGACGTTAAGAGATGATGAAACGAGTGTGTATATAGATGTATGGGATACAGGAAAAGGAATTGATGAATCTCACATTGATAAAGTGTTTGAGCGTATGTACACACTTGAAGATTCCAGAAATAGATTGTACCAAGGAAGCGGTTTAGGGTTAACGATTACGAAAAGGCTTGTGGAAGCGATGGACGGAGAAATACATCTTTCTAGTAAGCCGTATGAAAAAACAATTTTTACAGTTGTATTAACAAAGATGCTGTTTTAGCTTGTAGAGAAGTAAATTCTACAAGCTTTTTTTTCAGCGTAAGGAATTTGTAAGGAACGGGTAAGAAAAAAGAGAATTCCGTTGTCTATTATAGAAGTATAAGGTAGTGCGAAAGGAGATAGTGACATGACATATATATTAAAAACGAATCAGTTAACGAAAGTGTTTAAAGGGAAAGAAGTAATTTCTAGCGTTAACATGCATGTGAAAAAAGGTGAGATTTACGGTTTCTTAGGACCGAATGGTGCAGGTAAAACAACGATTATGAAAATGATCACAAACTTAATAAAACCGACGAGCGGTGATATTGAAATTTTTGGTGAGAAGTTAACGGATACATCTTATGAATTGTTAAAGCGCATGGGGACGATTATCGAATATCCAATTTTTTATGATAAATTAACGGCGAAGGAAAACCTAGAATTACATTGTGAATATATGGGGTATTACGACAAAAACGCAATTGATCATGCTTTACATTTAGTGAAGCTGCACGGTATAGATGATAAAAAAGTAAAAGATTTTTCATTAGGGATGAAGCAAAGACTTGGTATTGCAAGGGCGATCATGACGAAGCCAGAATTACTCATTTTAGATGAGCCAATTAACGGTTTAGATCCAATTGGTATTAAAGAATTAAGAGACTTATTTAAAATGCTCTGCAAAGAATATGGCATTACGTTATTAGTCTCTAGTCATATTTTAGGCGAGATGGAACTAATGGCAGATACAATCGGTATGATTCAAAATGGAAAGCTAATAAAAGAAGTTTCAATGAAGAGTATTAACGGAAAACAAACAGAGTACATTGAAATTACTGTTCCTGATGTGAAGCGTGCAGCTTATATTTTAGAAGATAAACTCGGTATAAAAAATTACAAAATAATGAGTGGAAATATGATTCGTGTGTATGATACGGCAGCGTCTCAGCAAGCTATTTCAAAAGCACTTATTATGAACGATGTAGAAATTGAAAGTATTAATAAGAAACATAGTTCCTTAGAAGAATATTTCTTAAATGTAATGGATGGAGAGGGCATTCATGCTTAATGGATTGTTAGTGAATCTAGTAAGTGGATTGATCGTAATGTTCATAAGTGGGATTTTATATTATAGAAAACCTGAGCGGAAATGGCCGTTAATTTTACTAGTGATAGGAATAGTAAGCGTAGTTATGGCTGGAATTAGAATGTTAGTAGCATAGAGATCGTTATGTCAGTAATGGAGGTGTGGTTTATATGTTTAAATTAATGAAACTTGAATGGAAGAAACATAAATTATCTAGTTACTGTAAAGGGGTAGCTATTTGTATTATAGCAATTTTTGCTGCGGTAAGTCTTATGGGGATGGGAGCAAAAGGTGAGGGAGATGCGGCGCTCACTGATTTCACAAAGTATATGACGTTAGCAAATATCTTTATTAGGATGACATTTCTTATTTTTAGTGCGGTCATTTTATCACGTTTAGTAATTGATGAGTATAAGAATAAAACAATGCAACTACTATTTATGTACCCATTACAAAGGAAATTGTTAATGAGGGCGAAATTAACAATTGTTTTTAGTTTTTGTTTTATTAGCATGATTATTGCTACTTTCAGTATTAGTTTGCTCATATTTTTTATGAACCCAATGATGGGGCTGTTTGAAACACCTATGACGATGGGGGAAATAATAGCTACCGTTCCAGCTACTTTTATAAGTGCATTTATGATATCTGGTATAAGTTTAATTCCTTTATTTTTTGGGATGAGAAAGAAATCGACACCGACAACAATTACTTCTGCAGTAATAATTGGGATGCTGATTAGTAGTAATTTTGGTTCTGGAAACGGTCAAGTAAGTATGTTTAATTTTATAGCTATCCCAATAGTGCTCTGTTTATTAGGAGTTTTCATTAGTTATCTATCGTATCGTAAGATCGACAAGATTGATGTGGCGTAAAATAAGCTTAAAACAACAATGAACAGGGGTATGCATGGTGAAAAAAATAATAGTAATTGCAATTTTATTTCTGACAATTGCTAGTGTAGTTTTTGGTTTTAAGACATTTCAGGGGAAAGATTTTAAGAAAGAAAAGTCTTTTGAGATAAATCATATAAAAGAAATAGAAGTGGACAATGAAAACTGGGATATTGAATTTAAAAGTACAGACGCTAACAAAATAGTGATCTTCGCCCAAGGTCAACGAGCAGATAAAAATCTAGATCCCGTCAAAATAGAACTTGAAGGAAATAAAGTTGTGATTAAGCAAAAGCAAAAGATGAACAGATTCTTTAATGGTTTTACGTTTCGGAAGAAAAATAGTATATCTATAGCTATTCCGAAGAAAGAAATAGATAAAATTGTATTAAATAATAAATCGGGTGATGTGAAAATAAGCGATATAGAAGTGAAAAATATCGTGACAAAAAGTGAGTCTGGAGATGAAATGGTTGTAGGACTATCAGCCGAGAAAGGTGAATTCATATCGCAAAGTGGAGAGTTAGCTGTAAAAGATAGTTCAGTACAAGAATTAAATATAAAGTCTACGACTGGTGATAACTATATAACAAATGTAAGTAACTCAAATATAAACATCACTTCAACATCCGGTGAAGTATTACTGAAAGATATGAAAGAAGGAAAATCGTTATTTGTAGAAACAAAATCAGGAGATATTGGCGTACGGTATAAAGGTGTTCCGACATCTTTAAAACTTACGGCTAAAAGTAATTCGTCTGACGTAATGGTGAATGTAAATGGACTTAAGAAAAATAAAAATACAGAAAAAATAAAAGCGGGAACCATTGGTGATGCAAAAAACGAAGTGAAGATTTTAAGTAAAACAGGAGCGATTTATATCGATTAAAATGTAAATGAAAGGAGGACTATTATGCTACATCTTATGAAGCTAGAAATGAAGAAGTTTAAGCTTGGATGGTATGTAAGGGGAGCGATTATTGCAAATATCGCTATACTGGCATTAATGATCTTTACGAGCATCGTTGCTCAAGTAGAAGGTGATCCGGAAATAAGGGATCCGCAGATGATGTTATTAACGGCTAGTACATTAGTAAGAGCAACATTTATTATTTTTGGTAGTGTATTAATCGCAAGGTTAATAATTAGTGAATATAAAAACAAAACAATCCTACTTATGTTTTCTTATCCTATTAATCGGAGGAAAATGATGAGTAGTAAGTTGGCCATTATAGCGATAGTAACATTTATAACAGTTATTTTATCTAACATTTTAGTGGTAGGAGTTTTCTTTGGGATAGATAGCTATTTTTCAATTCTTCCTAATTCATTCACAATAGATCAATTGAAGCAAGAAGGGATAAACCTTGTTCCTTTAGCCATTGCAACTGCGGGAATAAGTTTAATCCCTCTATATTTCGGAATGCGTAAACGTTCGGTGCCAACTACAATTGTTTCATCTCTGATTGTTGTATCAATTGCAATTAATAACACTCCTATGTTTTCTACAGCAACTTTTCTTCCCCTTCAACTAGCACTTGCTGCGATTGGAGCTGCGATTGCATATTACGGAATTAAAAATATAGAGAAGGAAGATATAACAGTATGACAAGAATACGTAAAAAAAGAGTTGGCGTTATACCAACTCTTTTTTGTATATGTATGCTTCGTTACTACTCTGTAAATTTATAGTGTTTGCTTAAATACTCTTGCACTCCTGGAGAAATGTTAAAGTTATTAGGACCTTTATATTCGATAGTAAATTCTCCATCTTCAATTGTTTCAAAGGCGATTGCATAGCTATTCATTTTAGAATCGTAAGAAGTATTTTTGACTTTTGCATCTAGATTAAAGTATTTTGTAATATAATTTTTTGATTCTGCAATTGCTGTTTGTTTTCCCCAAGGGGTACCATAACTTGTGAAGTAAAGAGATACACTGATAACTCCAATGATAGAAGTTAGTAAGAGAGTTCTTATTGTTATTTTTTTGTTTTTTGTATTCAATTTAGTTCCCTCCAATTAATATGAATTTATCTTAACGTATTTTCTCATAAAATACCATTTAGTAGAAAATAGTTTCACATGAAACAAGTTACAGAAAAAGACAAGGTGCATAAACACCTTGTCTTTTTCTGTCGTTACATTTGGGGAGCTTCCATTCCAGTAGCAGCCCATTCTTCTTTTGCAGGACCATATACACCAGGGACTGTTAAGCCAGCTTGACGCATTAAAACAGTCATCTGTCCGCGGTGGTGATTTTGATGATTGATGAGTGTCATTAAAAATATAGAATTCGGCATAGGACGACCAAAGAAGTTATTAATAGTAGTTAAGTCTTCATCAGTCCACTCACTTTGAAGTGCTTCAATAAAAGCCGTATTCACTTTGCGATACCCATCTGCAATTGTTTTTGCTGAAGTTGGTACAGGATAATCTTTCGTTTCTCCTTCAAACTTAAGCCCTGTCCCTGATAGCATAACAGGAAGTGCTGTAACGATATGCCAAGCGACTCTCCCTAAAGTCCAGTGCCCAGGTGCAATTTCTTGTGATAAAGATTCATCGGTTAATGCATCGAGCATCTTCTGAGTAGACTCAGCCTCGTATGTCCATGATTGTAGAAAACCTTCAATAGTTTGGTACATAGTTATCCCTCCTGTTTTTCGCTCGTATATTAAATTCGTGAGAGATAATATAATCCCTGTTTCATAAGCGATACTTAATTAAGCATTGCTACAATATAAAAATAATTAGAAAATATTTGTAAAAGTATCAGAAAACCGCCCTATGCATTCGTATATATAATGAATAGAGAATGGAGTAAAGAGTGGTGATAAGGGTGAAGGATATAGAAATAGTAGAAGGTCTTTGGAAACAAGATATGTTAGCATTACATACAGCAATTGATCGATATGAAGATTTAATTTATAAGGTGGTTCATAGTGTTTTAGATACGGCACATAGTAAGGTGCTAGTGGATGAATGTGTTGACGATATTTTATTAATCGTTTGGTACAACATTAATAGTTATGATAAAAATCGTGGGAAGTTTAGAAATTGGCTTATATCTGTTGCGAAATTTAAAGCCATTGATTATAAACGAAAAAGTAATAAGGTCTATCAATTACAAGAGTTTCAGCAAAAAATATATGTAGAAGGAAAAAATGTTAATTTAACAAAATATGAGGGTATTTTAAGTGTTAATATTTTTTGGGAATTTTGACGAAATAATAACGATTTATACGGATTTTAATATATCGTATTGAAATGCATACGTGTATCAAGGTTGAAGGAGCTGAAATTCCTTAAATGAGGAAGGCGAAAGTACAAGCGAAAGGAGAGCGTATTGCATGTAATATTTATTAGAATGTAAGGAAAAAAACTTTGTTTATAAAAGGTTTGTTCCAGAGCGGGTAGTTGATAAGGAAAATAAAAACTGATTTTTATTAGAAAGATATTTTTAATTAGTGGGCTTACTTAAAAGATCGAACACGAAGGAGGATCAACATGTCTTTATGGAGTAATAATGCAAATGGATATTGTGGATGTAATAATCAAAATGGTTTACATGTTGATTCGTGCTGTTTTAGTTGCGATGGGACAGTTCCTAAGCTCGGTCCAACAGGTCCAACAGGAGCGACAGGTGATACAGGAGCGACAGGTTCAACGGGAGCAACAGGAGCAACGGGAGTAACGGGAGCAACGGGAGCAACGGGAATAACGGGAGCAACGGGAGCGACAGGTTCAACGGGAGCAACAGGAGCAACGGGAGTAACGGGAGCAACGGGAGCAACGGGAATAACGGGAGCAACGGGAGCGACAGGTTCAACGGGAG
>NZ_JAKUDX010000012.1:0-98340 GCF_022662615.1 Bacillus cereus group sp. BfR-BA-01523
CTTTTTGCTGCTCTTCTTGCTTACGTTTTTCTTCCTCTACTTTTTGCTGCTCTTCTTGCTTACGTTTTTCTTCCTCTGCTTTTTGCTGCTCTTCTACCTTCTTATCTTCTTCAACTTTCTTCTCATCTATTTTCTGTTCTTCCGATGCTTTCAGCTTTTCCTCTTCATCTTTACAAGCTGTTAAAACCACTACACATAAGCTCATAAGCAAAAATAATAATAATTTCTTTAACATTAAAAAATCCTCCTATATATACATTACAAATAATGACCTTTAATAGAATAACAAATATGTATAAACCCCTTTGTCGTAATTTGTCGTATACATTGGATTTTCCATGTAACACTACATGCTACAAATAGAAAAGAACCTGTCATATGACAGGTTCTTTTCGTTATTTATTAGGATACGATGATTAGCATGTTTACTATACAAGAGGAAGCATCCATATTTTCCATATGATACTTACGATTACTATAAGTACAAAATCAAACAAATCTAATCTCGGACCCTTTTTCATAGTCATGTCTAGCCACATATGAATCCATTTCATTTCCTTATATTTATGAATATTTTTCTTTGCGAATCGGTAAGTGAGCACTTGCATGATGTAAATTCCAATTACACAAATAAGCAATAAGATGAGAAATTCAAACACAAAATTCCTCCCTATTTTTGAAGCGTTCTTTCTACTATATGGTTCTTCAAAACCCATTCCTCAAACTGAGCACTTCCAAACTCCCAGCTCAAATCACGAGCATGTACAGAAAAAACGTAATAACCAGCATATTCGTCCATAAACCGACCTGTCTCTATCTCCTCTTTCTGAAGACCGTATACTCCAAAATTAAAATACACATCCCACACGTCTTCATGCTTCCTCTTATAAGCAATCGATTCCATATCACATTCAGTTCCGAAATAATCAAGATGTAAATGTACGCTATCATCGTATTCGTAATCCATTTTATCACCCCTTATATTTGTACTTCTTTATTACCCGAAAAATTCCTGCTATATACTCACATATGGGCACTTACCTACATATTATGCTTGTAGATTGACTTCTAGGAGGTGTCATATAGTGAAAAAATTAATAACCGTTTTTTGCATCATGTTACTAGCTGTTTTCACATTCGCTGCTTGTAGTAGTACAAAGGAAAGTACGAAAGAACAAGCTCAAAAAATTCGCGTTGGCGAAGTTACACACTCTCTTTTCTACGCACCATTATATGTTGGAATTGAAAAAGGATTTTTTAAAGATGAAGGCTTAAATATTGACTTACAAACAACAGCTGGCGGAGATAAAACGATGACCACCCTTTTATCTGGCGGAATTGATATTGCTCTCGTTGGTTCAGAAACGTCTATTTATGTTCATCAACAAGGAGCAAAAGATCCTGTCATTAATTTTGCGCAGCTTACACAAACAGATGGCACATTTTTAGTTTCCCGTAAAAAATTAGACTCTTTTAATTGGAACGACGTAAAAGGCGTTACGTTTTTAGGACAGCGTAAAGGCGGCATGCCGCAAATGGTTGGTGAATACGTTTTAAAGAAAAATGGCATTGACCCTCGCAAAGATACGAACTTAATTCAAAATATCGAGTTTGCTAATATTGCAAATGCCTTTGCATCTGGTACAGGAGAATTTGTACAGCTCTTTGAACCGACTGCAAGTATACTTGAAAAAGAAGGAAAAGGTTATATCGTCGCGTCTTTCGGAGCTGAATCTGGTACTGTCCCTTATACAACGTTTATGGCAAAAGAAAGTTTCTTAAAGAAAGATAAAGCTGCTGCAGAAAAATTCACGCGCGCACTATATAAAGCGCAGCAATGGGTTGATACACATAGTCCAGAAGAGATTGCCGATGCCGTTTCACCACTATTTAAAGACACTTCAAAAGACATTTCAGTAAAAGTAATTGAACGCTACAAAAAACAACATTCATATGCGACAAATCCATTATTAGATGATGTAGAATGGAAACAACTCCAAACGATTATGAAAGAATCTGGTGAATTACAAAAAGAAGTTCCACATGAAGCGCTCGTCAATACAAAAATTGCCGAAAGCGTTATTAAGAAATAGAGGCGAAGTGTATGAGCTTTTTACAAATACGTAACGTTTCTCACTGCTTTTTTGCAAAAGAAAATGCCAAACTTATTCTTGAAGATATGAGTTTGCAAGTAGAAGAAGGCGAATTTATTTCAATCCTTGGTCCAAGTGGTTGCGGAAAAACAACGCTCCTCTCCATCATCGCAGGGCTACTTGATCCAATTGAAGGTATCGTATTTTTAGATGGTGAACCGATTACAACTAAGACCCCCTCTATGGGCTATATGCTCCAGCAAGATTACTTGTTTCCGTGGAAAACAATTGAAGAAAATATTATGCTCGGACTTCATATTCGGAAGGTTTATGATGAAAATACGAAAGAACATACATTAAAGCTTTTAAAACAAGTCGGCCTATATGATATAGAACAGCAATACCCTCGTGAACTATCCGGTGGTATGCGCCAACGTGCTGCACTCGTTCGAACATTAGCGACCGACCCAAAAATATTATTGTTAGATGAACCATTTTCCGCTCTTGATTATCAAACAAAATTAAAACTAGAAGATCTCGTCTTCACATTACTACGTAACTATAAGAAAACATCCCTACTTGTGACACATGATATTGAAGAAGCAATTGCGATGAGTGATCGTATTTATTTACTGCAGGCGAACCCTGGAAAAATCGCAAAAACATTCATCGTTCCAGAAAGTATCCGTTCCTTATCGCCGTTAGAAGCACGCCACCACCATGACTTTCCATCCCTCTTCCAAGAAATATGGAAGGAGCTGGAACGACTTGGATAATATAAAACAACTACATGAACAGTTTCGAAAAAAAGAAAGACAACATGCATGGTTAGCTCGCTCTTTACAACTTGTACTTCTTGTTCTTTTCTTTGCAATATGGGAAATAGCTAGTAAAAAAGAATGGATTGATCCTTTACTCTTTAGCTCTCCTTCAAGTATTTGGGATCTCTTTTTAACGAAATGGATTGACGGTTCACTTTGGGTCCACATATGGACGACATTACTTGAAACAGGAGTAGGCTTCATTCTCGGAACTGTACTCGGAGCTATTATTGCTACTCTCCTTTGGTGGATGCCACTTTTGGCCCGCGTACTTGATCCTTATCTCGTCGTCCTAAATGCAATGCCAAAAGTTGCACTCGGTCCAATCATCATTGTTATTTTCGGTCCAAATATTTCATCCTCTATCGCAATGGGGGTAATCATCTCCATCATCATTACCATTCTCGTTATTTACAGCGCATTTCAAGAAGTCGATTCCAACTATATTAAGGTCATGGACACATTTGGCGCAAATAAATGGCAATGCTATAAGCACGTTATTCTCCCTTCATCTTTCCCTGCAATTATTTCAACGTTAAAAGTAAATGTTGGCTTATCATGGGTCGGTGTTATTTTCGGGGAACTCCTCGTTTCTAAACAAGGACTTGGCTATTTAATTAGCTATGGATTCCAAGTCTTTAACTTCACACTCGTCTTGCTCAGTGTAATGCTCACTTGCGTCCTCGCAACTCTTATGTATGTATTTGTCGAGGCATTTGAAAAACTCCTTATTGGAAAACGAAAAAAAAGCTGACTTAGAGCGATATGCTAGAGTCAGCTTCTTTCTCTTACCTTTTATCACACATTTTTGAATCATCTGCAATATTCCCATTAGCAACCGTAACTGTATGGAAACAATCTTTCACACGCACCGTAACGACATTATCTTTTCGATCAATAATATGATAATCATTAAACTCTTTATTTAATGCACTACGAATTTGCTCTCCTTCAAAAATCGGAAAACCGTGAGACATTACCCAAATGAGACCAGCAACAGCAAGAATCGTTTTCATACGTTTCATTACCTCCTCGAGAGTAAACTTATAGCCCCTATACTATGCGCATTATAATTGTGTCTAATTTGTGACGTTTTTATACTAATTCTATTTTAATGATTCAGTTCCTTCTTCTTTTTTAAAAAAAGACAGAATTTTCAATTTTATCAACATGAAGAAACGCAAAGAACTATAATTCTTCACGTTTTCCCTTGGCTAAAATATATCGAACACATAATTCGCATTAGTGTCCACTTGGTTGTTCTATCGTTTTCGAAACATCATATAATCCCGCTAACACTTCCGCTCTCATTTTTACAAGCTCGGGGAATTGATAGAAGAAGAGAATTTTTTTATATTTTAATTCTGTTCCTTCTTTCACCTTTTTTGAATCTTGTAAAATAAACGCTGTAAATGTATCCGCAATATCCTCTGCCACATTTGTCGTCCCATACAGTGAAACAAACTCACCATGCTTTTCCTTAAAAAATTCAATTTGAGCTTCTTCGCTTTCTTCCACTTTCTTTTCTGTCCACTCCTGGTCAATTGGTTTCCAGAAAGAATTATAAAATTGATTTATATAAGAGCTCTCCTTCGCACATCCTTCTTGTAAGAAAAGAGATTTACATTTATTTTGGTATGATGAAATATCTTTATCTTCTTCAAAAGCCTTTAAGTACTTTTCATTTACTGGTATTTGTTTATGTCCCAGCGTCAATACGTGAGCCGTCTCATGTATTAATGTTTTCATCACTTGATCGATATTTACTGCAGAATCAAGCGTATCTAAACTAATGGTCCACTCTTTCGGATACTCCATACTCGGCATAACATGAGCCACAATTCCATCGTATCCATCTGTTACCATATCAAACTCTTTTATGTCAGTGCGATACTTAGCAGGAATAAGCGTGCTATACATCTCCCATAACGATTCATGATAATCCCTATCTTGACGTTGCTTTAATACTTCTCCTTTCGCGTTCTTATCCTCCGCAAAAGCCTTATTCAATCGTTTGCGATCTAGTTTATCGAAATAAGGATCTACAATTTCATCACCATCGATATAATAAGAAGCTAAAAAGAAATAATTTTCATCATCCTTTTTTTTCATTTCTGCTTCTTTCATATCGTTACTTGAATGTCCTTCTAAATCATAATCCTCTAGTACTTCAAGTTCTGAAAGTCCATCTATCTTTTTATATACTTTTTGAAGTGTTTTATCACCTATTTGTGTGCATTCTTCTGTCGTTTCGCACACATCTTTTTTCTCTCTTTTCGAAGTTTGCTCCGACATATCACATCCAGCTACTAAGCCCGTTGAAATCATAAAACACATTAACTTGCCATACAGTTTCTTCATACGCACCTCCATTATTCCATTCTACAAAAATATCATAATCATTTTTTAACGAATATGCGATAATTAATTATAAAAGCTGTATGGAGGTTTCCCATGATTCGAGCAATCTTATTTGACTTAGATGGAACACTATTAGATCGTCGCCAATCTCTAGAGCAATTTATTCGCGATCAATATAATCGCTTCGCCTTTCATTTGATAAACATAGAAAAATTCGAGTATTGCTCTCGTTTTCTCGAACTCGACAATAATGGTTACACGTGGAAAGATAAGGTATATTCCACTCTCCTTTGCGAATACAACATTACCACTTTAACGCAAGAGCAACTGCTGCACGACTACATTACAAACTTCCAACATCATTGTATTCCTTTCCAAAACATGCATGAATTACTTCAACAACTAACTCAGCGAAACATTAAAATTGGTATTATTACAAACGGCTTTACTAAATTTCAGATGAGCAACCTTCGAGCACTAAACATACATACGTATACAAACACAATTTTCATTTCAGAAGCAGAAGGAATTAAAAAACCACATCCTGAGATTTTCGAACGAGCTTTGCAAAAGCTAAACGTAAAAGCAGAAGAATGCCTTTACGTTGGAGACCATCCAGAAAATGACGTAATAGGAGCTGAACAAATAGGCATTCTTGGCGTTTGGAAGAGAGATTCATTTTGGGGTGACTTTGAACATTCACGTGTCGTGGATGATTTATTGGAGGTTCTTTCATTTTTAGAGGTGGAGGTAAAAACAATACAATAGTAAATAAATTATATTAGCGATTTTTCGAATATATCGATTTACCAACAAAAAGAGGAGGCCGTTGTTCAAAAACGCCTCCTCTTCCTTTATTATTCATATACTGTAAACTGCGGTTTACTCGGGTGGTCTTTAACTAGCGCATCATCTGGAAACTTTGAAACTTTTTTATATAAAGCAATGTCACCGATACAACCTGCTGTTAGTAGAATCCCTAAAAATGAGAGTGGCTCCAGATTCATAGCTAATCCCAATACAATTGGTAAAATTCCAGTTGGTAAAAACGGAAGCATTAACACTGTCTTCATTTGCTTTACTGTAATCACCTGTTTAGAATGAGCATATGCAGCACCTAATTTCCAATTGACGCCCCATTTTAGTTCACTCCACGGAACATCTCCGATATAACGAAATCCAATTAAATGTATTGCCTCATGAATACAAACGAGAATAATCATTCCAATAATCAAAAGAAACATAATCGGCAATGTAATTTCAATTTGAAACTCGCCTGAAAAAAGCGCATGTAAATAACCAATTCCAATCGCCAGAGCGAATATTATAAAAAACGAATAAACATTTAATTTAACCATTGAAACAGAGACAGTTGTTTCTTTTCTGTTATCCACCTTTTCACCTCCTAAAATGTGAATATACCTTTACAAAATTGTATAATATACCCAAAATAATGTAAAGATATGTTTACATTTATTCTTGAACACAAAAAAAGAAACCGGCCACTTTACTTCGTAAAACAGCCGATTTCTTCTATATGTTTCATCGTACGCGCTAATACATCATCGCGCATAATAAAGCTAAATTTTCTATCAGTTTTAATATTATCAGGAATGTCTTTTAATAAAACAGACCCTTTCGTTTCTTCGTAATGCGTATGTTGCTCTACCGCACTAATTGTTGCAAAATAAATGTTTTTAATGATTATTTTGTCTTTTCCGGATACTTTGTATTGCCCTAAGTAAGTTAAATCAGAAACTATGCCGCCGGTTTCCTCATGAACTTCTCGAACTGCCGCTTCTTCCGGTGTTTCCCCGAGTTCTACTTTACCACCTGGAAATTCAAGACCACGGCGTAAATGATGCGTTAATAACCATTGATCCCCGTACCGGCATACAACCCAAACATGCTTTGGCTCAGGAGAAAATGGGTAACGTTCAAACGATAATTGTACAGTGTTGTGGTAATAATCTTTAAATTTGTACATGCCATTACTCCCCTATTGATGATTACAAGTTTTTCCTACCACAAATTGTAGCATATTCTCGCTTTTCTGCATAATATTATCCAATTACAATCCATTGATTATTCCCATTTGTGCGACTAATTCTTTCGTTTCATGATTCCCTAGATCATAAATCATTTTATATGCTTTTTGTAGTTGTTCATCATATCGATCATTATTCGAATCGTGATGATACTCAACGAATGGAACGTGGGAGCGTACATACGAACCTAAGTCCTCTTCATACGCTTGATCAAAATACTCTCTTAACTCCGTAATCTCTTCGTCATTTGCATAAATTTCAAAATTATACGTATCCGCCGTCTTCACTTGCGAAATTTGACCATTTCCAACTGATATATAATATGTTTTTTTATTCTCCATGTAACACCCTTCTTTCATCCTTTTAATTTCTATTGTTTTCATCAATTACAAAATTATGTAAAATAAAGAAAAGGAGGGATTTCATGCTCAAAATATTAATTATCGGCATTATAATCGTACTGACCATATTAGTACTCTCCGTTATGACGATTAATAAAGGCTATTCTTACAAACATTCGATTGATAAACCAGAAGATAACCCTTATACAAAAAACGGTAAAGAGCATTCATAATATACTACGTATTTTAATCGCACTCAGTGTCATCATCATATCCGCTATTAGTTTACTGACAGGTCAAAATAACTTTCACAATTTCTATTAAGAGCTTTAATGTTCCTCATTGCAATTGAGCAAATAAAGAAAAAGGATTCAGGAACAGGATTTATTTGTATTGTTGCTGGTGCTTTCATTTGGCTTGTTCTCATCATTACCTACATAGAATAGAAGGAGGGTTCTTTATGTTAAAAGGATTTCGAATTACTTTTTCACTTATCACTTTATCTATAGCAATCTATAGTTTTATCAGCGGCAACAGAGACATTATGCCTTACATGTTCATTTCCTTAGGCTTGATGGCTTTCACTATGGGTCTAGAAGAAATAAAGAAACAGCGACAATCTAGTGGCACACTTGCTTTCATAGCTGGCGCTGCTGCTTTATTACTTGGCTTCTCAGAAATATTTCGTTAAATAATCTGCTATCTTTTAAATGGAGGGTGATACAATGCTAAAACCATTTCGCATTATATCCGCTCTTATCGTCATCGCTCTAGCTCTATCCGGAATGTTTACAAACTCGCTTGTTATTATGCCCTATATGCTTATTGCTTTATCTATTATGACTTTCATCATGAGTGCAGAAGAAAAACAGAAACAAAAGAAAGTAAATAGTACACTCTCCTTCTTTTCTGGCGTATTCACTTTAATCATTGCTATTATAATTATTATCTCTAGGTAACTAATTCTTTCTACTTAAGGAGGGCTAAAATGCACATAAGACACTTACAACTAATTATCGTTTTTATTACTTTAATCTTATGCTTGTACAGCACTTTTACAATGAATTTCCAAATCTTTTCACCTATCATTTTATTTCTCTTTAGTTCATATGGCATTTTAGTAGGAATTGAGACCATTCAAAAGCAGCAAAAGCAAATTGGAGCTATTAGCATCGGTTTAAGTCTTTTTACGATTGTTTTTGTTATTCCGTTTATACTGTTCTTTTAAAGGAGGATTCCATGTTAAAAAACATTCGAATTATAATAGCAGTAGCTGCTCTTATTCTCGCTCTATTTAGCCTCTTTGCAAACCTCCCTATGCTTTTACCATTCGTATTTATCCTTTTAAGTATTATGTTTATCCTTTTTGGAATTGATGAAATAAAAAAGCAGCAAAAAGCAAAAGCATTTGTTTATTTTCTCGGTTCTGCCTTTATTTTATATGTTGGGGTGTCTAGTCTACTTTCATAAAAAAGAAGAGCAGATTTTGCTCTTCTTTAACTCACTACTTTCAATCCAATAATCGTCCCCATAATTCCAACGATACAAATAATCCGAAAAGCATTTTTCGGCTCTTTAAAAAATAAAATACCGACAACCGCTGCACCGAGCGTCCCAATTCCAGTCCAAACTGCATATGCAATTGATAACTGAATTTCTTGGAGCGCCATCGTTAAAAATTGAAAACTAATAATAAATCCACCTATTAAAATAATATTATTCGTCCAATTATTATCTTTTGTTACTTTCTTTATCCCAATTACACCGACAATTTCAAAAAGCCCAGCTATAATTAAATACATCCACGCCATTTTATTTCACCTCTTCCTTGTCGCCACTAAATTTCAATCCGATAATAAATAGTGCTAATAAACAAACAAGGAAAATTTTAATAAACGAAAATGGCTCTTTAAAATATAAAATATCTACTACTATCGTTCCCACTGTCCCAATTCCAGTAAATACTGCGTATGCCGTTCCAATTGGGATTCTTTTAGTTGCTTCAATTAATAGATGAAAACTAACTAAAATTGCAATAAGTGTCAAAATGCTCATCGAATTTGTTTTTAATCCTGTTGCCCAATATATTTCAATTAAGCCTCCAAATACTAAATACAGCCACGCCCTATTTGTACTAATCTCCTTTTTCTTTTTCACTTCTTCTTTTACCTCTTGTCGTGTTTCTTGCTTTAGCGAACTACGTTTCTTTTTCGGAAAAAAGATATACGACATCGCCCAAATAAAATGAATAATGAGCACCGATGTCCAAACACTGATAATAGTATTAACAGTTGCATTTTTATAAAAGCCTATTTGTTTATTCAAAATCCATTCTTTCATATGAAGAATATAAGATCCACTTGGTAACTCTTGAGCTGGTACAAGCCCTATTAGAAAAATAAATAAAAGCTGCGCAAGAATGAAAATGCCCACATGTTTATAAAAGTATTGCCGCTCTAATCGCGCGTGCTCCTTTCCATATAGCTTCTCTTTTTGCATAGCTGTCATTTATCTTCCTCCTTTTTCAAATAATAATCTACCATTTCATCTATATACTTCATTGTTTCCGAATCAAGTCCATATACTTTTGCAATCTCCCCCTCTTCAGGTCTAATTAATTCCCAATACTTATTTATTAATTGTTCATCTTCTTGAAATATATGCATGGAAAAAGCCACTACTTTCTCCGCCAATTGTTGAACTTCTGGTGAATCTACTGGTTCATTTATACGCTCGCGAATTTCTCTTAATACTTGCAGCCACTCTTTCGTTCTTTTATCGTTTTCTTCAAATGTTGGTAAGCCCTGAATAATCTGCTGCTCTTCCTCATTAAAATATCTTTTCCAAAATTTCTCCCTCTGATCAATTCCCTGTACTGATTTTATAAATAACATTAAATCTTCTGTTCTAAGCTCTCCTGTTAATTCAATGGAATGAAATGTTGTATATAGTAGCTTTTCTAAATCCTGTAATCTTTTTACTTCCCCTTGTATTGTTTGAATTTCATTTTGAATCGCATTTTTCCATCTTCCTTCTTCTGAAATCCCCTTTTCTTCTTTTAATACTTCTTTTATTTCTGAAAGCTTAAAACCAAGCTTTTTAAAAGTTGTGATTTGCTGCAATGTAATTACATCATCTTTTGAATAGTAACGATATCCTGAATCAGCAACATAAGACGGTCTTAACAATCCAATTTCCTCATAATATCTAAGTGTTCTCGTCGTTACATTCGTTTCTTTTGAAATTTCGCCAATGCTATACTTATCCATCATTTCCTCCCTTTACTTACTTTATTTATCCCTACTATAAACTTTGACGTATACGTTAAAGTCAATACTCTTCATAACATACATTTCTACAAATAAAAAAACTGCCCTTTCACAGGCAGTTTTTTTATTTGTAGGCAATAAGACTCTCACCCACTGATTAAAGTATCACTTTATCCAAACACTTTCTCAAGTTCATCTTTATCTTGGCTTAGCCAGAAGTTCATTAAGCGTTGTGCTCCTTCTAAGTTGTGAAGCTTCGCTTGGCCACATTGTGTTTCATTTGCAGCTGGAATTTCTGTAATTTGAACCGCATCTTTTAATGTTAGTTCTAATAAATCAATGATTTCACGAACTGTCGGTGTCCCGCTTACTACAAGATAATACCCTGTTTGGCAGCCCATCGGTGAAATATCGATAATATCAAAATGCGGATAACGATCAATATATTTACGTAAATTAAATGCTAATAAATGTTCTAACGTATGAATAACATCTGGTTTCATTGCTTGTTTATTCGGTTGGCAAAAACGAATATCAAATTTATTTACAATACCGTCACTACCTACATTATGAACTCCGCAATGTCTTACATAAGGCGCTTTTACAATTGTATGATCTAATTCAAAGCTTTCTACTGATGGCATATAACATCTCTCCCGCTTTTAATTTAATTCCGTTATATCCAATATGATATAACGGAAATCAACATTAGTAAAGAATTATGTACGGTCGTGCTATAATACTTTAAGACTATGCTGAAAAGGAGACCATTATGAAACAGATTTTTATCGGTATTATACGCTTTTATCAAAAGTTCATTTCTCCGATGACACCGCCAACGTGCCGCTTTCATCCGACTTGCTCTCATTATGGATTAGAAGCGTTTCAAAAACACGGTGCCTTCAAAGGATTTTGGCTTACATGTAAGCGTATATTAAAATGTCACCCTTTCCATCCAGGAGGATTTGATCCTGTCCCAGATAAAAAGGATGACAAAGTAAATTCTTAATTTTCGTAACCATTTACAACTAAATCTAATTTTCCTGTGTCAGGATCTATAACAAGACCGTGAACAGGTACTTCTTCCGGAAGTAACGGATGGTTGCGAAGTATTGACACACTATGTTCTACACTTTCTTCTACACTAGAGAACCCTTGTAGGAATCTTTCTAAATCGATTCCAGAATAACGAAGTGTATCTAATTTCTCTTCTGTTACGCCGCGCTCTTTCATTTTCTCAATTGTACTGCTTGCTTGAATTTTTGCCATACCACAATCATGATGACCGACAACACATACTTCGTCAGCTCCAAGCTCATATACAGCGACTAAAATACTACGCATAATACTTCCAAACGGATGTGAAATAACAGCGCCTGCTACTTTAATAATTTTCACATCACCGTTACGCATATTCATTGCTTTCGGTAATAATTCAACAAGACGAGTATCCATACAAGAGATAATTACCATCTTTTTGTTTGGAAATTTCCCTGTTTCATACTCTTCGTATTTTTTCTCTTCAACAAATTTTTCATTGTATTGTAAAATCTCTTCTAATGACTTCATAGTAAAGAACCCTCTTTTCTCTCATTTACACTACATATATAGTGTACCAAAATTTGAAAAACTCAAAAAGGATATTGCTTTATAGTAAAAATAGGATATTTTCAGATAATCGACATAATTCTTTCAAAATATACACACACCTTTGTAACAAGTCTCACATACTTTAAACGTTTTTTCACTATAAACTGATTGTAGATAATGTAAAAAAGGAGTGAATATTTATTATGTCCGACGTTCTGTTACTAAGTCGTTTTCAATTTGCAATTACTATTTTTTATCACTTTTTATTTGTACCTTTGACAATCGGACTTGTTATTTTAGTAGCATGTATGGAAACTCAATACGCCCGCACATTGAATCCAACATACCGTAAAATGGCAAATTTCTGGGGAAAACTCTTTACAATTAACTTCGTAATGGGGATTATAACCGGAATTACGATGGAATTCCAATTTGGAACAAACTGGTCTGAGTACTCCAAATATATGGGGGATATTTTCGGATCACCTCTCGCAATCGAAGCACTCGTTGCCTTCTTCTTAGAATCTACTTTCATGGGAATATGGTTATTCGGTAAAGACAAAATCTCACCAAAGTTCCGTGCTTTCTGTATGTGGATGGTTGCACTTGGAACAAATATTTCTGCCCTTTGGATTATTACAGCAAACGGCTTTATGCAAAATCCTGTTGGCTATGTAGTACGTAATGGCCGCGCTGAATTAAATGATTTCTGGGCTCTTGTTACAAATCCATATGCATGGAATATGTTCTTCCATACTGTAATTGGTTGTTATATTGTCGGTGCTTTCTTCGTTATGGCAATTAGTGCATATCACTTACTACGTAAAAATGAAGTGGAATTCTTCAAAAAATCATTTAAGTTTGGCTTAATGTTAGGGTTATTCGCAGCAACAATTACACCATTTATGGGCCATCAATCTGGTGTATCAGCGGCTAAGTATCAACCAGCAAAAGGAGCTGCAATGGAAGCTGTTTGGGACACTGGAAAAGGACAAGGCTTCTCAATCATTCAAATTCCTGATGTGAAAAATGAAAAGAACTTTGAATTCCTTACTATTCCAAAGCTCGGAAGTTTCTTCTATACAAACTCATTTGATGGAGAAATTGTTGGTTTAAAAGATATTCCGAAAGAAGATCGTCCAAATGTTAACCTCGTGTACTATAGCTTCCGCTTAATGGTTGCACTTGGCATGTTCTTTATGGCATTAACTTGGTACGGTTTCTATTTAAACCGAAAAGGAAAACTAGAAAACTCAAAACGTTATTTAAAAATTACAATGTGGTCTGTCTTACTTCCATATATCGCAATTAACGCCGGCTGGATTGTCGCTGAAGTAGGTCGTCAACCATGGACAGTTTATAAACTAATGCGTACAGCAGAATCTGTGTCACCTATATCAGTTCCACAAATTTGGTTCTCATTAATTAGTTTAATATTGTTCTACACTTTACTCTTAATTGCAGACGTATACTTAATGCTGAAGTTCGCGAAAAAAGGACCCGCTGCATTAGAAGAACCTGCTACTGAAGGAGGTACAGCTCATGTCTCATGATATGCTTGCAATTATCTGGTTCGGTTTATGGGGCGTAATTTGGACAGTTTACTTCATTCTTGATGGCTACGCACTCGGTAACGGAATGATTTTCCCATTCGTTGCGAAAGACCGACAAGAACGAAATCAATTACAAGAAGCTATCGGCCCGTTCTGGGGTGGTAATGAAGTATGGTTAATTACAGCTGGTGGCGCAACATTTGCTGCCTTTCCAGTCACATATGCAAATATGTTTAGCTACCTATATACACCACTATTTTTAGTATTACTTGCACTATTTGCTCGTGCCGCTGGACTTGAATTTATGCATAAAGACGATTCACCAATTTGGCAAAAAACTTGTAAATGGGCGTTTACAATTGGTAGTTTCCTAATCGCCTTCTTATTCGGTGTTACATTCGCTAACCTGTATTACGGGCTGCAAATCGGAAAAGATGGTTATGAAGGAACTTTACTTAGCTTACTAAACCATTATGGTATTTTAGGTGGTCTTCTCTTCACTGCTATATTCGTCGTATCTGGTTCCCTTTGGATTATGATTAAAACAACTGGCGAAGTATCTGATCGTGCTTATAAAATTGCAAGACCATTTTCAATGGCAGCTGCTATCATTTTAGCTATCTTCTATGTCGCAACTGCAAATCGTACAAATTTATTCCAAAACTTCACGGAATATCCTGTACTATTCATTCTTCCAGTACTTGCAATGTTAATGAGTGTACTCACACTTATTATGGTGTACAAACATAAAATCGGCCTTGCATTCACATTCGTTTGCTTAACAATCGCAATGTTTATGACAACTGGTTTTGCAGGTATGTTCCCAAGAATGTTACCATCTCGTATTAACGACGCTTATAGTACAACGTTATACAACGCAGCTGGTAGTCAATTAAACTTAAAAATTATGTTCTTCGTTGCAATCGTCATGGTACCAATCGTTATTGGATATCAGCTTTGGAGCTACAGCATATTTAAAAATAAAATTCATAAAGACTCTGCTAAAGGATATCACTAAAATAAAAAAGACACTTCGAGCGAAGTGTCTTTTTTATTTTACGTATGATTTTCGATAAGATGTTACATTTCTAATCTAACAACTATGATAAAGAAGAATCACTAACAGCTCACAACTAAATTGTATCACAGGGCAAGCACATCATTTTATGCAATTTTACATATAAAAATTATAACGTAGATTGAATTACTTGGTCATACACATCGTTATCCGTTACATCTGCCGTACTAATACCACTGAATGTCCTCACATTTAATCCGGTATTTGAAGATCCCGATCCATTATAAGCTTTCGTTTTTTCAATCGGATGCACATTATATTTATCACCTAAATTAATTGTTCCGTTACAGTTTTCAATAATAACACCTTCAACGACTGCCGGCATTTTTTCACCTACTTTCATTTCGTTACTTTTATTTTATGAACATCGCCTAAAAAAATAGCATGTTTCAATAAGAAAAAGCACTCAAATTGAGTGCTTTTTCTCTAAGCATTAATGGCAAGTTTGGAGACAGTTGACTTCTTCAAAATTTTATTAGGGGTAATATTTTGAAAAAGAAAGCCTTTCATATGTAGCTTAACACCACTGGAATATATAGTAAATTGATAATCTTTATACGGAAGATTGCTAATGTTTAGTATAGATAGTTTGCACTACGTTAATAGTGGAAATTATCTATACTAAGAAACAAAAAGACGCCTTTCAAGAAGACGTCCTTTCCCCTGTTTATATATACCCCATCCCGCTTTTTGTAAACACACACTAGAAAACAGAATCATGAATTGTTACAAGATTGTTAGGTACAAAAAGAGTAGAGGTAAATATTAATATAAAATTCTGCTTTATAGCGTGTATCCACAACTTATATTTTAATCCTCTTCCCTTGAAAATAAACATAATATGCATAATTACATACCAAAAAGAAAAAGACACTCCACAGAGTGCCTCTTCAACCATTTTACTTTTAATATATAGCTTTGAATACATTTTACCATATTTAACTATATCGTTTGTTGAGAAAATTCGAAATCGTTATTTTTTTATCAACATCTTCAAAATCATGTAATATTAAGGATGCAATAAAACATTATACAAATTGAGGTGTACTATATTTATGTATTTCGGAATTATTCCTCTTATATTGTTTATTATTTTTCTTATTTCTTACTTAAAAGATCCACGGAAAATAATAAACGGTTTTTTATTCAATGCCTTTTTCTGCTCTTTCCTTATTTTTTGTACTATTACATCCTATGATTCAGGCAATACTACCCTGCATTCAATCATATTGCTACCTATTTTAGCACTTATCATTATGATTCCTTTTGGTATTATCGCTTTAATGTTTGGGTTATTTCTGAATGCTAGAATTTTAATGAAACGAGAAGGAAGACGTTTCACTAACTGTTTAACACTCATTGCTGCTTTAGGTATTTTATTCTTTATGTTACTCCCTATTATAAATCCAGCAAGTTTGTTCTCATCACATTTCCAGCCTATTTTCGCTGGTATTTCTCTTATAAGTGTATATTTCTTTATACACTTATCTAACTTCTTAACTGCTTATTTTTTATACCAATTCAACAGACCAAGGCGTAATCAAGATTTCATCATCGTTCTTGGTAGTGGCTTAATTAATGACAAAGTGCCACCATTACTTGCAAGTCGTATTAATAAAGCGATCGACTTCTATTGGAAACAAGCCGCTGTGAATACACCACCAACAATCATTTTCTCTGGTGGACAAGGTCCAGATGAAGGCCTTCCTGAGGCGGAAGCGATGCAAAATTACGCTGTTGAAAAAGGAATTTTGCTTGAACATACAGTACAAGAAAATCGCTCTGTAAACACATATCAAAATATGTTGTTCTCTAAAGAAATTATGGATTCTTTAAAGCCTGAAGGTAAATATAGAAGTATTTTTACAACGAACAATTTTCACCTTTTCCGCGCTGGTATATATGCAAGACAAGCTGGTCTTAATAGCCAAGGAATTGGATCCAAAACTGCATTTTATTACTGGCCTAATGCAATGATTCGTGAATATGTCGCAATTATTGTGATGGGACGTAAACGTCATATGAAAGTTTGCGGAACGGTTTTAGGATTTGCTTTATTCGTATCCGTGCTTAGTTTTATTGTTTCTTAATAACTAAAAAAATGCCCCTTTTTCATGAAAGAGGGGCATTTTTTAGTTAAATAATTAACATAAACGCATACAGAACATTAATAATTCCAAAAACAACTCCTATGATAGCAAACACTTTACTAGTCCCTGTCACCTTTTTATTTAAACCTAATATAGAAAAAACGATAGCTATAAAGCCAACAAGTCCCCACAATTTAATAAACCAAGATATTAATCCTGTTATAAAACCAACTAATGAAAACACCTCTATATCACTATTTGAATGACGATTTACTGGATTTCCCTTAACTGTTGCATAACTAAGACTCTCTCCACACTGTCCACAAAACTTATTACCATCGTTCGTTTCATTTCCACATTTCGCGTACAGTATCTCACAGAATCCCTCCTTAAAATCAACGTCCAAGTGTACATATCCATACTGTTCATTCCCACTTGTTTATATCAAATTATGACCACTCACTTATCAGCTACAGGCGTATTTAAATTAATAATATGGTGATAATATCCCCTGCATACATCCATTAAAGGAGAATTTTTTCAAATTAAATGTTAAAATGGAATTTAGGTGTGAATTACGTAACAAATAAGAAACTAGTTTGAAACGAGGAAATTACATGAAGAAAATTGTCAAGAGTAAGCCCAATAAGCTGAAAATCGCTTCAAAAGCTTTGATGATTATTATTGGGGCATTTATCACAGCGTACGGATTAGAATCGGTATTAATTCCAAATAACGTATCAGACGGTGGTGTGACTGGTTTAAGTATCGTTAGTTCAAGATTATTTGGATTGCCATTAGGAGCTCTAATCGCAGTTATTAACATTCCTTTCGTTTGGTTAGGATATAAACAAATTGGTAAAAGTTTTGCAATTTATTCTATTATCGGGATTGCTTCATTAGCAATAGGTACCGTTGTCATGCACGGAATACCAATTATTATTGAAGGTGATACATTACTCGTTACAGTTGTTGGTGGTATTATTATCGGTTTCGGTATGGGACTAGCATTACGTAACGGCGGCGCATTAGATGGAATCGATATGCTAGCTGTATTACTTTCTCGTAAGTTACCTTTTGGAACAAGTGACCTTATTTTATTCTTAAATATGTTTGTCTTTATTTTTGTTTCAACAGTATTTGGTCTTCAAGGGGCTATCCTTTCGGCAATTGCTTACTTTATCGCTTCGAAAGTGATTCATATTGTTGAAGTTGGTTTAAGTGGTTCGAAAACATTTAAAATCATCACGAAAGAGCCTGAATTAATGGTAGAAACAATTCGCGATCGTTTAGGCCGAAGCGCAACATACAATGAAGTTTATGGTGGTTATTCAAGAGAGAAATTCAAAGAAATATCTTGTGTAATTAACCGTTTAGAAGAAAGTAAAATGAAGGACCTGATTAATGAAATCGATCCTAATGCCTTTATTACAGTTTATGACGTAGCTGAAGTAAAAGGCGGTAACTTTAAGAAACGTGATATTCATTAATCATTATGAAAAAAGAGGGTGTGCCAAAATTTTGGTGCAGCCTCTTTTTATTATTAAGTTGCGGTCGTTGTCAGTTTTTGTCGGTAAGTCGATATATTCCAATAATCGCTGATATATTTTTACTTCCCCCCTCTTAATCCACTCTACGTATTTTTGAAAAGCGTTCACTTCATGTTGAAAGCGAAGCGGAATATATAGAAAGAGAGTACATGTACATAGTATCCATAGAATACCAACTACAAAGTGAAATTTCATCGTTGTACTAATAAACAAACTGAGGAATAATACGAGGAACATGATTAAACTAAATCTTTTATACATAGTCATAATATTCCCTCCTTATTCATTAATTGTACCAGCTACAAGGAATTAATTCCCATAATAAAAAGACCGAAAAGCAAATTCCACTTTCCGGTCTCTATACTATCTTCTCTTCATAATTTTCCCTGAACCGCCAACCCTTGTTTTCGGGGGCGACGTATTCTTTGGTGGGGTTTTAATGGATGATTTCGGCTGCACATCAGATCCACTCGAGCCACCCGGATTTTTCGTAATTTTCCCTTTGCTTTCGGTAGAAGGCGGTGGCGTCGTTTTACTTCCTTTTTCCGTAATACTTCCTTTATCACCTACAGATGATTTCGGATCTACATTATCGCCTCGCTTAATAATAGATCCTTTCCCTTCCTTCGTAATTGGAGGCGGGGTTTTCTTTTCTTCTTTCGTAGGTGGTCTTTCCGGGATAACCGGTTTATGATTTTGTCTGTCATTATATCCGCGATAATCACCGTATGATGATTTTCGTGAACCGAATATATCGTTTAATATACTCCCCATAATATATCCTTGTAAGAAGGATGGTTGGTAATTTTGACGGACAAATTCTTCATTGCTTATTTCAATTAACGTATCAGATGGTTTCTCTTTATCCTTTTGTAAATTATACATTTTATCAGAATAAACGAGGAACATTTGATTTTCGTCTTCTTTAGATGCTTGCTTCGGTTTCCTTTCGGCTATAAGTTCCTTTGCAACTTCAGGAACTGACCGATTGGCGGCCCTATACACGTAAGATTCTTGTTTACCATCCTTTGCGACAGACTCTAGTGGGTAACGGTCCTGAATTGACTTCGCCTGACCACTTTGACAGCCCGATAAAGCATAACCGGCAATAACAAGTAATGTAACGATAGCAAGTATAGGGATCACGAACGATTTAATCATGGTAAACAATCGGTTTGACATGATTACGCCCCCCTTATGTTGCTCTTATGATTTGTACATCAGCAGGAATAATTACTTCTCCCTCATACATCATTGTGCGACCATTTTGCCATTCAACACGTAATAATTTGCGGTTATCAGATTGGAATTCCCATACGTACTGTTCTTCTGAAGCAGCGAATGGTGTTTTCCCCATAACAACAACACGTCCATTATATTGTTCTTCCATATGATACTCTATATCATCCATTTCAATCGTCGTCGGAATTTCATCGATTGAATCTAAACGACCATCAATCGGTGTATACAATTTGTAATACGTATTTTCACGGTCTTCGATTTTCAAATAACGAATATCTTTCCCATCCTGCAAAGTTAAAACAATCTCTTTGCGAGAATGCATGCTCGTTTTCCCAGTTAATTCGTACATGACTAACGAGACTTCAATCATATCGCCAGGAGCCAACGTTAAAAGACTCTTTTCTGGCTTCGGCGGCTCCGGGCTTTTCATTATATTTTTAATACGTTTAAATAAACTCACAATCTACCCCTCCTTTTCTCTTTATAAACAAGCACCTAAAATAAGTGCACCAACGATATGTAATGAACCAGCTAACAACGCATGTGCTACGCTGCCTTCTTTCGTTCCTTCTTCTAAATCTAAACCAGACATTTTCTTTAACACAAACTCAATGAACATTTCTACAATTAATAAAATAACGAATGAAACTGCTGAGGCAAGAAGCGCTTGCCATAAGTCATTCGCTTTCGTAATCGATTGTGACAAAATGTACCCTTGCGCAAATAATTTCATAACGAAACGCGTTGTCACTGCTGTATTTCCATTTTTCATTTCTTTTAAATCATTGTATTTTGTAAAAATCGAATCAACCCACATAATTGCAAATAAAAGTACCGCACTCGCTCCAGTCCATACAAGCATAGCTAAAACATTCATCCACGTCATTACAAAACCTCCTCTAAAAAAGTAAGAGAAAACCGACATGAATTCTCTTCAGACATGTCGGTTTCTTTGTCTATTCTATATTATTTCTCGTACTGCTTCATAATACGAGCTAATTCATCGTCAACAACAGAATTTTTGTTTAAGCTTGCGAATTCATCATCTAACGACTTTTCTTTCTTGTAAATTTCACCGCTTGCTTCTGCTTCAGCCTCTAATTGAAGTGCTTTCTCTTCCATACGGCTTAAACCAGCTTTTGCTGAATTTGAATCAAATCCAGACATCGCCTGATTAATATTCTTTTGTGCCTTCGCTGCATTTACACGTGCAACAAGTGTTTCACGTTTATTTTTCAGCTCTGTTAATTGCTTACGCATTTCTTCTAGCTTAAGACGAAGGTTATCAGCAGCTGCTTTGTTTTGCTCATAGCTCGCTTTATACTCATTCATCTTTTGCTCTGCATTTTGTTTTTCTTCTAAAGCACGGCGCGCAAGATCTAAGTTGCTAGCTTGAACAGCCATATGAGCTTGCTCTTCACGTTTTTTCACAAGTGCTTCTTGCTCTTCAAATAATATTTTGAATTTCTTCTCAAGTGCGATTTGAGCTGCTACACTTTTCTCAGCTTCTTGTACATCCGCTTGCATATCGCGTAAATATTGATCCGTCATCTTAACTGGATCTTCAGCTTTTTCAATTAATGAATACACATTCGACATTGTTAAATCTCTTAATCGTTTAAATACAGACATCCAAATTCCTCCTATGATATACCTCATATTTCAAATTCACTACTTGGAAAATTAAAAATCTCCCTTTTCAGTAAGAATATTCATTTTTACAACCTATGTGTTTATTATAACAAAACTAAGATGTCCTTACATGTTATTTCCAAAATACAACTAATATAATATGACATTCCAGATATAATATTGTATTCCTACTATATCCTTATTATTTCTGCCTCCAAAATTAACTTATTTTTGCGCGATTTCACTAAATTACATAATTGTAATGTTACTGTAAGCTAACTCGATAGTTACGTTTCAATATTTCTTATACACTAATACCAGAAGCAACGGAATAGCAAAAAAGCTTCTCATACTGTAAGGACTAATACAAAAACTGTATTTACTATAAAACATATAAAAAGGAGAAATCATCATGAAAAAATTAGTAGGAATCGGGTTAGCAGCAGCAATTTCATTCGGAGCATTATCAGGTTGTTCTTTATTAGGAGAAAAGGCGAACGGCTTAGTATTATACGGAACAGAAGATCAAGTTCAGCAAATCGCAGATAAAAACAAAAAAGATGTAAAAGAAAAAGATGTCTATAAAATGAAAGTTGCAACACTTGAAGGTAAAAAAGTACTTGTAATGGATAAGAAAACTGGTGAAGAACTCGTTAAGAAAGAACTACTTAAAAAAGTCGATAAAAATGATGACACAAAAGCAATTGATAAGTTACCAGCTGTAACAGCAGAACAAGGTGTATTATTTGCAAAAGAGAAAGTTGAAAATGCTACACTTGATGGAGCGAAATTAAAATATGAAGGTAACACAATTATCGGTGACGGCCGTTCTTATGGAGATATGTTTGCCATCGTTGATGACGCAGCATATGGAAATGTAAAAGGTGAAGAAAAATCTGTAGGTATTCTAAAATTTGATAAAGACCCTAGCAAAGAATTACCTGGAGCAAATGGAGTAGAAGCATCACAACTTGTAAAAATTAAAAAGTAAACAAAAAAGCTTTGCGAAATTCGCAAAGCTTTTTTCTATTTCTGAGCAATTTGCTCCATATCTGGACTACAAGTTTGCGATTGACATGACTTACTTAAAGAGCATGCTGCGCATTTTCCCTTTTTACTTCTCTTTACAAAATTAACTAACGTATATGCTGCATAACCAAAAATGATAGCTCCAATTATAATATTGACCATCACCGCGATACATCTCCTTCTAGAATCCGAGTAAGGACCCAACTTGGTATATAATGAGCGTTAATACATAAGCAACAACGAGCGGATAAACGACAGAGAAAACTGTCCATTTCATCGATCCTGTTTCACGTTTAATAACAGCTACTGTCGCTAAGCACGGAACATATAATAAAACAAAGAACATAAATGCATAGGCTGATAGCGCAGTATAATGTGCTCCCATTACATTTCCTAGCACATCTTCTTTAACCGCATAAATAATTGCCATTGTAGAAACGACAACTTCTTTCGCTAAAAATCCTGTTAAAAGGGATGCCCCAGCTTGCCACGTTCCAAAACCGAGCGGTGCAAAAAGTGGTGCAATAAATCCACCAATCATCGCTAAGAAACTGTCTCCCATATCAACACCAAATCCTGATGGACCTGCATAGTTTAATAACCAAATGACAACAGAACCACCGAAGATGAATGTACCCGCTTTACGAACAAATCCTTTCCCTTTCTCCCACGTGCTCAGCCATAACGTTTTCGCTTGTGGCACACGGTAAGGTGGTAGTTCAATTACAAAAATAGATTTTTCTGCTTTTAAAATAGTAAGAGACATAATTTTTGTAACGAGTAATGCAAGAACAATCCCTGCGATATATAAAGAGAACACAACAGTCGCCTGACTATGAGGGAAGAAAACTCCCGCAAATAGTGCATATACAGGTAAACGTGCCGAACAAGACATAAACGGTGTTACAAGAACTGTAAGTAACCTTTCTTTTTCTTGTTCAATCGTTCTCGCTGCCATAATACCTGGAACGTTACATCCAAAGCCGATAATCATCGGAATAAATGCTTTTCCGTTTAAACCGAAAAACTCCATAATTCTATCCATAACAACTGCAATTCGTGCCATATATCCTGAGTCTTCTAATAATGAAATGAAGAAAAATAGTGCAAAGATTTGTGGAACGAATACTAATACCGCACCAACCCCAGCAATAATACCTTCTGTAACGAGTGCTTGAATAAAGTCAGAAGCACCAACACTTGTGAGCCCAGCTGTAACCCAATCAGTAAGTTGTCCGCCAAAAAATCCATCAAGCATATCAGATAAAGGTGTACCAATCCACGTAAACGTAACCTGAAAAATAAAAAACATAACTGCTAAAAAGATTGGAAGTCCTAAAATTTTATGTGTAATTAACCTATCAATTTTTTCTGAAAAAGGAATTTTTCCTTCTTTCTCATGTTGCATAACATTTGTTTTTAACTTTTCAATATACGCTTCACGAGTCTTGTAAATGTGCTCTTCCAACGTACAATCAAGTTTTCCATCTAAACGAGATCGAATGGCTATAAGTTCCTTATAAATTGGTAATGCTTTCATTTCTTTTTCTACTACTTCGTTATTGCTTAAAAATTGAAGGGCTAACCATCTCGGATGCTCATAATTCGCTGTCTCTAAAAGAGCGATTACCTCTCCAATTCCTTCATCCATTTGTACACCATATGAAATAATGAATGGCTTTTTCTCTTTTTGTTTCTCTTCATGAAGAGTAGTAAGTAATTCTTCACAGCCTTTTCCGGTTCTTGCGATGACAGGAATGACTGTTACACCTAATATTTCTGATAGCCGTTTTACATTAATCACAATTCCTCTTTGCTTTGCCACATCAATCATATTTAAACCAATTGAAACGGGCTTACCAAATTCAAGTAATTGCAATGTTAAATGCATATTTCGCTCAAATTGAGAAGAATCCACTATATTTAACATATGATGAAATTCATCTGTTAGTAGAAAATTCGTAACGACACCTTCATCACGTGAAACTGGATTCAAATCATAAACGCCTGGTAAATCAATTAATGTTCCTTGCTTATCTTTTAATTTACCAACCTTCTTTTCTACTGTTACACCGCTCCAGTTTCCTACATATTCATAAGAACCAGTAAGTGCATTAAATAATGATGTTTTCCCTGTATTCGGATTCCCTAGCAAAGCAACCTTATTCACGCTAATTCCACCTTTATCATTTTCGCGTCACAATGACGAATACTAATTAACTGTCCACGACACTCCAATGTACAAGGACCTTTAAACATCGCTTTCTGTTTCAAGCGAAGTTCGCTTCCTTCCGCAAGACCGAAAGCAGCTAGTCTACGCTTTAATAACTGATCTAAAGACTGAATACTTTTTACTAACACTTTCTCGCCAATTTTAATATCTACTAAGCTCATAACCTTCCCCCTCAGAAGAGAATGATAATTATTTTCAAAAAAATTATATCATACTCTATTTCAATTGGACTATACCCTTTTGCTTCATATTTATTAACATTTCGCTACAATTCTATTTCAATAATTGTCATACGGTATTCATTTGCCATTCTCATCCATTTCGCTTACAATGAACAATAGCAAATAAAGAATCTCGTTATCACAGGGGGAGCCTTACCGCTGAGAGGGAACAATTCGTTCCGACCCTTTGAACCTGTTAGTTAATGCTAACGCAGGAATTGTGCAAACGTCCGAAATACACACCTCTTTTTTTATTTACGTATTTCGTATCCTCCTATGATAATGTTCTTTTTTGTGCAACTTGGATATAGGGGGAGACAACATGCGTAACACCAATTTACAAGCGATGATCGAATCTGCTATTCTTGCAGCCTTCGCCTTGATTATCGACATTCTACCATTATCAATTAAACTTCCAACAGGCGGTTCCATCTCATTTGCTATGATTCCTATTTTTATTATCGCATACCGCTGGGGCTTCAAAAGGGCTTTCTTAGGAGGCTTAATTTGGGGACTTTTACAAATTGTCGTAGGCGATGCTTACATTCTAACACCAGTTCAAGCATTCATTGAGTACTTCATTGCCTTTGCCTTTATCGGCTTTGCTGGTTTATTCTATCGTCCAATTCAAAAAGCACTTGCCTCAGACATCAGTAATGCAGAGCATTCAAGTTTTGGTAATCGCAAAGATAAACCAAAACAAAACAAAGGAAAAAAAGCACTTGTTTACATTATCATTGCAACATTTGTCGGTAGCTTTGCACGCTATTTCTGTCATTTTATCGCTGGTATTATTTTCTGGGGACAATATGCACCGAAAGGACAATCAGCTGTGCTATATTCATTAATTGTAAACGGCAGTACCATGATCGGTTCTTTCATAATATGTACTGTATTACTAATTCTTTTATTTACAACTTCACCACGCTTATTCAAAAGTATCGGTGCTTATCAAATGAATACACAAAAAAAGGGCGCTTAATTAGCGCTCTTTTTTTCATATCGTAATATCAATTAAAAATACAATAAATGCACAAAAGAAAATAAATACCATTATACTTAGCCAATTGCTATGCACGGTTCATCGACTCCTTACATAACCTCATTTTCTATCCAAATTATACTGCTCCAAAATAAAGATTAGGTAAAGATAATATGAAAATAAATTAAAAAAGCGTAGATAGTATTGTCTACGCTTTTTTCGGTAAATAGAAGTAAAATAACACACCATCTTCGGTATTCTTCACCCCATATTCAGCATCGTGCAATTCTAAAATATTCTTTGAAATTGCAAGGCCAAGCCCTGTTCCACCTTGTGAACGTTTCCGTGCCGCATCCACACGATAAAAACGATCCCAAATTTTATCTAATTGTTCTTCTTCAATGTGAGCACCTTTATTTTCAATACATACTTTTATATGATCCTTCCCGTCTATTGTGGAAATAATAATATCTTCTTTTTCTGGTGTATAACGTATTGCATTCGTAATAAAATTCACAATTACTTGTTCAATTCTATTTTGATTCCCAATCACTTCTGCTGGACATATATGTTTGTGCACACTCAGTTCTTTTTTCTCTATCTCCGCTGAAAGCTGTTCACATATTTCTTCAATCACTCCATCGATATAGAAAGAATCCATCTTCATGTTATATGTGCCAGACTCAAATTTAGCTAATTCAAGCATATCCAAAATTAGTATATCCATCTTGTCTACTTCTTTTTCCATCGCCTGAAAATAGTAGTCTTTCTTATGTTCAGCTACCCCATCTTTTAAAATGGAAATACAGCTTTTCATAATACTCAGCGGCGTTTTTAGTTCATGCGATACACCCGCAATAAATTCTTTCCTTGTGTTTTCTAACTTTCTTTCTTTTTCAATATCTTGTTCTAACTGTCCAATATGTGAATGTAGTTTATTAGATAATGTATTAATATTTTGCGATAAATCACCAATTTCATCTTTTGAAGTAATCGGAATTTTTTCTGTGAAATCCAAATGAGCTATTTTCTTCGTTGTATCATTTATTTTTAGTAGCGGTTTTGCAATTTGTTTTGAGTAATAAAACGAAGCTAGAAAAATTAGAATGACTACAAATGCAACAATATAGATGTAATAATCTTGCACCATTTGTACAGCCTCATCTACAGGCTGTAAAGAAGCCATCGCATATATATATGTTACCGATCCGTCTTTTTCTTTTTTTGGTTTAATTAATAATTTATATTTTATATCATTTTTTTCATAGTCCATTATTTGTGTTGAATACTGTATATGATTATTCTCTTTTAATAATAAATCAGTTTGAAATTCTTTTATGCTATCTAAGAATAAACTATTTTTATAAATTGGATTCACAGGACCTTTTACATCGGGGAACTGTACTTTCGTAACACGTCCTATTATGAAAGCATCTAATTCCTGAGCAGCTTGCTCCTGAACGGCCGGCTTCTTTTCCTTAACAACTTGTTCCTCAGCTGCTTTCTTTTTCTCCTGATCTAATTTAATCATTTTCTCATTAAATGCTTTTTCTAACGGTTTATTAGATCCACTTAAATTTTGCTTACCTAACGAGAAAGAGAATGGAATAAAACTTTCTTCTTTTCTCACTCCAGAAAAATAAATTTCTTGTCCTAAAAACTTCTCTGATAATTTATTATCAATCTCCTCTATATTGACGAGATTACCTAAGGGAATCTTGAATATTTGTTGTCCAAAGCTCTTCTGTTGCTTACGGTCTATCGTTACTTCAAAATAAAAATCATCCACATGTTTTAAATTCCCATTCTGATCTAATATCGTAATCCACGTATTATTTTCTCTTAAAAAATCTTGCTCCAGCTTCTGAATTCCTTCTGCATTTCCTACATAATTCAAATAATTCTTCTCAAAGGAATTTAAATTCACTTTAATATCTTCTACTTTTCGGTTCGCATAATATTGTTTAAAAAATATCGTTTGACCAATAAATATCGTCGCTAAAATCAACATACATAGAGCTGTTGTAAGGGTAAATAATTTAAGTACAATCCCTTTTCTCATATGTTCCCCTCGAATTTATAACCGGTTCGCACTACAGTTGTAATGTACTTTGCTTTCTCTCCTAATTTATTTCGCAAATTACGAATATGACTATTAACCGTTCGATCATCGCCAGCAAATTCGTACCCCCAAATTCTTGAAATTAACTGTTCTCTCGTTAAAACAATCCCTTGATTTTTCATGAAATAAGCTAATATTTCAAATTCTGTATGTGTTAAAGTAATGTCTGCCTCATCAACAGTAACAGTACGTGACGGAAAATGGACGTGAATGCCATGAATTGATAATGTATCATCTTCATTTTCCAAAGGTTTCTTTGATGCTTGTCTACTTTCTAATAATCGTTTCGCTCTCGCTAATAAAATAGGCGGACTATATGGTTTCGTAACATAATCATCTGCCCCAAGCTCAAACCCAAGTAACGTATCATCTTCATCTACACGTGCCGTCAGCATAATAATTGGAACCCCCGACGTCTTACGAATCCTTCGGCAAACAGACCATCCATCAAGTTCCGGCAACATAATATCAAGTATAACTAAATCGACCTCTTCTTCTTCAAATAAGACTAAAGCTTCTTTTCCGTCTCTCGCTTCAAGCACTTTATATTGTTCACTCAAAAAGTAATCCTTTAATATTTCGCGTAAAATATCTTCATCTTCAACAATTAAAATGTTTTTTGACATAATCTATGTCTCCCCCTCTCATTTTAAGTAGCTAGCATTTTGTACTTGATAATTTTATTTTGAATTGCTCGTAATTAACTTTGCCTCGATAATATATCGATCCGGTGCATCCCCTATATAATCAAATGGATAACAAGTCGTCAGTGTTAATGTCGGTTCTTCTTTTTTTACAATAACAGTGCGATCATCCGCGTGTGTAATCCACATCTTTTGAATTTCATATGTGTACATTGTATTGTCATATTCTACAATGAGATTATCTTTTTCTTTAAGCTCCCCTAATTCTGTAAATACAGTATCTCGATGCCCACTCAGTACAGTATGTCCTCCTCCAGATGGTGTTGTCGTTAAATCACTAACAAACATACCGACTCCTTTTTTCAATGTTGCATCATTTGCTCCCCAATATATAGAAAACTTCTTCTTTATTTTCGGTATATTTAACATTGCTACCTTTTCTCCTTCTTTATGCTCGGTTTGAGAAGAAGGTACTTGAGAAGTTACAGGTGTTTCATGTGAAAGTTGATTATCTTGTATATTTTTAAGGCTCTTTATTTCTTCTTTCGTTAATTCTTGAGCAGAGCTTTTTCCTTTATACCATTCCACAGCGTAATACGATCCCATGAATAGCCCTATGGCCATCAATATGATACCGATATAATTGAGTAACTTCATGTTCCATCCCTCCATGCAAAAAATGGTAGGAATAACCTACCATTTTTAATATATGAAATTATCCCATTCTTTATAGAAAAATATTTTATTTACGCCTTAACTTTATTACGACGCTTCAAACCAAATAATGTCCCTATCCCTAAAAGACATGCGCTTAGTGCCATCATTGCTACATTATTTGATGCTGTGTTTGGTAATTTTTCACCTTGTACAGCTGGCTTTGCTACTTCCTGTTTCGCTGCATCATTCTTTTGCCCTGCCTTAATTGCTTCTTCTTTTTTTGCAAGAGCTTCCTTTTCTTGCACTTGTGGTGTTACTTCTTTTTTCGCTGTATCATTCTTTTGCCCTGCTTTTATTGCTTCCTCTTTTTTTGCCATATCACTTTTTTCTTGTACTTGTGCCGCTTCTTTTTTCTCTACTTCGCTCTTTTGCTGTTCCTTAATTGCTTCTTCTTTTTTAGCTTTATCTTGCTGCATTTGCGCTGATTCTTCTTTTGTTAATGTTCCAGTATCCGCACTCGCTACTGAAGAATATCCTACTGTTAAAAGTGCCATTGCACAAATTGGTAATAGTTTTTTTTTCATTTTATTTCTCTCCTTTTATACTTTATTCTAGTAACACATCACGTCGCACCGGATGTATCATTAGAATAAACAAGAGATGTAAATATAAGATGCAGATGAAATGGAATTCTGTTAAAGATTTCATTTTAGAAAAATAAAAAAACACCGTAATATATACGATGTTTTTTCGGGTGTGTGTCTCGATATTTATTTGTTACTTTCGCGTGATTGAGAAGTAGAAAGGGCCGGAGTGATAACTAATTGTCTCGGCTCAGTTTTCTTGAAGTGATTTTTGACGTTACACTTACGACATTGAACGACCCATGCTTTAATAGGATTTGTTAAAATAATTTTTTGCCTTTCGTTAGGGGCCTCTTCTTCCAATTTACAACTATCGCTCCACTTACTCCATTTCATTGTAAATTTAGAAGAAGAATGATCGTCTTCTCGATCAAACGTATGCAAAAAATCCATTTCTCCAGCTAGCATTATGGTGTTACTAGTTGCTAAAAAAGAAAAGGTCGTCCAATGTTTCTCCATGCCCTCCTACTCCTTTTTCACATATAGAGTGCCTAAAACTTAATTTACCTAAAATATGCTTACCTTTTACCTTACACTTATAGTTTATCCAAAACACTACTATGCAACTATCGATTTGTCTTACAAATCACCTTACATTTTTGTAAGAAACGAAAAACCTTCACTCTATATACGTGAAGGTTTCTCATTTCTTATCTATAGAATCTTTCATATCATCAAGTCCAGCCTCTTGCAGCTGCGACATCATACCGTGGGAAATTGCGCCTAATACTAAAGTCATTCCAATTAGTGAAATGCGAATTGCAGGTACATCAATTATGTAAGCCAACATACCAAGAACAATTGTTAAAAACAATGCTTTTATAAATGTTACACTTGTATACTGTTTCTTTTTCATCATAATCACCCTTTTTTGGAAGCGTTTTCTTAACATTATCAGTATATCATATCATCTGACTATTTTGTGGGCATTTCTGTAAAAACCTTATATCTTCTTTGACTTTTTTCTTTCTATCCTTTACAGTCGAAATGTTCACAAGTTTTACACTGTAGGAGGATTCAAATGAAAATTGAAATAAAAGACACTTTAATTTCTGAAGAACAATTACAAGAAAAAGTAAAAGAACTAGCGCTTCAAATCGAACGTGATTTTGAAGGAGAAGAAATCGTTGTAATCGCTGTATTAAAAGGATCTTTCGTATTCGCTGCTGATTTAATTCGTCATATTAAAAACGAAGTAACTATCGACTTTATCTCTGCATCTAGCTACGGAAATCAAACAGAAACAACTGGAAAAGTAAAACTATTAAAAGATATCGATGTAAACATTACTGGAAAAAACGTAATTGTCGTAGAAGACATTATCGATTCTGGTTTAACACTTCACTTCTTAAAAGATCACTTCTTCATGCATAAACCAAAAGCATTGAAGTTCTGTACGTTACTTGATAAACCTGAACGCCGTAAAGTGGACTTAAAAGCTGAGTATGTTGGCTTCCAAATTCCAGACGAATTTATCGTTGGCTACGGTATCGACTGCGCAGAAAAATATCGTAACTTACCATTTATCGCTTCAGTTGTAACGGAATAATATAATAAAGTGAAACCTTAATCAGTGGGGTTTTTGTCCATTCCCAATGATTATTGGCCCGTAAATAGCGGGATCAAATAAGCTTCCATGCATTATTGGTGGAAGTTTTATTTCTACCGTAATTTATAAAAACAAAGGGAGAGATGAAGAATGACAAAAACAAAATTTGAAAAAGTACTCCTCATCGTAAATCCGAAAGCAGGACAAGGCGATTTACATACGAACTTAACAAAAATCGTACCACCACTTGCCACAGCTTTTCCTGACCTACATATCCTTCATACGAAAAAACAAGGTGATGCAACAAAATATTGCCAAGAGTTTGCTAGTAAAGTAGATTTAATTATCGTCTTTGGTGGTGATGGAACTGTATTTGAATGCACAAACGGCTTAGCCCCTCTTGAAACTAGACCTACACTTGCAATCATTCCAGGCGGAACTTGCAACGACTTCTCTCGCACACTTGGTGTTCCGCAAAATATTGCAGAAGCAGCGAAACTCATTACAAAAGAACATGTAAAACCAATTGATGTCGCAAAAGCAAACGGACAACACTTCTTAAACTTCTGGGGCATTGGACTCGTATCTGAAGTATCAAACAATATTGATGCAGAAGAGAAAGCAAAGCTTGGTAAAATTGGTTACTATTTAAGCACCATTCGAACTGTAAAAAATGCTGAACCATTCCCAGTAAAAATTACTTACGACGGACAAGTGTATGAAGATGAAGCTGTCCTTGTTATGGTTGGAAACGGTGAATATCTCGGGGGTATCCCATCCTTTATTCCGAACGTAAAATGTGATGACGGAACACTTGATATTTTCGTAGTCAAATCAACAGGCATTCAAGCGTTTAAAGATTATATCGGAAAGAAACTATTTGAAGACTCAAATAAAAATGACATCTTCCACGTCAAAGCTAAATCCATTCATATTGAAACAGAAGAAGAAAAAGAAGTAGATACAGATGGTGAAAGCTCTCTACATACACCGTGTCATATTGAGTTGTTACAAGCGCACTTTACGATGATTTATAATCCTAATGTTGTGTAATGAAAAAAACGAGTGATATCACTCGTTTTTTTCTTCTAATCTAATTATGTCGTTGTATAATTTCTTGTATTTCTTTAACTCTCTCTAAAGTAATTCCATTTCTTTGTTCTATCGCTAAAGGGTGATTGGTTGGCTCTACTTCAACATACGGTGCCATTCCAACTTCTCTTATATGTACATTTGTCTTTAAATTTAGTGTTTCTGGATAAACTGGTATTTCTACAGATAACCAGCCAAAATGAGGATCACTATTCTCTCGTCCTCTCTCATCCCACTCTTCTAGTACTTTATCATAACTTTCTTTACTAAGTGATACCCACACAGTCCAGATGAAATTTTCGTGGTAATCAATTATAGGAATCTCTAAACAGCCTCTAATAAAATAATGTTCATCGTCCATTACACAAAGATCTGATGTTAAATGGAAGCGTCCCTCTCTTTCATGAGCCGCTACCTCATAGTAATAAGATGGTGCTTCACTTCCGTAACATAAAGGGAATGTAAATTGGTTCATTTGTATCTTTTCTCCGGACTTTCTTCTTCTTTTCATCTATTATGAGTTCTCCTATCCTTTAAATTTCATTCACACTCAAAATCCATCCAATTTTTCCAATGTGTATTAGAATCCTTATTCACAATAACACTTGGATCTTTCTTCTCTATTGTAGCAGCTACTGATTGAAAAAATTCAATTTCACTAGAGTATAACATAGACATACTTGCCTTTCATTTTCTAATAATACTACTAACAAAATAGCAGAAGGGCCTGTTTGCATGGCCTAGTTCTTTTTAGGTACAATGAAAGAAAGAAAGAAACAACCTGATACAAGGGAGAGGAAACGCTGTGTTCAACCAACAGTTAGTTAATTTACGCATTGATTTTGCATTTAAACAATTGTTTGGTACGAATGGTAGTGAAGATATCCTAATTGCATTTTTAAACGCTATGTTACAAGAGTCTTTAGAGTCGCCCATTGCTTCTCTACAACTAGAAGATCCACATTTGCATCGGGAATATGAAGAGGATAAGTTATCTATTTTAGACATTTCAGCGATATTAAACACAGGAACAAAAGTAAATGTAGAAATACAGCTCAATAATAATCACGATATGATAAAACGTAGTTTATATTATTGGGGAAAATTATACACATCCCAATTACAAAAGAGCCTGCCATATAGCTCACTGCATAAAACCATCACCATAAATTTATTAAACTTCATAATGTTTTCAGAACAAAACGCCTTCCATTCAACGAGTATATTATGGAATACACAACAACAGAAACTCCTAAGTGACGACATAGAAATTCACATTGTAGAAATCCCAAAGTTAACAGAACAATGGCATGAAGAAAAAGTAAATCCGTGGAAAGATCCATTTGTTCGTTGGCTTTTATTACTTTCAGCAAATGAGGATGAGCACTTAACTAAAACATTGGAGGATATTGCTATGAACCAAGATCCTATTTTACAAAAAGCGATAAATAAATGGGAACGTATGAGTCAAGATTCTTCTTTCCGACAAGCCTATGACGCAAGGGAGAAAGTTTTAATGGATGAAGCAGCAAAATTCGCCCACGCAGAGACAGAAGGAATAAAAAGAGGAATGGAACAAGGGATTAAAAAAGGCATTGAACAAGGCATTGAAAAGGGTCGAAAAGAAGGGGTTCAGCAGGTAAAAATTCAAATGATTAAAAATATGTATGATCTTGGTATACCACTTGAAACGATTGCTAAGGCAAGTAAATTAAGTGTGCATGAGATTGAGCATATTTTAGGACATAAATAGTAATAAAAAAGAGCTTGAATGGTTTCAAGCTCTTTTTTATTAACTTTCCTCAATTCTTTCAATCTTCCAAACTAAATTATCTGGCTCGTTTTTCTCTAAAAAGGTTAACATCCACATGGTTTTCCCTTTGTCGTTCATCAACATCACTTTATGGTTTAACTTCCAAGCCACGTCACTAACATGATTAAACATTTTATACATATCTTCTTCTCTAATAAGCTTTTCCTTTTTGATTAATCGTCTCGTTCTATACTCCCTTATTTCTAAGTACATATCAGCATAAGCCACTTCATACTGCCAAATTATACTACATACATATTTTTTATTCGGACTACTCTTCTTTATATATACAAGTTCATTTTTATAATCCAAATCCAGTACCTTATTGTATGCTTTTTCTAACACCTCTATATCCCAATCACATTCCACAGCTAAACTCTTCATTTCAGTATGAACGATTTGAAGGGCTAATTCTTTTTTCTCTTTATCTGATAAATATGGAAAATCATTTACACTCCCATACTCTACAAACACATTCATATATCCAGGAAAAATTCGATATTGCTTCTCCCACTGATTTAATAATGAAATATCATCCACACAGTAAATCAAAATAACTTTTTCATAGTCTGTTCTTAACTTTGACATATGTCGCTCGTATAAAGAAGTAATACAGCTCGTTTCTTTTAAAAAAGATATCTCTTCCTCATAGTTGCTTGAGGATGTTAATTTTAATGTCTCTAAACTACTTATATGCTCTTTTCTTTTTAGAAAACTTAATTGGATATCTCTTATAATTGGCATTTACTCTCTCCTTCTTAATACTACGACTATAAAATATTTTTACTAATATACCTCTTACATACTTGTATATAATTAATGCTCTAGCGCCAACTAATCCATTTCAACCCAGCCCATTCCCATAGAGAGAAACAAAAGCCCCACTACAAAAAAGAGCGCACCAATTAAAAAGTAGAATGGTGCAGCGGATCACAAAATAGCTCTAGAATATTTTGTGCCACTACTGTCCATTTACCTTTTTTTGAATCTTTTTCTTTTATTTCTTTTACAAACCTATACATACTTAGACCAATAAAAAGGATACCTATTAATAGGCATCCTACTATGATAAGAATTCCCAAATATAGCACTCCATTTAAAATATCCTTGTTATGTACACCCTATTTTAACTAAAAAAACGAAAGAGAACATCATTTTCTCTTTCATTTTTCTGAAATCGCACTGTGATTTTTCAACATAAAAAATCCAAAACCATACAAAGTGATTTTGGATTTAATATAGTTAAAATATTAAATTACATTTCGAACAAAAAGGAGCAGAATTTCCTCTTCTAATTTTCGCATCACATTTTGGACAATATACATATCGCTCTTCTATCTTTTCCCGCTCTATCATATGTAAGGATACTATTCTCATACTACACATAATCCCGATTAAAATAAGACTAACAATGAGTAGCACAACTCTCGCCCCCTCTAACTACATTTTACCATAAAATAACAAAACCGATTCCCACATTAAGAATCGGTTTTATACTTACAATCCTAATTTCGCCTTCGCTCCATCAGGAATTTTATCTGTTGTTACTTGCACTTTATCATGTAAAAACTTACCTCTCGTAAGCACATGCCAGTATGAGCCTTTTGGTAATTCATCTACTTCGTCAATTGTAACTTCTTTTTCCTTACCCTTTTCATCATAAGCTTTCACTTTATATTCACGACCTTTATTTCCACCTAACTCTTTTCCATCGTTATCAATTATTGCATAATGGTGCTCTATATCAAGAAATGGATTCATTCTATCCATCCCAGTGCTCCCATTTAATAAATATGCCGCTCCTGCCAGAATAACAAGTAATGATCCAAAAATAAATCTTTTCATCTATATCCCGCCCTTCATTATATTTTTCTATAAGACGTTTCTCAGTATAGAGCGTATTTCTTAATCAAAACTCGTACGGTTTCTTAACATTTTCTTAAACTAAAAGTGAAATATTAATTAGTAAGCTCAAAAAACGAAAAAGTTACTTTTTACACTATAAGAAAAAAGGAGCTGCATTATGGATAAACAAGAGTTTATTGAACTCGTTAATTCAAAATTAAAACTCATCCGTGTTGAAAGTGATTTATCACAAGATAAAATGTCAGAAATTATTGGTTTATCGAAGAAAACATTAGTGGAAATCGAAAAAGGAAGACGCACACTAACATGGGCAGACGCAGTTTGTGCCGTAACACTCTTCGAACAGAGCGATACAGTCCAGATGACATTTTGGGATGATGTGAATGAAATTATAAAAACAATCGCTTTTACACATTACAATACGAACTTCCCGAAGACGTTAGGAGGAAAAGTGTGGTGGCGACAAATAAAAGAATTAAACAGTTATCAAATACAACAAAATATTTTATCTCAATATTATCGAATTTTAGATAAAGAAGACCGTAGGATATGCCATTCATTCGAACTAGATGAAATTGAACAGCGATTTATGGAAATGGCAAAAACATCTCAATAAAGTGAAACTTTAATCAGTGGGGTTTTACTGTCCACTGTCCGTTAATGCGGGATAAAATAAATTCCGGAGTATAATTCAAATGAAAAAACAGACAAATATCACGATTTTAAATACGGTAATCATTAGCACCTTAGTATTCAATTTATCTATTTTCACATCACGAATGAGCTTTTTGCCTTGGTATATTGAAGATGGATGGGGATACTTAGGATTATTATTTACGTCCTTTATTTTCTTAATTAGCTTCTTTAAGTCTTCTAAGCTTCATAAAGGTGGAAAGTTAACTATGCTACAAAAGTTCATTCCACTTGCTTCTGCCATACTTTCAATCTTCGTTCTTCTCATCCCATCAAGTAATATGTAACACTCCATTTACATCATTTTATTAATATAACAAGAATGACAGACTTACAGTACACAAATTCTGTATGCCTACTCCCTCCTCAAATGTTATTTGTTTTATCTCCCACTAGCGCTTATCAAAACAAAAATAGCCATTCACCTGACTAAAAAATTAGGTGAATGACTATTTTTCTTGTTCTTATTTCCTTACAGCTACCGTCTATTACTTCGCGCTCACAATCTTATAATAAGAGCGAACTGTTAAGAAGTAATAACTGATATAAATAACGCTGTATACTCCGATACTAATTAGAAGCGGAATCATAATTTCAAATGGTAATAAGTTTGCTAAGCCTTTTAGTGCAAATAAGCTATGCAGAATTCCGATTACTAACGGAATTGCAAAGATAAAGCTTACTTGTTTTGCGATAGCTTTTTTCATCTCTTGTTTCGTTACACCAACTTTACGAAGTACGACGTAACGCTCACGATCTGCATTTGCTTCTGTTAATTGTTTAAAGTAAATGATAGAGCCTGTTGCTAGTAAGAATACAAGTCCTAAGAACATTCCGATGAACATCATTAGTCCCGTTCCTTCAAGCCCCATCTGGAAACCAGTATAGAAATCTCTAAATGGTGGTACCATTTCTGATTCACCAACTGGCATCACTTTTGTTAATTTTTCTGTTAACACTTTACTATTTTTTTCATCTTTTACATCAATATTTTTTACAACACGTGTTCCAAATGCTTGCCTCGCTTGTTCATACATTTCATCTGAAACGACAACAACTAGTTCACCTAAGTTCGTAATTGCAGTATCATTTGCACCTTGAATCGTTAATTTCTTCGTTTCATTGCCAATTTGGAATACTGCTTTGTTCCCTTTATATTGAGGACTAAACTCATGCCCTTCAATATAAGAACTATCATATATAAATGCTTCACCAGTAGTTACATTCACTGTTTCCGCATCAATTTTTTTAGCAAGTTTGTTAAATTCGGACTGAGATATAAACTGATATTTTTCTGAAATCGTGTAGTTCATATTAAGAATGAAATCAACTTTATCCCCTTCAAACTTCCCTTTGACAGGAACTGTCTCAACTTCAAAGTGATCTTTAACAGGGTGATTCCCTTTCTCTTCCGCAAAAATCGCATTTACTTTCTTATCCAGTTCTGCATCCTTTTTCTCATAAGAATAGCTGTATGGCATAGCTGCTTTTGATTGCGTAAATGTGTTGTAATACATCGTAACTGACGTACCAACCGCTGTTAATGTTACTGCACTTAAAATAGAAATTGTCGCAAGTGACTTTGCATTCCCTTTAATACGATATAGTAACTGTGACGTCGTTACCATATTCATACCGTTATAAAACGATGATTTATTATTTCTTGCACGTTTCAATACAAATACTGTAAAGAACATAAATAGTAAGTACGTACCTAATACTGTCGCCAGTAAAATGTAAAGTGCGACTACCATAAAGTCTGCATACACAACTGCCTTCATAAACATTAACGCTAAGAAATACCCCGAACCGATTAAGAAAACTGAAATGAATGCCATAATTACAGACCCTTTTGGCATTGCTTCCCCTTCACGTTCAGCGCGGAAAAGTTCAATTAGCTTGAATCGATAAATTAAACGATATCCTTGAAGTGATGTATACAATATAATCACAAAGAAAATAATTGCTGTATCAACAATTGCAGCCATCGGCACTTCAAAATGAACATTTAAGTTTAATCCCATCATACTTACTAATAACTCAAGGAATAATTTTGAAAGGACGCTACCAATCGCAATCCCTATAATTAAAGACATTAATCCCATTAACATATTTTCATAAAAGAGCATTTTACCGATTTGTTTTTTACGAATACCGAGTAACGAATATAGCCCAACTTCTTTTTTACGTTTTCGTGTAAAGAAACCGTTCGAATATATAATGAACACCGCTACGAATATAATTAGCATGACACTTGAAACTTGAAATGCACCGCTAATTTTTTTAGAACCTTCCGCAGCTTTTTCCATTTGTGAATTATACTGCAACGCCTTAAATGTAAAATAGATGACGATGCTAAATATCATAGATGCAAAATATACAAAGTAGTCTTTAAAGTTCCGCTGTATGTTGCGGAGGGCAATGCTAGATAAGGTCATCAGCCATACCTCCAGAAATAGAAGACATTACGTCAACGACTTTTTGGAAGAACTGTTTACGTGTTGATTCACCACGGTGTAATTCTTTATATAACTCACCATCTTTAATGAAAATAACGCGTTTACAATAACTCGCCGCAAATGCATCATGCGTTACCATCAAAATTGTAGAATTATCATATTCATTTAACGACTTCATACTTTCTAATAAATCTGTCGCTGATTTAGAATCAAGTGCTCCAGTCGGTTCGTCCCCAAATATCATACTAGGACTTGTAACGATCGCGCGCGATGCTGCGCAGCGCTGCTTCTGTCCACCAGATACTTGATATGGGAACTGACTTAAAATATGATCAATACCGAATTTCTTTGAGATTTCCAGAACGCGGCGATCAATCTCACTCGCTTTTACCTTTGATAACGCAAGAGGTAGCGCAATATTCTCTTTTACCGTTAACGTATCTAATAAGTTATAATCTTGGAAAATGAATCCTAAATGATCGCGACGGAATAACGCTAGCTTATCATCATTCATCTTCACAATATCTTTTCCATCAATTAAAATTTCACCGTTCGTCGCATTATCAATTGTAGAAAGAACGTTTAGTAAAGTCGTCTTACCCGAACCAGAAGGTCCCATAATTCCAACGAACTCACCTTCTTTTACTTGTAAGTTAATACCCTTTAACGCTGCAAATTTATTCCCACCTGTGTCATATACTTTTTCAATATTTTTTGCTTCTAACACTGTTTTCATCTCGACATCCCTCATTTCTTCTATTCTCTATTTTCAACTATATACACTCTCTACTCTTGCCACTATCGATGTTTCTTACACAAACATGACAGTTATGTAAGGCACATAAGTAAAGACATCAGAATTTAACCTAATGTACTAAAGTACTTTGTTACTATAACATTGGGATATCATGCCATCCATTCATTCTCCTTACAGGAACATTACAATTTTGTAAGGTTAAAAATGCCCCCACAAAGTTGTGCATGAAATGTCGGATGGAGCTATTTCGTTCTTGATATTCTATATACAAAGGAGGTCATATAGTGGATTCACTTAAAAATATGAATGCGGCAATGCAGTATATTGAAGACAACCTTACACACGAAATTGATTTTAAAGAAGTCGCAAAAATAGCTTTCTGCTCCGAATATCATTTCAAAAGAATGTTTTCTTTTTTAGCTGGCATATCACTATCAGAATATATTCGCTGTAGACGTCTTACCCTTGCTGCCTTTGAACTAAAAGATAGCAATGCAAAAGTCATTGATGTCGCTATAAAATATGGATACAACTCACCAGATTCATTTACACGTGCATTTCAAAATTTGCACGGAATAACGCCTTCAGAAGCTCGAAGTACAATTCGTTCTTTGAAGGCTTATTCACCAATGACCTTCCAACTATCCATTCAAGGAGGAAATGAAATGAACTATCGAATTGAAGAAAAAGGGCCATTTCAAATCATTGGTATACAAAAACGAGTACCAATCGTTTTTAACGGTGTAAACAAAGAAATTGCTTCTATGTGGAAAAGTTTAACCCCACAGTCCATTCAAACATTAAAGATGCTTTCAAATGTGAACCCAAATGGAATCATTAGTGCCTCTACTAACTTTTCTGAAGGAAGAATGGAAGAAAAAGGCGAACTCGATCACTATATTGGAGTAGCCACAACGAAAGATTGCCCAGAGCAATTTGCGCAACTTGAAGTCGCTGCTTCAACATGGGCTATATTTGAAGCTGTCGGTCCATTTCCTGATGCATTACAAAATGTGTGGGGACGTATTTATTCCGAATGGTTCCCTTCTTCGAACTATGAACTAGCAGAAGGACCGGAAATATTGTGGAATGAACAGAAAGATGTAACTTCTCCAAACTTCAAAAGTGAAATTTGGATACCGGTTTTGAAGAAATAATGTCTAGATCCAAATTTCCCTAAAATAAAAAAGCTACTGCTCCTTTGAAAGGAGCAGTAGCTTTTTTATTTTAACTTCTTCTTTACAAACAAAATACGAATATGACATTAACTTTATTTTATACTTCTTCTCGACTCGTTCTTATACAAGAAAATAGTAACAATCGTAAGTACTATAACAACTCCAAAAGTAAACACTCTGTAGTTCGAGATCGTAGCAGTACCGATTAACAAGGCAGGTATAACAGCCATAATTAAGCCACCGAACATACCGACAAACGATCCTATACTTTGTTTTACTACTTGAGTTTCTGATACCCAATCATAATAACCAAATCGATTATTAATAAAAATCCCCCATACTGCCGAAAATAATGAATATGTTATCGGTGTTATTACGATGAAAAGAGAACTCCAAACATCTAGTTTTAACCCTATTATCAGTAATACAGCACTAATAAGTGATGCAGGTATACTTAATGAAAGATTCATAAGAATTTTACTGTCATAAATCATCTTTGGCGCTATAGGCAACGACTTAATAATCCATACATTTTTTCCTTCTAATGACAATGATACACATGTTGTACACGTCATCGAAATCGCTGCTGAAATAGCAAATGGAGCAATCTTTTGCAACAGAGGCTCAATTCCAGGATACGCTATTAATTGACTTGGCCCTACTACAACTATAGCTAGTGCGAAAGCTAGCGCCATCACAACTCCCATTCCGCTATTTAACACATACACTGTAGAAGAAAAGAAACGCTTCAGTTCTTTTTTATACAATGCGGCCAATACACTTTCTTTTCTCATGCTATGAATTTCATAATTTGAAAGCATATGATAAGTGGTAATCTCTGTATTTATTTGCTTATATTTTAACGAAAGGATTTTTACAAAAAGATAATACCAAATAACCGATATCCCAACAAACAGGATGAAAGCTACAATATCAGCATGAACAATTGCTTTTTGAAACATGTTAGCTAATGGATACACTTTAGTTAGTTGCTCTGAAATAATTGTACCTATTCCGTTCATATCATTAAGACTATATTGAGCATTTCCGCTTTTTAGCATAAAGAAACCGAATGTAATAATTACTATAAAACTTAAAGTCGTAGTTATTTTATTCGTATTTTTAAATTTAGAAGCGATTGCCGTAATCGCAGCTCCAAAAATCGCTGCTATTGTTGTTGGAATTAAAGATGCTATAAACATACTGATGGACCACATAAAGTAAAAAGAAACTGATGGCCTCTCATGTATGCCATAAACAACTCCCATTGGTAGCATGATTATGATTGAAAAGATCGTATTCAGCAAATATAAATACAAAAACCTACTTGTAATAACTGTACTTACACGAATCGGTAATGACATTAAAAGATCGTAATCCTTAAAAGCAAAAATCTCCCCATTTGCCTTAAATATAGTGAAAAACAACGTCAATACACTGCTAATAACTAGTGCATAAACTGGGATAATTTCACTTATTCCTAGCTTCACCAACCCATATGCCGAGGCCCCACAATATAGCATTAACATGACACCAACTAAGGCAATAGATGCTGACAGTAAAATCTTATTCTGCTTCTTCTTTTTATCTTTTTCGTATTTAAAAGTATTTAAACCAAGCTGCGTTATCAAGCGGATTTTTAAAAGACCTAGACTACTAATATTCATTAGCAAGCTCCTTCATAAAGAGCTCTTCCAATGATCCTTCCTTTATTAAAGAATTCACTTCCCCTGAAAGTGCTAATTTCCCTCTATTAATCATCGCTATTTTATTACATAACTTCTCCGCCACATCTAAAACATGCGTAGAAAAGAAAATCGCACTTCCCTTTTCACAAAGCTCCTTCATAATACCTTTCAACACTACAGCAGCCTTTGGATCAAGACCGACGAAGGGTTCATCTAAAACTAATAATTTCGGTTTATGCAAAACCGCTGATATAATCGCCACTTTTTGTTTCATACCATGTGAATAAGAAGATATTAAATCACCTAGGTACGGTGTAATCTCAAAAGCATCTCCATACTTTTGTATCTCCTTTTCCCGATCTTTTGCAGACACTTTAAACACATCCGCAACAAAGTTTAAATATTGAATTCCTGTTAATTGCTCATATAAATCTGGATTATCGGGAATATACGCCATTACTCTCTTACATGCAATCGGATCCTTTTTTACTGAATATCCATCAACAAAAATTTCACCCTCTTCAAAATCTATAACTCCAACTAACGACTTAATTGTTGTACTTTTCCCCGCACCGTTATGCCCAATAAATCCAAAGATATCTCCTGCTTGAACAGTAATATTTAACTGATCTACTGCTTTTTTGCCACCTTTGTATGTCTTGCTAAAATTTATAATTTCTAACATGTGATTTCCCCCAAACTATCTTTTAAACTGAATTTTCAGACCTAAAGGTGAAAAATTTACTCAGCGAGCTTTTTCGTTATCCCCACTGAGTATTAAAATTTCTTAACACATAGAAACTATAAATATAAAGTTTGACTAGTACAGTTCAATCCCTTATTGCTTACAATTGCATTTCTTTTTTATAAATAACATATGACTTTATCGTTGATATGAAGATGCATACTAATATTATTCCAATCCCCACAAAGATATTGAATGGATCTGGAAGTAACGCTCCCGCATATATACAAAGTGCACCTATTACAAATACCTTCGAAGCAAATCTGTGTGTTTTTCTCCAAACTACAGGATTTTCTAATGTCCAGTCCATTCGAATGCCTACTAAACCATTTGGCTTCGTTTGTTGCATGTGATTACCTAGTACAAGAAACAACGTTCCAAGTCCGAAATTAAAGGCGATTGAGCCTGAAGCAATATAATTAGACGCTGCTAATAACGCAAATATGTTACAGCCGAATCCTATAAAAAGAATGGCATAGTTAATTGCAGAAAGGACTTTAGCATGCTGTTTATACTTATCTTTTGTTACATCAATATACCCCATAGCTAGCCATATCAAATACAGCAACACCATACTACCTATTGAAAATGAACTTGCCTCTACTTTAGAAAAATATCCATCTACTATTCCCGCAGCATTATAATGACGCGGAATTTGTTCCGGTAAATATGGCCATACAATGTACCATCCCATTGCAATTGCAATAATTAAACTCCATGGTAATACGTGTCTTTTCATCCTCTCTCCCCCATAAAATTTCTATTAAGCTCCTATCTCTTTCTTATAAGCAACATAGGAATACACCATCGTACCAACAACCAGTACAACAACAACACTTAACAAACAAATCATCTTCCACATTCCCGGTAGAAACGAGGAAAATATGATTACAATACCGCCAATCATCATGATCTTTGATCCTATCCTATGCGTTTTTCTCCATACATTTTCACTACTTAACGTCCATGGCGTCTTAATACCTATGAAGAAATTTGGTTTACATTGCTGCATATAATTGCCGAGTACGATGAAAAGGATACCGACCATTATGTTCACAACGATTCCAATTGGAATGTTATACCCTAAAGCATTTGCTAGTGTCATCATATTAATAGTAAATAAGAAAAATAAAATTGCTCCATTTATCATTCCAAGTGCTTTAGGAAATCTTTTGTAGTTGTCGTACTTCGGATCTATCTTAGGCAATACAGTAACTAGTGCATATATGAAAACCATAATTGCTACATCAAAAATCAGCATTCCCATTTTTGACATATGTCCATCTACCTCACCATTAATATTCCAATGACTTGGAACTTCTCCCGGTAAATAAGGCCACGCGATGCACCATGCAATAATCGTTAAAGCAATTAATAATAACGGAAATATATGCTTCTTCATTTCCCCTCTTCCCCCTTATTCGTAAACGTAAACACCCAAGTCAATAAATCTTGAAATACAGTTGTGTTTAAAGAGTACATAACGAATTGTCCTCTTTTTTCATCTTGGATAAGTTCAGCATTTTTAAGCGCATTTAGATGATGAGAAATACTTGGCTTTGTCATATTGAACTGTTCAGCAATTTCCCCAGCTGTTAAATCGCCTTCTTTTAATAAATCTAAAATTTTTCGCCTTGTTGGGTCTGCTAATGCTTTGAATGCTTGATTCAATGTCTTTCTTCCTTTCGATAATTAGACATTTAGATATTTATCTAAATGTTAAAATATTTTCAGTTAATTGTCAATTGTATCCCTAGCCCTTTTTACTTTTTCCACTTTTAACCTATACTGTTTACTAGCTTATATTTCAACATAATGAAAAGACTTGAAACACATGGTACACTATAGCTACAATTGTTTTTTTTAGGAGGAATATACATATGTATAAAATTTTAATCGTTGAAGACGATCCAAATATTTCATCATTACTACAATCTCACATTCAAAAATATGGCTATGATGCTGTTGTTGCGGAGAACTTCGATGATATTATGGAATCGTTTAACGCAGTGAAACCACATCTTGTTTTACTTGATGTAAACTTACCAAAATTCGATGGTTTCTACTGGTGCCGTCAAATCCGTCATGAATCTACTTGTCCAATTATTTTCATTTCGGCACGTGCTGGCGAGATGGAACAAATTATGGCGATTGAAAGCGGTGCGGACGATTATATTACAAAACCTTTCCACTATGACGTTGTAATGGCGAAAATCAAGGGTCAATTACGCCGTATTTATGGTGATTATGCACCAAATATTTCTGAGCGTATCGTTGAAGTTGAAGGACTAAAACTATTCCCTGAGCGTCCAGAAATTCATTTTGGAGCTGAGCAAGTTCTTTTAACGAAGAAAGAGGCGATTTTAGCAGAAATGTTATTATCTAAATTCCCGCGTACAGCGAGTCGTGAAGATTTACTAGCCGCTCTTTGGGACGACGAAAGCTTCGTTGAGGAAAATACATTAAACGTAAACATCACGCGTCTTCGTAAAAAGTTCAATGAGCTTGGTATTGAAAATGCTATTGAAACAGTACGTGGACTTGGGTATCGTTTTAACGCAACTTGGAGTGAATAAGCATGAAGCTATTTTTACGTGATCATTTTGCATTTTTCCTACTATATGTATTAAACTTCGGAATCATTTTCGTTCTTTATGATGCAGTAGACGGATTTCAAAATAATAAGTTTTACTTCATCGTTTTAAGTTTATACTTATTCATCTGTTTCCTCGCTTATCGTTACGTTCGTAACCGTAGAATGTATCACAGATTAAGTGAACCACCAGAGAAACTGGAAGATGCGTTTATTGAAAGAGCGACTGCTCCTATGCCACACGGTGTAAACGAGCTCGTTCGTACGCAATATCGTCTATTCCAAAAAGACCTACAAACATTCGAAGTAAAGCAGCAAGAACACCAGTTATTTATTAATCATTGGGTACATCAAATGAAAACGCCTGTTTCTGTTATGCAGCTTATGGTGCTTGAAATGGAAGATGAACATTTAATCCCGAAATTCAAAAAAGAATTAGAACGATTAAATCAAGGACTCGATATGGCTTTATATATGGCAAGGCTAAATAACTTCCATGAGGATTTCCATGTTGAGACGATTTCATTAAAAGATGCTGTAACAAAAAATATTAACGGATTAAAAGAACTATTCATTCGAAACGGAGTCTTCCCCGTTTTAGAAGTTCATTCAGATTTAAAGGTTGCTTCTGATGCGAAGTGGCTAAAGTTCATCATTTATCAGTTAATGACAAATGCAGTTCGCTACTCTGGTGAGCGCGGAAAGAAAGTTTTCTTATCCGCTTATCGCAATGGTAAAGATATTATTTTGGAAGTTCGTGACGAAGGCGTTGGTATTCCGCAAGAAGATATTCGAAGAGTATTTGAACCTTTTTACACTGGAAAAAACGGTCGTGCATTCGGAGAATCTACTGGTATGGGGCTTTATATTGTAAATAAAATTTGTGATTATTTAGGTCACTCTGTGAAACTAGACTCTGAAGTTGGTAAAGGAACGACGATTAAAATCATCTTCCACAACGCTGCAAATAATCAAGCAGAAAATACAGAGAAGGTGACCGAAGCATGATCGTAACATATGCTAGCAAAATGTATGAGATCTCACTCTCATACATTTTTTGCAATAAGACTACATATTGGCCTTCTAACGGGAGGTACATATTATGACATTTTGGCAATTCGCATTTAAAAATGTAACGCGCAACTCAAGAGCTTATTTTGCCTATTTTTTAAGCAGTTCCTTTTCCATTGCTGTTTTCTTTTCGTTTGCTGTTTATTTATTTCATCCGAAATTACAAAATTCCAATATGATCTCTGAAGTTTCAGGATTAATGATTTTTTCAGAAGTTGTTATTGTTTTGTTCTCGTTCTTTTTTCTACTCTATTCAATCGGATCGTTTTTAAAAGTTCGTAAAAAGCAATTTGGTATTTTATCTATTTTAGGTATATCAAAAAAGCAATTACATCGACTCGTTTTCACTGAAAATATGTTAATTGGTATGTTATCTATCTTTTTCGGTATGCAGTTTGGACTTGTCTTTTCGCAGTTTTTCTTATTAGTAACAGCGAAAATTACACATCTACCAGGGATATATTTATATATCCCTACGAATGCTTTCATTTTAACAACGATTGTATTTCTTGGTCTCTTTATCGCTGTATCTTCATTTACACCTATGCTAATTCGTACGAAAAAGACGGTAAACCTTTTAAAAACTAATGCTGGGAAACAAAAGGAAAGAAAACCATCCATATTTATCTCTCTATTTGGTGCTATCTGTTTAATAGGTGGCTACGCTTTAGCGAGCAAACCAATATATTTCGTATCAATAAGCCCACAAATAGGAATGGTTTATATGCTTTCAAGTATTTTCGTCATTCCGGCACTCGTTTCAATCGGAACATATTTCTTCTTTTCGCAAATTAGTTTCTTGCTCATTCACCTGTTGAAAAAGAGACGGAATTTTTATATGAAGCGTATTAATATGCTCTGGATTTCTGATTTAGCTAGCCGCATTCGATCAAATATTAATATGCTTTTCGTTGTGGCAATGCTATCTACAATTGCTTTTACGATGATTACATTTTTATATGGGTTCGGGAAATTTATGAAACTTGATGTTGAACGAAATTCACCATTCGCATTTTCATATTTCTCATTTGATGAGAATCCATTTACTTCCCAGCACTTAAATTGGCTAGAAAAACAATTAGAAGATGGGCAATTCTCTTACGACAAAATTAAAGTAGATTTATACGCTACGCCTGTAGAAGCGAAAAATAATACAGAAATTTATTATGACACATATGCCATAAAGCAAAGTGACTATAATAAGCTCGCTACGTCATTACAATTACAAAAACTATTTATAAATGAGAATGAAACATATGTATTATCTGGAGCGGCATATGTCCCATTGTTTAGTGCATTCGATCCAAATTACAATAGAACACATATTACACTCGCTAATACAAATTATAAGCTACAAATAAAAGGGATTAAAATAGATAATACCCTCCCGTCTACTTTTGCTTATGAAACATTAGTATTATCTGATTCTGCCGTTAACAATTTACCAACTAACACTAAACATGTGACAGTCTATAATTACAACGTAGAAAACTGGGAGAATACATATGCTATTGCTGATGAGTTTGTAAAACGAGCAGATAAAGACCGCGCGAGTATCAAGCACGAAGGATCTCTCGTTCGTATTTTTGAATCAGGTAACTCTTTATACAGAATCAAATCCGGAAGTGCTTCCTACTTCCTCATTGGTACATTCCTTGGGATCATTTTCTTTATTGGAGCTGGTAGTGTACTGTACTTCCGTATGTATACAGATTTAACAAACGAGCAAGAAAAATATGTAACGATTACGAAGATTGGCTTAACAGAATCAGAAATGAAGCGTTCAGCGACCATTCAACTTGGAATCTTATTTTTCGTTCCTTACATTATGGCTTCTATTCATACGATGTTTGCGACAAAGATGTTGCAAGATATTATTAACTTATCATTGTTCGCTGAAATTACGGTTGTACTTGTGATTTTTGGAACGGTTGAGATTATCTTTTTCCTATTAATTCGTTCACTTTATATGCAAAAATTATCGCAACATATTAAGTTTTAAATAAGCAAAAGGTGAGCTTTATGAAAAGAGTATGCGGAAAATCCCCCATACTCCTTTCACATTAACTCTATTAGGAGGTTTAGGCGCATGACATTTTGGCAGTTTGCATTTAAAAACGTGACGCGGAACGCCAGAGCTTATTTCGCCTATTTTGTAAGCAGTGCGTTTTCCATTGCAATTTTCTTCTCGTTTGCAGTTTATTTATTTCATCCTAAATTGCATATGACAGGCGTGAATGCTGCTCTGAACATATTAATGACAATCTCAGAAGTTGTCATTGTATTCTTTTCATTTTTCTTTTTACTATATTCAATCGGTACTTTCTTAAAAGTACGAAAAAAACAGTTCGGGATTTTAACAGTACTTGGCATATCTCCAAAGCAATTAAAGAGGCTCGTATTTCTAGAAAACATGCTAATTGGTGGCCTATCCATATTTTTCGGCATTCAATTTGGCCTTGTCTTTTCACAGTTCTTTTTATTAGTTACCGCCAAAATTACGCATGTGCCTGGTTTATATTTATATTGGTGGCCTACAGCTGCTATCGTTTTAACTATAATTATCTTTCTTGGACTCTTCATTCTCGTATCATCTTTTACACCAATGCTAATCCGTACGAGAAAAGCTGTACGTCTTTTAAAAGAAGGAACAAAAGAAAGAGAAAGAAAAGCATCTGTACTCATCTCTCTCTTTGGTGCGATATGTTTAATATCTGGATATGTTTTAGCAGCAAACCCACTATATTTTATGTCACTAGGAGATATCGCTGGGCTTTTGTACGCTGCCTCCTGTATATTTGTCATCCCATCACTTGCTGCAGCCGGGACCTATTTTTTCTTCTCACAAATTAGCTTCTTACTCATTCGCATATTAAAGACGAGAAGAAAATTTTATATGAAACGTATTAATATGCTTTGGATTTCTGATTTAGCAACTCGGATTCGGACAAATATTAACATGCTCTTTATCGTGACGATGTTATCGACACTCGCTTTTACAATGATTACATTCTTATATGGGTTTGGGAAATTCACAAAGTTTGATGAAATAAGGCAAAACCCTTTCCCGTTTACTTATTTATCACATACTGAAAATACGTTAGCTGATGAGCATTTAAACTGGTTAGAGCAAAAATTTAATGAAGAGCACTTTACTTATACAAAATTTAAAACAGACATATATGAAGTATCTTCAGCTGAAGATAACACACAGCTCTATTATGCCATTAGACAAAGTGACTATAATGTACTTGCTAAAGCATTAAGCTGGGAAACTCTCACGGTGAATAAGAATGAATCTTATATTCTTATGAAAGACTTAGACGATCAAGTTATTGGAACAATTCATACTAAAGAAAAGAAAAATACTCTTCCACTTACTCAAAACAATTTACAACTACAAGTGAAAGAATATAAAAGTTATAACCCCTTCCCAAACAGCTTAATATACCAATTACTCGTACTATCTGATGAAAATGTAGAAGCCTTATCAACCGCTTCAAAACAGATGAGTGTATATAGCTTCAAAGTTCCAGATTGGGAAAAGGCACATAATATCGGTTCAGCATTTATAACAAAAATTGATAATGACAATGCAGCTATTCAGGCAGAACATCCACCGTTTCATGCAAGTGAAGCGAGCGATTCTCTATACAAAACAAAATTAAATGTTGCTTCGTTTTTCTTAATTGGTACTTTCCTAGGTGTTATTTTCTTTATCGGAGCTGGCAGTGTTCTTTACTTCCGTATGTATACAGATTTAACAAATGAGCAAGAAAAGTATATAACGATTACAAAAATCGGTTTAACAGAAGTCGAAATGAAACAATCCGCTACAATTCAACTTGCGATTCTTTTCTTTGTTCCTTACATTATGGCATCGATCCATACGATGTTTGCGACAAAGATGTTACAAGAGATATTACATCTATCATTATTCGCTGAGATTACAGTTGTACTTGTAATCTTTGGAACGGTTGAAATTATCTTTTTCCTTTTAATTCGTTCCTTTTATATGCAAAAATTATCACAACATATTAAGTTTTAAAAATAGAAAGGTGATTATTATGGAAGAAGTATTACACATAAAAAACGTCTCAAAAGTGTATGAAGGAAAAGTCCCTCATACTGCTTTAAAAAATATAAATTTACATGTAGATAAAGGAGAATTTGTTGCTATCATGGGACCATCTGGTAGCGGTAAATCTACATTTTTAAACGTTATCTCTACAATTGACTCCCCTACTTCTGGTGATGTCGTGATTAATGGAAAAAAACCGCACACGTTCCGTAGAGAGAAACTAGCTATTTTCCGTCGTCAAGAGTTAGGGTTTGTTTTCCAAAACTTTAACCTATTAGATACACTAACAATCGGTGAAAATATCGTGCTGCCTTTAACGTTAGATAATGTCCCTTTAAAAGAAATGGACGAAAAACTCGATAACATTTCAAAAAAGCTTGGAATTGATCATATTTTGGACAAGCGTATTTTTGAAGTTTCTGGAGGACAAGCGCAGCGTACTGCAGTAGCACGTGCTGTTATTCATCATCCGTCACTTCTACTTGCGGATGAACCGACAGGAAACTTAGATTCTAAAGCAGCAATTGATGTAATGGAGCTATTTACGAAATTAAATAAAGAAGAGGATGCCACAATTTTAATGGTTACGCATGATCCGTTTGCAGCAAGTTATTGTAACCGCGTTATTTTCATTAAAGATGGTGGGCTTTACAATGAATTACACCGCGGACTATATCGCGAGAAATTTTATCAAGAAATATTAGATGTTTTAGCATTATTAGGAGGACGGCGTGGATGACGTTTTGGCAATTTGCATTTAAAAATGTCTCACGTAATTCTAAAGCATATTTTGCTTATTTTGTAAGTAGTGCTTTTTCTATAATGGTTTTCTTTTCATTTGCTGTCTATTCATATCATCCGCGCCTACAAAATATTCAGAGCTATCAAGAACGAGATACCCTGATGAACTTAGCTGGTTCAGCCCAGTTTGTCATTGTCTTGTTCTCGTTCTTCTTCCTGCTTTATTCACTTGGAACATTTTTAAATGTAAGGAAGCAACAATTCGGGGTATTAACCGTTCTTGGTATATCAAAAAAACAATTAAAGCGACTTTTATTTACTGAAAATATGATAATTGGAATACTAGCTATTTTTGTTGGTATACAAGGCGGGCTAGTGTTTTCTAACTTTTTCTTACTAGTTACTTCTAAACTAACAGGTGCGAAAGGCCTCTACTTATATTGGCCCACAAAGGCAATTATCGTTACAACAGTAACTTTTATTATTTTATTTTTCATCGTTTCTACATTTACACCGATGTTCATTCGTACTCGTAAAACTATTCGACTAATTAAAGTTTCTAAAAAAGAAACGGAAGAAAAAAGACCATCTATAATAATCTCATTGTTTGCCTTAACTTGTTTAGGACTATGTTATTATATTGCTGGTTATCCGCAAGGCTATGTAACGGAAAAAAATGTACAAAATGGATCTGTATTCTTTATAATATTATCTATTTTGCCACTCGTAGTCATCGGGACATATTTTTTCTTTTCACAAACATTTCTTCTCTTCATCTTCATTTTAAAAAAACGAAGAAAGTTTTATATGAAACAAATAAATATGTTATGGATTTCAGATTTGGTTGCTCGTACTCGTAGTAATATTAATGTACTTTTTATCGTTTCCATGTTATCTGCACTTGCATTTACAATTATTATTGGGTTGTTTGCTGCTAATAACAATACGAAAGCATCCGTACTAGCGCAATATCCTGTCCCCTTTACGTATACATCAGAAGGTGACAATTACCTTGAACAAAAGCATATTACTACAATTGAAACTGAGCTTACGAGTGCCAATTTTGAATACAAGAAATATAAGTTTACAGTATTAAAAGACACAGCATCGAAAAAAGATATTTTACTTATGAAAATGAGTGATTATAATACAATTGCTAAACAATTGAAGCGGCCGGAAATCACTCTTGATTCTACACAAGTTTATATTATTTCCCGCCATTCGCCAGAGCTTTTAAATCTTGTCTCAAACCCATTTGCAAAACAAGATATAATTGCACTCGGATCTAATAAAAAAGAATTTCATATTAAAGGATTTATTAATAAAGGGATAGAACCATCCTTTGCATTCCCCCATTTAATTGTTGTACAAGATTATGTTTTTGACAATATGATTCCTCATATTGAAACGACCGTAATCTATAACTACTTCGTAGAAAACTGGGAAAATGCAATGGTTCCAACAAAAAATATGTTACGTGCTATTGGTGATGATGCACGTGAGTTCTACGAAAAACATAAAGAAGAGAAAGTGCAAGTTCCTTTCTACATATATACGGCTACTGATGAACTAGTTCACGGTAAAGAACATGCAATTGCGAATTTCTTTATTTGGGCATTTCTCGGCTTTATTTTCTTTATCGGTGCAGCTAGCGTTTTATATTTCCGTATGTATAATGACTTAACAAGTGAAAAACAAAAATATATTACGATTACAAAGCTTGGATTGACGGAATCCGAAATGTTTCGTTCTGCAACGATTCAATTAGGAATTTTATTTTTCGTTCCTTATATCATCGCGGGTATTCATACAGTATTTGCAATTAAGTTTTTACAAAGCATGTTTTCTTTCTCATTACTAAAAGAGGCCTTCATCGTACTTACTTTCTTCGGGATTATCGAGATTATTTTCTTCCTCTTAATCCGATCTCTTTACATTAACAAACTGTCACAGCATGTTAAACTATGAATAAAATAGCCTTGTGCATATTGCACAAGGCTATTTTCAATAGTTTTTAAATAATTAGCAGCAATATCCACCATAGCCGCCGCCATAGCCACCATAACCGCCGTAACCACAAGAACCGCCGCCTCCGCCGAAGCAGCTAGCACCGATGATAATTAATAAAATAAACAATACGATTAGAAGCGCAAAACCGCCTCCGCACCCACGTCTGCGGTCGCAATCATCATGTCTGTGTTCACACTTTTCGCTCATTACTCTATTCCTCCTTTAGTATCATTCATAACAAGATCGTCTTGCTCTAAATGAGGGGATTCCATTTATATTATGTTTTCAGGGCAAATCGGAAGCTTGGCACTCCTAAAAACGGGCTTGTTTCATGAAAAGAGCCCCAACACAAAAAGAGGATACCTTTAAATAGGCACCCCCTTCTTCTAAACAAACATATTAAGTAAAAGCGCAAAGCCGAATGCAATAAATGATAACAATGTCTCCAGCACCGTCCACGTTTTAAACGTTTCTTTTACTGTCAAACCTAAATACTCTTTTACAAGCCAGAATCCTGCATCATTTACGTGAGAAAACATTAATGAACCTGCACCGGTTGCAATAACGAGTAATTCTAAATTTACACCAGACATGTGCTGAATAACCGGTGAAACAATTCCAGCTGCTGTCGTTAATGCTACAGTAGCTGAACCTGTTGCAATTCGGATTAATCCCGCTACCATGAACGCTAAGACGATTGGTGATAATGAAATATGTTCTGCCATTTGAGCGATGGCTGTTCCAACGCCGCTTTCAATTAATATTTGTTTAAATCCACCGCCTGCACCAATTATTAAAATAATGGAACCGACAGGTAGTAAACTTTCATCTGTTAATTTTTTAATCATCTTTTTATTAATTCCTTGTTTTATACCAAGCAAATAAAACGCTGCGAAACATGAAATAAGTAAAGCGATTACCGGACTTCCTACAAACACTAAAAATTCAGTTATTTTTTCCGGTAATGAAATATATGGTGCGACTACTGATAAAATCATTAAAACTACTGGTAATAAAATAATAAAGAATGAAGCTTTACGACTTGGCAAATCAGTAGATACTGTCGTAACTCGAACAAGCTCCGGTTCATTTTCAGGTATAACCCTCTTATGTACCCACTTTGCAAATACCGGTCCTGCGATAATTGCTGTTGGTAACGCGATAATTAATGAATACAATAGTACCTTTCCTAAATTCGCGTTATAAATCCCGATTGCTGTCATCGCACCTGGATGCGGCGGTACTAGCCCATGTACAATCGATAATCCAGCAATAACAGGCAACGCAATTAACAATATATTTTGCTTCGTTGTTTTTCGAATTGAAATAACAAGTGGTAATAAAATGACGATTCCCACTTCAAAAAACACTGGAATCCCTATAACAAATCCGGCGAATAACATAGCCCAAGGTAATTTTTTCACCCCGAAGAATCGAATGAAGAAATCTGCTACTTGCATGCCAGCCCCTGAATCAGACATCATTTTCCCTAAAATTGTTCCGAGAGCCAAAATACCAACTAAATGCCCTAGTACACTACCAACACCAGTTTCATAGGCAGTAACAATTTTGGTCAAGTTCAGTCCAGACATAATAGCTAAAAATAGACTAGCAACTGTTAAACTAATAAATGCATGCCACTTCCACCACGATACCCCTAAAATAACAATTGCGATCGCAATTAACGTGACGATTAATAAGTATATATCCATATCCCATTCCCCTTCGATATGAAATTTTTTTACAAAAAAAGAGGGAATTGGTCCCTCTTCATTTTTTACACATCATAATTTACAACGTAATGCTGCATTTCAGTATTGTAGTAGCCTTCACTATATTCAATTACTTCGCCAACTTCATCGTAAGAATAGCGCATACGTTTTAATAACGCTGTTCCCTCTTTTTCTCCTAACGCTTCTGCAACGAAATTAGGCGCAAATCCAACAGCGAATTCATCTCTGAAGTTTTCTAAATGTATACCACGGTCCTCGACTAGATCATAGAGCGATTGTAAGTCAAAGTCCGCTAAGTCTGTACTTGCCATTTGTGCTGAGAAATAGTGCGTATAATGAATGTACGGAGTATCATTTAAAGCATATAGACGCTCAATACGAAAACTCTCTTTACCAAACAAACGAAATGGTACTGTTCCTTCTTCATTATGAACCACTTCTGCCTTTAGCAATTTCTTTTGTACTTTATAGCCTTCTTCCACTAACACTTCTGTAAATTTCTTTCCCTTTGAAAGCTTTGTCGCAGAAGTATTTCGAATGACTTTCGTTCCTTTACCGCTTTTCTTCTCTAAATACCCTTCTTGAACGAGCTCTTTAATTGCATTTCGTACTGTAATTTTACTCACTTTGAACTCTTCTTCTAATTGTGGTTCAGAAGGAATATTTGTATGAATGGCATAAACACCATGTAATATTCGATCACGAATAATATTTTTAATTTGTAAATATAATGGACCTCTTTTTCTCGTTACGTTCACCGTTACACCCACTACCTTTCTACATCACCTACTGATGCCGTCATTGCCCGAAGTATATCTTTCTCTGATGACATTGGCGTATCACCGACGATTGTATGTGCAAGCATTCCAGCTGCTGACGCAAATGAAACAGCTTTCTCTGGTGCAAACTCTTCTATCTCGCCATGAATAATTCCGCTCGTATAAGCATCTCCAGCACCTATTCTATCATATACAGAAAACGTAAGTGTTTTGGCAAAAGTGAACGTTCCATCTTTACATATGAATCCGCGAAGTGAGTGTGTATTATCGCTATTAATAGAACGATGTGTACCAGCAATTGTAGCGATATTATATATTTCTGCGACTTTTGGAATAAGATCAACAAGTTGTGCTTCTCGCTCTGTCTCTTCCGTTTTCATTCCGAGAACAAACATCGCATCTTTTTCATTCATCATTACAATATCGGCAAGGCCTAGCATTTCTTCATAATGAGGCTTCGCCTGTTCATACCCATCTTCTCCCCAAAGCGATGGACGATAATTACAATCAAAGACAACAGTGCCTCCGTTTTCCTTTACTGCTTTCGCTAACGATTTCATATGGTGACGAACAGTATCATTCATCGCAAGTGTAATTCCGCAAAAATGAACGATATCAATTTCTTTAGCGATTTCTTCAAATTGGTACATCTCTTCAGACGCCGTATTGAAACTACTTTCTAATCGGTTAGAATACGTAACGCGGCTTGCACGTGCGCCAAATCCATTTTCTAAAAAGTACATACCAACATATTTACCGCCTCTTGAAATAAACGGTGCTTGAATCCCTAGTTTTTGAATGTGCGATACCGCCGCATCTCCAACCGAATTTTCCGGTAAAGTTGAAATAAGAAGCCCTTCATACCCTAGATGAGAAAGTGCTGCTGCAACGTTCACACCTGTACCTGAAAATGAGTAATTTAATGAGTTTGCTTGCGATAGCAATTCATACCCTGGCACTTGCAGGCGCATCATTACTTCACCAAATGCTGCAATTTTCTTACACATATTGATCAACTAACTTCTTCACGACCGCTAGTAATTCACGAACATCTTCTGTTTTCGTATTACCAGTTTCTTTATCAATAATAGAAGAGTACACGTGCGGGATAACTTGCTCTACGTTTGCTTCTAATGCAATACGTACAATTGTTTCAAAGTTTTCTTTATCAATTCCGCCTGTTGGCTCTAATGCAAATCCTTCTTCCGCACATGCTTTCGCAACAGCTCGATATTCTTCTTCATGCGCTAAACCTTTCATTGGGAAGTATTTCAATGAATTCCCGCCCATATCACGTACAAGTGCGATAGCTGTTTTAATTGGAACGATTGCTTTCTCTTCCCCAGCTGCACTAATTGGGCCAGTAGAAATATTTACGTACCCTACTTTTCCCGTTGGTGATACTAAACTATTAATCCAGCTATCTTTTCCGCCAAGATTTGCACGCGTCGCTCCAACTGAAGGGAACACTTGGTTAATATGACTACCAGGATAATGCTTCGCAATTTCAGCTACAACCGCTGCTTGGCGATTATCTCCTGCTCCAAGTCCGATTGATACAGCGTCATCAATTTCTTTTCCGTATGCTTTCATCGCAGTTACTGCTTCTTCTACTGTTGGATAATCTTTTGATAACACTCCAACGACTACATAACCTTCTGCTGCTTCAAAAATGTCTTTCGCATTTCGGATATTGTTCGCTAATACATTTAATGCTACGCGGCCTTTATAAAAACGTTTTTGAATGTTTGTCATCTTAGTTTCCCCCTACAATTTCTCTCATTTTTTCTTCAATCACATGTATGTCATCGCCTTGAAGTGGACGTGGATCAATATCAAAGAACCCTTGTCTTACTCCGTAATCACGTGTGTAAATGGCGATTTCCCCTTCGCGTAACGCGGTCACAACATCTTTTGCAGTTTTATTTAATTCGTTCTCGTTAATATGAATACGCGCTCTAAAAATTGCTCTTCCAGCTTCATCTTGAACGATTGTTACATTTACACCGTTTAACTCTTTCAGCGGCATAAGCACTTGTAACAACTCTTTTTCTTGCTCACTCTTATCTTCTTTTGCTCCGTACTCATCAAGCGCTTGAAGTAAACCGAAAGTTGTTTCTTTCCCAACTTTCATACTTCTACCGCTGCAATGTAATTGCACTTTCAACCATTCGATATATTTCCGTTTACCGCCGACAATACCGGAAGTAGGTCCTTCAATTGCCTTTGAACCGCTATAAATGGCTAGGTCTGAATACTTCACGTATTTTTGAATATCTTCTTCAGCTGCCGCATCAACGATAAGTGGTACATTATTTCGCTGTGCTACTTCCCACGCTTCTTCAACAGAAATCATATTTTTTTGCACGGCATGATGGGATTTCACATACAGAATCGCTGCTGTATTTTCACCAATCGCATCTTCAATATGCTCTGCTTTCCCTTCATTTGCGTAACCGACTTCAGCGAGCTTACCGCCGCCTAAATAAATCATTGTTTCAACAGGAGCACCGTATTGAACGTTATGACCTTTTAACATAATCACTTCGTTTTTCGCGATTACTTCTTGATGAAGTCTTTCACTTTTACGGCGATTTCCTTCTGTAACGATACCAGCGATAGAAAGCGCAATTCCACTCGATGCTGAGTTTACAACAACTGCTGCCTCTGAATCTAGAATTCTCGCAATATGGTCTCCCGCTTTATCTACTAAATCAGCAATTTCCACATAATTTTGTCCACCATGTTTCATCGCATCCATAACTGTATCTGTAGGAGCGGATACACCTAAAATACTCATTCTACCGCTCGCATTAATCACTCTTTTTAATCCGTACTTAGCATTCAATGAATGACCCATTGATTACAACCCCTTTCGTATCAATTCTTCTTTCAGCAATGCGCTGATCCCCTTCTGAATCAATTAACGTAATCGGTTCATCTTTCACCGTAAATAAAGTTAAGTTTGCAATATCTCCTACTTGAATACGACCAAGCTCTGGTTTTTTCAGCCACTCTGCCGCATTTTTCGTAACCGCATCAATTACTTCTTCTAGCGGATACCCTAAGTAAAGGAATTTCGAAAGAACGTTAGCCATACTATACACTGGACCGTGTATACGATTCTTCCGGTAAATATCTGTACTAATTGTATTAAGGACAATGCCGTGACGCTTCGCTGCCTCTGCTACTTTAAAAGAAAAACTAGCATTACCGTGACCAACATCTAAATGCACACCGCGTTTCACTGCATCTAATAACACTGACATCGGTTTTCCTTCTTCATCAAATAAATTATTTTCTTTCCCGTTTAAGTAATGTGTAATGACATCATCTTTTTCTAAAAGAGGTACAACTTCCTCAATACGCGGAGGAGCTGAACCGATATGTACCATAATCGGTAATGATGTTTCACGAGATAAAGAACGCGCTACGTGCAGCGGTTCAATTCCGCTATCACAAACAACACTTTTACTCATTCTCGCTTTTAATCCAACGATTACATCTTTATACTTTTCTACTGCATCTATTACTTTCTCTTTATCTATCCATTCCATATTGGATAATTCATCAATTCGTTTCAAACCGATGCGAGAAATATTTAAAAAGGCAAATAAATTCGTTTTTGCCTGCTTTCTACTTTGTACTAAATCTGCGATACGATCAGCTCCGCAGCTTCCCGCATCAACAATTGTCGTTACCCCTTGCTTAACGCCAATTTCATCTACCTCATCGCCATACGGATCAAACTCTGGAAAAGCATGAACGTGTAAATCAATCCAGCCACTCGATACGTAAGTACCTGCGTAATCAAGAACCTTTTCGCCCTCGCCAAAACCAGCTTTCGTCACCTGTGCGATTTTATTATTTTCAACTACAATGTCAATCTCTTCCCCGTTCACACGTTTCACATTACGTAGCACGAATCGTTCTGTCATTGTATTTCCACCCTTTTCTATAAGAAGCCATAAGAATACGCTTACATTAAAATTTCATTTTATATCTCTTTCACACGTTTAGCGTAACACAAAAAAAGGAAGAAGTAAATATAACGTTATAATGTTTAATTCCGATAATGGATACCATTAGCATTTCGTAAATTTTATATGTTAAGATATTTTTAGTAAATTGAGTCTCTGATTTTTCAAGACATTTCTCTGCCATAAATAAAAAAACCAAAAAGCACTTAAATTGATAGGCTTTTTGGTGATAGATAAATTTATAAAATGAAACTTTAATCAGTGTGGATTAGCCTTCACCAAGTTTTGAGGTGGAAATCTTACTGCCCGCAAATAGCGGACTAGAACTAAACAATTGAATTATTAATTAACCAATCAGTAAATAATTTATTTCCTTCACACTCATCTAGATCTTTTGTACGAACATGGAGAATTTCATATCCATACTTATCATAGAATGGATACTTAGAAAATTGATGATTTGATAAATCATCATAGTAAGAAATATCAAAATACACTACCCATAAATTTTCATTACATACTTTATAAGCTATAGCCTCATATGTAAAAACCTCTTCTATATCCTTATAATGAAATAAATGCATATGAATTGAATCGTCAAAGTTATATTTTTTCATAGATATAAGCTCCTTAGACATTATCTAAAATATTTATGTGCATCCACATTAGGAGGACTATGATAATGTAAGATAGGACCTTTTCCATCAATATAATGATAATCTATGGCAAAAACTCGTTTACCAGTAGCTTTAGAACGTACTTGTATTATCATTCCACCCTTAGCTGCTTCTAAAATATATTGCTTTGGAGAATTGAGTGCCTTTTGTACATATGGACGCGCAACCGCCCAGGCTTTATCCGCAGCAGTTCTACCTACTTTTGAAACTAATACTCTTAATGCACCAAGAACAATAGCAGGCAATATTTCCTGCTTAACAACCAATTCGCCAGTAAAAGGATTTTTTTCAACAACAGATTCAACCCTTAGTTTACTTACTTCCTCCTCTAGTTGTAAAAAAACGGGGTCATTTACTAAAAAACCATACTCTTTTTCGAAATTTTCAAAATCGAAGTCAGAAGTATCAACCTTTGATAAATCAATGCCTAGATTGATTTCAGGAATATACTCCGTTACAATACCATCATCTTCCGTTTCAATACTTGCATCAGCAATTGATGGTAAAGTAAAGCTCAGCAATAATGCAGCAGAAATCATCCCCGTGATAAGTTTCTTTTTCATCTACCATTCTCCCTCCTAAATATATAACAGCAGAAAACAATAAAAATACATTTTTTATTATCTCGCAATTCAAACGATAAAACATTCAGAAAAATTAAACTAGTCTATTAATAACCATCAATATTTGTTACTATTAATTTGTATAAAACAATTATTTAATGACATTTAAAATAAATCTCATAACTAATTCACTCGGTGCAAATATAGAGCCATTTATATAATTTATGATTCCTTTTCGTTCCTATTTCAAGCAATCGCCTTTATCAACTGCTTAAAAAGAATGGTCTTAACTCTCATCGATATAAGAAAATGACCCCTTTTTTATAAGCAGATATTGTGTATAAAACAACGATAAAGCATGGACAAGTACCTAATAAAAAAATCGCACTTTAATAAACTTTTTTTAGTACGCCTACTTTTGTATTACTTGCTAGCATGGAAACGATAATTTTTCGTATCCATGCTAGCTTGATAGGCATATGACGGGAGCCAACCATAAAAAAAGCTATCTACTTCAGATAGCTTTTTTCTCTATTCCTGAACCGTCACAATAACCCCGTCCATATTGTTCCCCGAAATTTCATACTGCTTATTCACCGGAACATTCACGTTCATACGATCTGAAACTTTATAGTAAGAAACCTTATATTTCTTACCTTCAACCTCAGTTGAAACTTCTTTTTCCTCTTTTAAGAAGTCCAAATATTCCTCTAACGTAATCTTCTTTTTTTGCATAATTGCGCTATGTGGTAAGCCGACATAACGTATGTGCCACGGTTCATATTGAATACCTGTAATGTTACTTTTATTTTTCGGGTAGCGTAACACAAATCCGTGCTTCCATACGTTCTCTTCAATCCATTTTCCTTCAGGAGCTTTCTCCATTTTCTTTTGAGTAGACCCAACGTCGAGTGATAACCCTAAATTATGTTCACTATATCCTGCTGGAAGTGCATAATCAGATCCCATTTCTTTATATAATTTACTTTGTTCTTGAAAATCTCGGTAACCGCTACTCATTAAGAAATGCTGTACTCCATCTTTCCCAGCTGCATCGACAACGTTCAAAAACTTTTTTACAACACCCTCTGATAAGCGAAGATTTCTATCAAATATTACATAGCCTCTTACTAATTCACTATTGTGATTTACATTGACAATATCGGACCTAACACTATCTTTTTTAACCGGGTAATCTTTATTAACTAATAGTAGATCCCCTTTATAAATTTGTTCCTTTGTGACCTCTATCTTTTCAGTGTTCGCGGCTTTTACTTTATTATCTTTTTCTGCAATTTTAACATCGATCTCCTTTTGAAATAATGGTGATATATAAAAGCCTACACATGCTGTACATATTATAAAAAGAGAAATAAATACCCACTTTTTCATTTCTAGTTCCTCCTTAACGTAACTTACGTATAGAATAGAAAAAACTATTAAAATAAAAAGTGGGGTAAAGTTTAAATTTTTATTAAATTGCTTTGCTCTCTTCTTTTGGTAATCTCACTTCAAATATCGTTCTAATTACGTTACTTTCAGCAGAGATTGTCCCATCATGCTGTTCGATAATATTTTTTGCGATAAATAGCCCAAGGCCTGTTCCGCCCTGTTGTTCTGACCTCGCCTTATCACCTGTATAAAACATATCAAATAAATATGGTAAATCTTCTTCTGGAATGCTATCGCCGTAATTAATAATTTGTACTACTATCTCTTCACTCTCAATATATCCGTTCACATCAACAAACTTTCCATCGTATCCATAGCGAATCGCATTCGTTAAAAGATTTTCAAATACTCGAGCTAACAATTTCCCGTCACCGTTAATAGGTAAATGCGAATCCATATTCAATCTCGCTTCTAAACCTTTTTTTTCTAATAACGGATATAATTCTTCATCTAACTGTATAAGTAATTCACTTATATCAATTGATCTTTTTTCAATTTGCAACATGCCATAATTCATTCTCGTTATTTCAAATAATTCATCAAGTAAGCTTTCAAGCCTTTCGGATTTCGTAAAAGCAATTGTAGAAAAATGTTTAATTTGTTCCTTCGTCAAATTCTCATCTTTAAGAATTAAATCTAAATACCCTAAAACAGATGTTAGCGGCGTTCTTAAATCATGAGCTAAGTTGACAATGAGCTGATCTTTACTACTTTCCGCAAAGTCTCCTCGTTCAACTGCTTCTTTTAATTTCTCACTCGCTACATTTATTTCACGAGCAATATATCCAAACTCGTCATTTGATGAAACGCGAACTTGATTTGTAAAATCACCGTTCGCCAAATGATGAATCCCGTTCGAAATCTCATCAAAATATTTTAAGTATGGTCTAGTAAGGAAGAAGAAAAACATAATGGATAGAGGGATAAAGATAATTAAAAAGAAATTAATATCCCCAATTTGTCTTACCATTGAACGAAATTGGGCTAAAGGATCCTCATAACGAACTACTAGCTTATAATAAATCCGTAATCCTTCATAAAGTAAATACGTTATGCCAGCAGCAAATATCATACTTAGCGCAAATAGCATAACCATCTTTGAGCGAAAGCTTCTCATTTTTTTAGCCATTGAAAGTATACCCTACTCCCCATACCGTTTTTATTAACTTATTCTTTCTTTTATCTTCCCCAAGTTTTTTCCGCAGTGTACGAATATGTACCATAACTGTATTTCCACTTTCGTAATACCCTTCAGCCCATACTTGCTGAAAAATATTTTCCACACTGTACACTTTCTTCGGATGACTCGCTAATAAATATAAAATATCAAACTCTTTTGGGGTTAATTCAATTTTCTCATCGTACACATTTACCGTTCGGCGCTCAGGATCAATAACAACTCCGCCAATTTCTAAAGCAGATTTATTCTCCGCTACTTTCGGCTGATTTAACGTAAGAAATCTACGCAGTTGTGCATTTACACGTGCAACTAATTCAATCGGTGTGAAAGGCTTTGTCATATAATCATCTGCGCCTAATACAAGACCTGTCACTTTATCAAAATCAGATGTTTTCGCACTTAAGAAAATGATTGGCATGTGGTGCTTGCCGCGAATCTGCCTCGTCACTTCATATCCATCCATTTTCGGCATCATAATATCTAAAACCACTAAGTCAATTGGCTGCGTTTGAATAATATGCATGGCTTCTTCTCCATCAGCTGCTTTAACGACGTGGTAACCCTCTTTTTCTAAATGTATCTCAATTAAATCAGCAATTTCCGCTTCATCATCAGCTATTAAAATTGAAATGCGCTTCATTTTAGTCCCCCTACTTTATTCTGTTTTCATACGCTCGATTGTAAACTAGTCTATCCAATTTGTACAATAAGAAAAGGCTACCCGTAAGAGTAACCTTGATAAATGAAATTATATCGGCGATTTTTTAAATATATCGACTTACCGACAATTAACGACAAAATCATCCCGCTATTTGCAGGTAGTCAGTATTAATAAAAACTCCCATTCATCGCTCAAAAATAATCCGCTGCTTTGTTATTTCTTCCAACCTGCCTCGATCTACTTCATACTCACGTTCAATACTTTGCGGTACCCTTACTTTTCCGCCTTCAAGCATCACTTCTGGTGAAATGATATCCTTCTCCCAATGTCTACTAGAAGCAGATATATCTCCAGGAATCGTAAAGTTTGGCAAAGAGGCAAGTGCAACATTTTGAGCTCGTGAAATCCCCATCTCTACCATACCGCCGCACCAAACAGGGATATTATGCTCCATACAATAATTATGGATTTGAACGGACTCTGTTAATCCGCCCACTCGCCCTGGTTTAATATTAACGACGCGGCAACTGCCAAGCGTAATCGCAACACGTGCGTCTTCTAAACTATGGATGCTTTCATCTAAACAAATCGGTGTTTCAATTTTCTTTTGCAGTTGTGCATGATCCAGAAAATCGTAATCCGCTAACGGTTGTTCAATCATCATAAGCCTAAATTCATCTAGTCGTTTCAACTTCTCTGTATCCGCTAATGTATAAGCTGAATTTGCATCAGCCATTAACGGGATGTTCGGAAACTCTTTGCGAATTCCTTTCAGTAATTCGTAATCATGTTCTGGCTTTATTTTCACTTTAAAGCGCTCGTATCCTTCTTCCGCGTACTTCTCGATTTGTTTTAGCATAACCGGAATCGTATTGATCCCAATCACAACGCCGACTTCAATTTCAGACCTATTTCCGCCAAGCAATATCGCTAACGACTGCTTTTGACGCTTCGCATATAAATCCCAAACAGCACCTTCAATTCCGGCCTTTGCCATTCGGTTTCTCTTTATATGTTGGAACAAAGACGGTACTTCATTCGGATGAGAGATTTCAGCTTTCAATAAATCTGGTAATAAAAAATCCTGAAGTACATGCAGCGCTGTCTTCACCGTTTCTTCCGTATACCACGGTTCAGAAAATGCAACGACTTCACCAAAACCAATGTATCCATCTGTATCTTCTAATTCAATGACGATACTTTCACGCTTTTCATAAGTCCCGTAACTTGCCGCAAACGGGATAATGAGCGGCATTTCCGTTATATAAAGTGTCGCTTTTTTTATTTCCACCTACATCTCCTCCACTAATTGTCTTAACTCTCGTCTTAACAATTTCTTCGAAGCATTTCGTGGTAATTCCTCTAAGAAACATGCTTTCTTCGGCACTTTATATTTCGCTAATTTCTCTTCGCAAAAACGAAGAATTTCTTCTTCTGTTACGTCTCCACTTTTTACAACAAAAGCAGCTGGTACTTGTCCCCAACTTTCGTCAGCCATACCGACAACACCCGCTTCTGCTACCGCCGGATGAGAGAGCAATACTTCTTCAATTTGAGCTGGATATATATTTTCTCCGCCAGAAATAATTAAATCACTGCGGCGATCTAATACGTATAAAAATCCTTCTTCATCTAAATAACCGAGGTCACCAGTATGAAGCCATCCATTTCTGATCGCCTCATGCGTCGCATCTTCACGGTTAAAGTAGCCACCTGTTACGTTCGGTCCTTTTACTACAATTTCTCCTTCAGCACGGGGCGGCACAACTACGCCGTCTTTTTCAATACGAAGCTGACACTGAAATAGTGGTTTTCCGGCTGATCCTACTTTCGTTAACATGTAATCTGCTGTTAACGTACAAATTTGCGATGATGTTTCTGTCATACCGTACGTTTGATACACAGGAATTCCTTTTTCTACACACGTTTCTAATAATGGCTTCGGTGCTGGTCCTCCCCCAAGTAACATGCATCGTAAAGAAGATGGATATATCTCTTCTCCAAGTCGTTCTAATAAATCTGTTAGCATTTTAGAAACGACAGAAATAATCGTAACTCCTCTCGTTTGAAGTGCTTTATGAATAAAATTAGCATCATATTTTGGAACGAGTAAAATGCGCATACCGTACATAATATTTTTCATTAAAAGAGATAACCCGCCAACGTGGAACATTGGCATACAAGCTAACCAACAATCATCATCACGAAGCCCTAAATTAAGCGAAGAACCGACAGCACTTGCCCAGTGGTTACCGTACGTTAAAACAACGCCTTTCGGTTTCCCTGTCGTCCCTGACGTATAAATAATTGTCATCGCTTCTTTTAAAGAGAATTCTTCTTGTATAAATGCTTCCGCCTTCGGTCCTTGCATCACTTCAGCAAATGAATATACCGGAACATTTTTCGTCTCAAACTCTTGATCCGTCACTAAACAAACAACTTCCGCATCACCCATTTGCCAAAGTAGCTCTTCTCTTGAAAGACGCGTATTTAAAAGTACAGCTACTGCCCCTATGTAAGATAGAGCGTGAATAACTGTAATCATCTCCATACCATTTTTCATCAGAACAGCCACCTTTTGCGCCCGCTTCACTCCTACATGCGTGAGGTGCTCACAAACAGATACTACTTTTTCATGCAGCTGCACGAAAGTAACCTTCTCCCCTTCAATTTCAATTGCAGTGCGATCAGGTGTTAAAAATGCACGTTGCATTAACCAATTCGGCATCGTCTCCATCACTCATTCTCCTTTCATGAAAGAAAGAGACCTGATATGACATCAAGTCTCTTAGTTGTTTTGTTTCCGGTGTGATCTTTTGGGAGCGTCTCACATTGTGTGCGAGCCGCTTCCGCTTTTGGTTTGATCACGGGAAACGAGGGAATTGACCGAAGTCCGGAGTGCGTTTTTCTTTGAACGCGTCGCGGCCTTCTTTTGCTTCGTCAGTTGTGTAGTACAATAACGTTGCGTCTCCAGCTAGTTGTTGAATACCAGCTAAACCGTCTGTGTCTGCGTTGAATGCAGCTTTTAGGAAACGAAGTGCCATTGGGCTGTTTGCTAAAATTTCTTGTGCCCATTGTACTGTCTCTGCTTCAAGTTCTTCTAATGGTACTACTGTGTTTACTAAGCCCATATCAACCGCTTCTTGTGCACTATATTGACGGCATAGGTACCAAATTTCACGAGCTTTCTTATGGCCTACCATACGAGCTAAATAACCAGCTCCGTATCCACCGTCAAAGCTTCCTACTTTAGGACCTGTTTGTCCGAATACAGCGTTGTCTGCAGCGATTGTTAAGTCACATACGATATGAAGTACGTGTCCACCACCGATTGCATAACCTGCTACCATTGCGATAACCGGTTTAGGGATTGCGCGAATTAGACGTTGTAAGTCTAATACGTTTAAACGTGGGATTTGGTCGTCACCTACATAGCCACCATGACCGCGAACTTTTTGGTCGCCGCCAGAACAGAATGCACGTCCACCTTCACCTGTTAAAATGATAACGCCAACATTTGCATCATCACGAGCGTGTGCAAAAGCATTGATTAACTCCATTACCGTTTTAGGACGGAATGCATTATGTACTTCAGGGCGGTTAATCGAAATCTTTGCGATGCCATTGTATGTTGAATAAATAATATCTTCGTAATTGCCTTCTTTTACCCATTCAATAGTCATTACTATTACCTCCTTTTATATTTCTGATCTCCGCTATAAGTGCAACTTCCTTCTTGCTGAAAAAAGTATCACTGCATAGTTTTTAGAAATCCCTTTACTATTGTATCAAACTTTTCCGGTTGTTCCACATGAATTGCATGGCCAGCCCCATCAATTTTGACAAATTTCGCATGAGGGATGCATTTTTCGATGTTTTTTAATAGGCGAAAGAACTTTTCATCGCTTTCTCCATTCAGTAAAAGGACAGGCATTTTTAGGTTTTGCAATTCGTTCCACCATGAAGGTTGAGCCCCTGTTCCCATGCCGCGAAGACTATTTGCGAGTCCTTTAGGATTGTTAGCAAGTCGTTCTTTTCGCACCGCTTCTTTTACGCTTTGTACTAAACGTTTTTGCGTTTCAAATAGCGGAATATTTTCCCACATCGATACAAAACTTCGGATGCCTTCTTGCTCAATTTTATCGGCAAGTCGTTCATCTTTTTCCTTGCGTTCTTTTCGCTCCTTTGCACTCTCAAGTCCAGCTGTACAGTTTTCTAAAAGAAGCGAACGCACATATTCTGGATATAAGCATGCCATCGTAATCGCAAGTCTACCACCCATTGAATAGCCAAGTATGTGCGCATTTTCAATATGAAGATGATCCAGTAGTTCTTTCATTTGCAGTGCCACATTTTGAATATCATAATGCGTCACATCTTCAGGACTTTCCGTTTTCCCGTGTCCAACAATGTCTACTAGAATGACTTGAAACTGCTCGCTCCAAGAAGGAATAAAGGAACCCCACGTTTCCATGCTTCCCGTAAAACCATGAAGAAGTAGAAGTGGTTCCCCGCTTCCGGCTACTTCATATTCATACGATACACCTTGCAATGTTACTTTCATTTTGATTCACCTTGCAAAGATGTAGTAATAACGTCCATTGTTTTTGCCCATAGTTCACGATGTAATTTCAAGTTTTCTTCGCGATTCGTACAAATTTCCACAACGTGTAATCCATTCGTTTTCGTTCCAGTTTGTACTTCTTCTCGGAAGTTTTCCCAACCATTTACACGGCTAAATGAACCACCATACATTTTGACAACATGTTCATAATCAAGCCCAATTGGTGTTCCAAATAATGATTCGAAATGTTCCTTTTTCTCGTATTGTGGTAAGAATGAGAAAATACCTCCACCATCATTATTTACAACAACAATCGTTATATTTAACTCATGTAACTTTGCGGCTAATAACCCGTTTAAATCGTGATAAAATGATAAATCACCGATTACTAATACGAGCGGATCACAAATAATACTCGCTCCTAAAGCTGTTGAAATGATTCCATCAATACCATTTACACCGCGGTTCGCCATTACTTGAATGTTTTTATCCGATGTGAAGAAAAATGAATCGGTATCGCGAATTGGCATACTATTACTCGCAAATAACGTTGCCCCTTCTGGTAATACACGTACAATATCCGTAATTACTTTTCCTTCAAATGCCGTTTCATATGTTTCCATCTCACAAAGTGTTTCTCTCGTTTTCTCGTTTATATGTTTCCACATTCCGAACCAATCATTCTTTTTCATAACTGGCATTTTCTCTAGTAATGCTCCGCAAAATTCACTGTCACTAGCTTGTACAACTTCTGTCGCAACTAGAGCTGGATCTCTCCATTGTCCAGATTCATCGACAACGATATGAACAGCTTTCGTTTGTTTTTTGATGAACTGCGTTAATGCTTTAGAAACAGGCATTCCGCCGAAACGAATTAAAACATTCGGCTTCCACGTTTCTTTTAACAATTCATTTCGTAAAAATGTATCGTAACAATCTATAACCATCGTTTTATCATGATTACCACTACGAAGGTTAGAAAGTGGATCTGCTAAAATTGGATACCCTGTTTTCTCAGCTACTTTCATAACAACTTCTGTTATTTCTGGATGACTGCCGTCTCCACAAATAATAAGCCCCTTTTCCATATGTGAAAGGCGCCCTACAAGAGAATCTACATATTCACTCGGCATCGTCACGTTCCCTTGCTGAACTACTCCTGTATATTCACCACGCCCTTTATCCCATAAATTTTCTAATGAGAAATCCGGTATAAGCGGCTCGCGAACTGGAAAATTAAGATGAACAGGTCCTTGCGGCGCTAGAAGTGCGCTTGCTATCGTACGCTGCGTCGTCATACGGGCGTAATGATACATTGCTTCACTCGCTTCAGGAAGTGCCATCTCTGTAAATTGCTTCACAAAAGTACCGTATAAATTAAATTGATTCATCGCCTGTGGTGCACCCACATCTCTTAATTCATGCGGCCTATCCGCTGTTAATACGATAAGCGGCACTCGTGAATGAAACGCTTCACATACAGCTGGATAATAGTTCGCTGCTGCCGTCCCTGACGTACATAATAGCGCAACAGGACGTTTTTTTGCTTTCGCAATACCGAGCGCAAAAAATCCTGCTGATCTTTCGTCTACATGTAAATATGTTTTCATTCCTTCATGTTGTTCCATTAGTAAGGCAATCGGCGTTGACCGTGAGCCAGGACTAATGACAACATCACATACATTTAGACGCGTCAGTTCGTCCACGAACGCGCCTAAATAATATGATAATGCTTCTATATGATTGTTCATTTCATTAATTCCTCCAAAGCACCAAGCATCGGTCTAAACTTCAAACTTGTTTCTTCATATTCAAGCTGCGCTACTGAATCAATTACGATACCACAGCCGGCAAACAAGGATGCCTTCTCGCCATTTAATAATCCGCAGCGAAGTGCAACCGCAAATTCACCATTTCCTTCATCATCTATAAAGCCAATTGGTGCACCATATAATCCTCTATCTAAAAGCTCTACATCACGAATTAATTTCAACGCCTCATGACGAGGTGTACCACCAAGAGCTGGTGTTGGATGTAATTCTTCTACCATCGTTAAAAGACTTGCATCACCTTTTGCTTCTACTGGCGTATATAAATGGATTAAATTTTTGGTCGTTAATAAGCCTGGGCTCTCCGGAATATTAACAGATTCGCAATGCTCACTTAGCACACCTCGAATCATGTTAACTACATAACCGTGTTCAGCCAAATTCTTTTCATCATGAAGAAGCGTCTCACCATTTTGTTTACTTTCTTCTATAGAATTGCCATGACCAATTGAACCAGCAAGGCACATCGATGTGAACTTCTCGCCTTCTTTTCGAATCAATCGCTCAGGTGTCGCCCCTAAGAAGCATGCTCCTTTATAATCAAAAGAAAATACGTAACAATCCGGTTGCCCAATGCGAAGCGCTTCTAAAACAAGAACGGAATCAATATGCTGATCCATCGTTAATTTTAGCTCCCTTGCTAATACAACCTTCTGCACGTTCCCTTGCTTCATTTCATCCTGCACTTTTCCAATCGCATTCATCCAGCCACTCGGATCAACTTCTACTTTAGAAGTAACTGTTAATTTTGATCCTACTAGTGCACATTTACTCTCTTGTAAAATTCTCTCTTCTACAGAAATAATTTCGTTATAAAGAGTTTCTGCACAATCTTCAGCTGAAACGAACTGATTAATCGTTAACCACGCCTTTTCATTTTTTACAGTTAATAAAAATGCTGGTAGTGAAAATGTGGTATCATCAAATTCTTTCCAAAGATTCGTTTTTTCTTTTTCTTGGTCAAATGAAAATCCACCAAATAAAAGAGGACCTGTTCCAAATTCGTATCCTTCTCTTTGTACGAATGCTTTCTCTTTTACTTTATCCCACTCGTCACGAGCAGTTTGAAAGCGTTTGTGAGAAGAATTTGCTATAGTGAAAACAGAGCCAATTCCAGCAAATATTACATGCTGAGCTGGGTCTGCAAAATAACATCTATTTTCGAATGCGATCCTTTTTCCTGCTGCATAAAACAGAAGTGGATCCACCCAATCTATTTGTTTTACAAAACTAACTAATGTTTTTTCATTAGTCGTACGCTTAATAGCTGTAACAAGAACTTCTTGTAAGCCTTTTCGTTTCGTTTGAATCACAATTGTCTCCCCCCTATGGGCGAAAAATAGTCATAATTACGCTTGATTTTAAGATACACCTCAAAGGAAAGGCCTGTCAACGTTTAGCATTTCTGAGAAATTCACCTTCTCTTCCTAGAAAATAAACGTTGACACTAAATGATGCTTTTTCTACACTTAATTGTGTACAATATGTGACCAAGGAGGATTCAACATGGAAATGAACGTCGAAACGAATTCCTCTCCTACGGCGCCAAAGCCAAGTAAACAAACAGGCTGGCGAATTTGGTGGAGTTTATTACGTCCCCATACATTAACAGCAGCTTTCGTTCCTGTTTTCATCGGAACAGCTTTTGCAATGCAGGTCGGAGGTATAAATCAAATACATCTTCCTCTTTTCTTTATGATGCTTCTTGCTTGCCTTCTCATTCAAGCAGCAACGAACATGTTTAATGAATACTTTGATTATAAAAGAGGACTCGATCATGAAGGTTCAGTTGGAATCGGAGGTGCTATCGTCCGCGATGGCATTAAACCAAAAACCGTGCTTAACTTAGCATTCGGATTTTTAGGCATCGCAACGCTATTAGGTGTTTATATTTGTATGAACTCTAGCTGGTGGCTTGCTGCAATCGGTCTTGTTTGTATGGCCGTTGCTTACCTTTACACTGGTGGCCCCATTCCAATTGCGTACACACCATTTGGAGAGCTAACAGCAGGATTATTTATGGGTGTCATTATTATTGGTATTTCATTCTTTATCCAAACAGGGGCAGTAACATCAGAAGTGATTTTATTATCTATTCCAAGCTCCATTTTAATTGGTGCAATTTTACTATCTAACAATATTCGTGATTTAGATGGTGATAAAGAAAATGGTCGTAAAACGTTAGCAATTCTCGTCGGACGCGAAAGAGCCGTTGGTGTACTTGCTTCTATGTTTATCGTTGCCTACATTTGGACAATCGCTTTAATCATCGTTAACATCGTATCACCATGGATGCTTATCGTATTCTTAAGTGTACCGAAAGCATTTAAAGCGACGAAAGGCTTTATCGGCAAAAGCATTCCAATGGAAATGGTACCTGCGATGATTTCAACAGCAAAAACAAATACAATTTTCGGTCTCCTAATGGGAATCGGATTATTGCTTGGATACTTCCTATAAAGTGAAACTTTAATCAGTGGGGGTTTTGTTCATCACCCACTGATTATTAGCCCTCACCAATCAGGCGTTTACGGGTAGCCCGACTCCCACCTAACTTCTTTGCTCCAGCCAAATTCTAAGGTGGGAGTTTTACTGCCCAGCAAATAGCGGTATATGAAAAAAGGAGCTGCTTATGCGGCTCCTTTTTTCATATACCGACTTCCCGGCTGAAATTCATCTCATAATTCCTACTCTCAACGCTCATACTATGTAAAGAAACTGAATTGTAGGAAGGTGGACGACTATGTTAACTCCACAACAAATAAATCAATTTAAATCTATTCTAGAAAAACAACAGCAAGAAGTTGAACAAACGATACAAACTCACGAAGATGAAAACCGTGCATCTGAACGTGATTCAGTAGGAGAATTGTCTAGCTATGACAACCATCCAGGTGATATGGCTACAGAATTGTACGAACGTGAGAAAGATTTCGGACTCATCGAATTTTGGCATAAACAGTTAGAAGATACGAAACATGCTCTGCAAAAAATTGAAGCTGGTACGTACGGAATTTGCGAAGTGTCTGGTGAGGAAATTCCATTTGAAAGATTAGAAGCAATGCCAACTGCTACAACGTGTATTCAGCACACTACAAATAAATTAGATATGAAGGCGCGCCCAGTTGAAGAAGAGGTGCTAAATTCTTCGTTTCATAAGCACGACGAAGATCATTCTGTAGAGTACGATGCTGAAGATGCTTGGCAAGACGTCGCAAATTACGGAACATCAGAAACACCATCCGATTTAGAAAGACAGGATTCAAAAAACTATAATGGCATGTACGTAAATAGTGAAGAAAATGTTGGGTATGTAGAGGATTTCGAAAACTTTATTGGAACAGATATGTATGGAAAAAACCCACAAGTTTTCGCAACAGAAGAACATGAAGAATATGAACAGTTGCTTGATGACTCTGAAGAACGCACCTTTAAAGGTGAATTATCTTCAGATGAGTCTGGTTCTAAAGCATAAAAAAAGCATTCCGAAATTCGGAATGCTTTTTTTCGCTAGCTAATTAGTTTTTTGTAACGTTAGCTGCTTGTGGTCCGCGGTTTCCATCAACGATTTCGAAAGAAACTTCTTGACCTTCTTCTAAAGTTTTGAAGCCGTCGCCTTGAATAGCTGAGAAATGTACGAATACGTCTTCTCCGCCTTCAACTTCGATGAAGCCAAAACCTTTTTCGCCGTTAAACCATTTAACTTTACCTGTTTGCATGTCATGTACCTCCTAAATAAAAATGAAACTATGAATCCACATGAAAAGGTGGATATAAAGGACATGAATGTATAACAAGCTTACAGCCTTTAATACAACGTGCTTTATTTCCGTACCACATTATGTAGCTCAATAGTGTTTTCACTATATCATGCTATATCAAAAACGTCAAATGAGAACACTTTCGTCCCATCGTTTTTTATAATTCTAGTATAACCTTAAATTTTCATTCTATTTTTATTCAAAAATTAATAAAACTACAGTATTCTAATTTCTTTAATTTTTGTACAATATAATTACTACATATGATGAGGTGAAAAAATGCAAGCACATGAAATCGAGTATAAATTATATGGCGATGATATGCAGTTTGTTGAAATTGAATTGGATCCAGAAGAAAGCGTTGTCGCAGAGGCTGGCGCAATGATGATGATGGAAGATCATATCGAAATGGAAACGATTTTCGGTGATGGTTCTGGACCATCTAATGGTCTATTCGGTAAATTAATGGGCGCAGGTAAACGTCTCGTTACAGGTGAAAGTATGTTTATGACTGTATTTACAAATACAGGTCATGGCAAACGACACGTATCATTCGCCGCTCCTTATCCTGGAAAAATTATTCCTGTTGATTTAACAGAATATCAAGGAAAAGTAGTCTGCCAAAAAGATGCATTTCTTTGTGCCGCAAAAGGTGTTTCTATCGGAATTGAGTTTACTAAAAAAATAGGAACTGGCTTCTTCGGTGGTGAAGGTTTCATCATGCAGAAACTTGAAGGTGATGGTCTAGCTTTCATGCATGCAGGCGGAACTGTATATAAGCGTGAATTGAAACCTGGCGAGAAACTTCGCATTGATACAGGTTGTCTCGTTGCAATGACGAAAGATGTTAACTACGATGTTCAATTCGTTGGAAAAGTAAAAACAGCTCTATTTGGCGGCGAAGGTTTATTCTTCGCAACGCTAGAAGGTCCTGGAACGGTTTGGATTCAGTCCTTAACACTTAGCCGCTTAGCAGCACGTCTTACAAGCCCAGCAGCTCAAAACAGCGGTGAAGGTAGCGTTTTAGGCGGACTTGGTCGTTTATTAGATGGAAAAGAGTAAGAAGTGCCCTTATAGGGCACTTTTTATTTAGGTGGACTATACAAACCATTTTGGATCATAAAGTATTTCATCGCTTCATTAAGCCACGCCTCTTCTTCTTCCGTATAAGGAGATGGCATCATATTATTATATTGTTCTTCTACATTCTCTAATTTACCTAGAGAATACATTGTCTCTTCACCGACATACTTAAGAGTCGCTTTCATATGTTCATCAACCAATTTTTGCACTTCTGAATCCTCAATTTGTCTTCCAAATAACCTTTTCACTTCTTTTGCTAAACGCATAAACTCTTTATCAAGTGCTATGTCCTCTTCTTCCGGCTTATTATATAATCCATCAGCCACTTCTTTTGGTACATATTCTTCAAGCCATAAACGCTGTTCGTTTTCTTTTTGGATACTATTAATTAAGCTCATTAATATATTACTATCTACCTCTTCATCTTCCTCAAGGTATACCATTGTTCGTTCAATCGCCTTTATCGAAACTTCAAGTTGTTTTTTCTTTTCTTCAAAGGCTACTCTTTGATTTTGTAATGTTTCTTTTAAGCTTATATTCAAACTTTTCACATTGAGCATGACACGAATTTCTTCTAAACTATATCCTAATACTTTAAGACTCACTATTTTTTGGAGCGCTAATATATCTCTATCTTTATATACACGGTGTCCTGAACTTATACTTTTTTCAGGTTTAAGCAGGCCAAGTTCATCGTAATACTGTAGTGTCCGTATTGATGTGCCTGTTCTCTTTGAAAACTCACCAATTGAATAGCCTTCCTTTTTGCTCATCCTACACTCCTCCTAACAATATGTTTACAAAAATCATACTCCCTCACGTAACTGTAGGTTCAAGCCTTTTTTCAAAAAGAATGAATCAAGTCCCTCACTGCATATATTGAACTATACCTTTTCTTAAGGAGGGCTTTCTTGATGCGTACTCCTTTATCCTTTGATAAAGATACTGCCATATTGTTAGCATCTTGCTGCGATCTAACGTATGAACAATATAAACAAAATGGCATTTTCGAAATACCCGATGGGTTCCAATATGTACAAGGGTTTCAAGGAAAGGCCATTCAAAAGACAGAATGGTTCGGATTCATATTAGAATCTGAGGATACGATTATTGTAGCTTTTAGGGGCACACAAACAGATACAGATTGGATTATCGATTCACTCGTTAACCAAAAGCCATACCCATATGCTTTAAATAGTGGAAATGTCCATAATGGCTTTCTTTCAATTTATGAATCTTGCCGGGATTCCATTATGGATATGCTCGTGTCATTACCAGCCCATAAGAAACTTCTTGCAACAGGCCATAGCTTAGGCGGTGCACTCGCTACACTACACATACTAGATGCACGTATAAATACTGCCTTCGCACAGTACGGTCTTTATACCTTTGCCTCTCCAAAAGTTGGAGATATCGCCTTTCGAAATTATTATAAACTGCAAGTAGCTAGTAGCTTTCGTTTTGTCAATTTATTCGATGTCGTTCCTCTTCTCCCTCCAAGAAATGTCCATTTTAATGATAAAGACTGGGAATATGCACACGTCCATCACAACATGACATTTACGAAAAATACAAAATCCATTACGAATAATCATTCCATTACAACATACAAAACATGTCTGACCTCTCATTTTTAACCAGTAAACAATTGGAAAATAAATATTTGTATACTATAATAATCTATGAAATTACTTTCGGATGAGGGGACCTTACATGCTAAAATTTTTCTTTGCACTTTTTCTTATAATAATTTTTTCGTTTACAGGTTTCTTTACATTTTCATACTTTGCGACAGGGGAATATGACGGAACAGCTATAATATATACCGCTATCCCATTTCTTTCTTAAGCAACATAAGTAAAACGAGCTTAATCTCATTAAGCTCGTTTTATTTTTCTAAGCAAGCGTATCCCTGTTTTAAAAATAAATAAAAGCCCCTTCAACAGGGGCTTTCATCTAAAATAGTTTAACAGTATTACCAATACCCCAAATTTCATTACTGTACTGCAAAATTGTTCGATCACTCGCAAAATGCCCCGATTGTGCAATGTTCAAAATCGACATTTCCAGCCATTTCTCCCTATTTTCGTAGGCCCTTCCGACAGCTTCTTGTCTTTCAGCATATGGGCTAAAATCTCGAAGAACGAAGTATTCATCATTTTGAATAACGAGAGAATCATAAATCGCTTCAAATTCAGCTCCCGACTGTGCAAAGAAACCATTCGTTAACTGATCTACTACTTTTTTAATGTGCATATTGTGGTGATAATAGTCACTTGCACGATATCCACCGTTTTGGTAGTAATGAAGAACCTCATCCGCTGTTAAGCCGAAAATGAAGCAGGCATCATCACCGACCCGGTCTTTTATTTCAATATTAGCTCCATCTAACGTTCCGAGTGTAATTGCACCATTCATCATGAATTTCATGTTACCTGTTCCCGATGCTTCTTTACTTGCAGTTGAAATTTGTTCACTTACATCTGCCGCCGGGAATATATCTTCCGCTAAAGAAACTCGGTAGTTTTCTAGAAAGATAACTTTCATAAATTGACTTACGTACGGATCGGTATTCACTTTTCTTGCAAGCTCATTTATTAATTTAATAATTTTCTTCGCATAATAATAGCCAGGTGATGCTTTCGCTCCAAAAATAAAAGTACGCGGGTAAAATGAAAAACTAGTATCCTCTTTTAAACGATTATACAAGTACAAAATATGAAGAACATTTAATAACTGTCGTTTATAAGCATGTAGCCTTTTCACTTGCACATCAAAAATAGAATTTGGATTAATAGTGATCCCCATTTTATTATGAATGCTCTCCGCTAAAATAATCTTACGCTCTTGTTTTACCCCTGCAAGCTTTTCTTGAAAACTAGTATCATGTATGAAGTTTTGCAGTGCTTGCAGCTTAATCGGCTCTTTCTTCCATTCTTCTCCAATCGCTTCCGAAATAAGATTCGTCAGCTGTGGATTCGCCTTCATTAGCCAGCGCCTATGAGCAATTCCATTCGTTTTATTATTAAACTTATCTGGATAAAATTCATAGAACAATCGCATTTCACGCTGCTTTAAAATTTCTGTATGAATTTTCGCCACACCGTTAACGCTATGGCTACCAACAATCGCTAAATGAGCCATTTTCACAAGGTCATGCGCAATAATGGCCATGTCCTCAATACGCTTCCAATCATACGAATAACGGTCCCAAAGCTCATGACAGAAACGTTCATTAATTTCTTCAATAATCATATAAATTCTCGGTAATAACGGTTTAAAAATGCGAATTGGCCATTTCTCAAGCGCTTCTGATAACGTCGTATGATTCGTATAGGAAATCGTCTGCGTTGTTATGTGCCAAGCTTCTTCCCATGTCAATTTTTCTTCGTCTAATAAAATACGCATAAGTTCTGGAATTGCTAGAACCGGATGTGTATCGTTTATATGAATCGCGATTTTTTCATGTAACTGACGAAGACTACCGTGTCTCTCCCTATGCATACGAACGATATTTTGCAAACTTGCTGATACGAGGAAATACTGTTGTTTTAAACGAAGTATTTTCCCCTCATCATGCGTATCATCTGGATATAAAAACTCCGATACGGCCTCTGTTTCACGCTTATATTTCAAAATATCTTTACAATTTTGCGGGAAAGGAACTGGCTCCGCATTCCAAAGCCGAAGCGTATTTACAGTACTCGTTTCATACCCTACAACTGGAACGTCATATGGTACTGCCATAATAACTTCTGCATTTGTATGCCTGAACTCTAAACGTCCATCAATTTCTAGTGGTTCAACGTTTCCAAAATAACTTACTTCTACCGCTTGGTCATACCTTCTTACTTCCCAAACGTTTTCATGAAGAAGCCACTGTTCTGGAAATTCTACTTGATAGCCATCAACAATTTTTTGATCAAACAGACCATGCTTATAACGAATACCACAGCCATGTCCTGGTAAGTTTAAAGAAGCGAGTGAATCGAGGAAACAGGCTGCTAAACGTCCAAGTCCACCGTTACCAAGGCCAGCATCTGCTTCAATTTCTTCTAACTCGTGCAAAGAAATTCCAAGTTCAAAAAGTCCTTTTTCACATACATCTCGAATGCCTAAATTTAATATATTACTGCCTAGTAAACGCCCAAGTAAAAATTCAATGGATAAATAATACATTTGTTTTTGATCTCCAGAACGATAACTTTCATTCGTTGCAATCCATTGACTATTCATATACTCACGTACCATATGACCGAGCGTATTATACTGATCACGAGTTGTAGAATCTTTGAAACTTTTCCCATACATCGTTTCTAATTTTTCTAGAAAAGCGGATTTGAAGCTTTCAACATGAGTAAACATTTTTTCACCACCTCAATGTTATTCCATGAGACTTTTATACAATTTCTTGTATGCAAGAGCAGATTTCCCCCAGCTATAATCTTCAGTCATCGCTTGCTTTACAAGCTTATCCCATACCGGTTTATCTTGATAAAACTCAATTGCACGAAGAATCGTATGTAACATGTCATGCGCATTAAAATTCGTAAAGCTAAAGCCATTCCCAATTCCAGTGTCCTCATCGTAAGAATGTACAGTATCATTTAATCCGCCTGTTTCTCTTACAATTGGAATCGTGCCATATGCTAGCGCAATAAGTTGTCCAAGTCCACACGGTTCAAACAGCGATGGCATTAAAAACAAATCGCTTCCCGCGTACACTTGGTGCGCTAACGCTTCATTAAACCCAATATATACTTTTACCTTTTCTGGATACTCGTATGCCATCCATTCAAAGAACTGCTCGTATTCAGAATCGCCTGATCCTAAAATAATACATTGTACATCTTCTTCCATTATTTCACGAAATACAGTACGTACTAGATCAAGCCCCTTTTGTTTCGTTAATCGTGTTACCATCGAAATAACTGGTGTATCTTCTTTTTCTGGTAAGCCAAAATAACGCTGCAATGCGCGTTTATTTTCATTCTTTTCATCTAGCGATTCTGCACTATACTGAGCCGTAATATATGGATCTGTTTCTGGATTATATACGCTCGTATCAATTCCATTTACAATGCCACTAAGCTTATCATTATATTTTCGTAGCAATCCATCTAACTTCTCACCGAAAAACTCATATTGAATCTCTTCTTTATATGTCGGGCTAACCGCTGTAATTTGGTCAGATGCGATAATACCGCCTTTCATAAAGTTCACGTTTCCATAAAACTCAAGCTGTTCACTATGAAAATATTCATGACCAAGCTCCAGTAAGTCGTACATCACTTCAGGAGGAAATACACCTTGGAACTGCAAGTTATGAATCGTATATACCGTTTTAATATGCTCATATAACGGGTTATCTTGATACTTTTCACGAAGTAAGAAATTAACCATAGCTGTATGCCAATCATGGCTATGAAGAACATCTACTTCGAAATCAAGATGCGGAATACACTCTAAAACTGCTTTTGAAAAATAAGAAAAACGCTCCCCATCATCATAATGGCCATATAGAGAATCTCTCTTAAAATAATATTCATTATCTATTAAGTAATACGTAATCCCGTCCTGCTCACCTTTTAAAATCCCGCAATATTGATTTCTCCATCCAAGGGGAACGTTAATTACTTTATGAAGCGTACATCCTTCTCTTAACTCTTTCGGGATAAGACTGTAGTTTGGAAGTATAATGCGAACATTCACTCCTAATTTTTTTAATTCTTTTGGAAGCGCTCCTGCTACATCAGCTAGACCTCCGGATTTAATAAACGGTACACATTCTGATACTGCAAATAAAATATTCACCTGTTGTTCCACTGCACGAAAAGCGTATACATCATAAATCGCTCTTCTTACAGCTTCCTCCCTTCAAGTTTTCATATAGAGTAAAACCTTAATTAGTGGGGGTTTTCTAAATCCCCCACTAATTATGCACCTGCTATTTACGAATAACTGTTGATTGTACTATTTTGTACACTACCTTTTTCTACAACATATGGCTCATCGGCATTTCCTTTTAACACTACGCCGTCGCCAAGTTTCACATCTTTATCGATAATAACACCGTCTATTATGCAATTATCTCCAATTTGGCTCTTTTGCATAATAATACTATTACGAACAATTGAACCTTTTCCAATTTTAACAGAACGGGAGACAACACTATTTTCTACTTCACCCTCAATAATACTGCCGTTTGCAATCATCGTATTTTTCACTACTGCACCCTTCATATAACGAGTTGGTGGCTCATCTTTTACTTTCGTAAAGATTGGTGCTTCTTTCTTAAATAATTGCTTCCAAATAGAAGGCTGCAAAATTTCTAGGCTATGTTTATAGTAACTTTCAATAGAATCAATAATAGCTACATATCCTGTATGTTCGTACGTAGTAATATGCAGTGATTTCCCGCTCTTTTCTCTCACTACATCAAATAAACTGTATTGCTCCACATCTTTATATGTCTCAAATAAGTCTAGCAATAATTGTTTCTTTAACACATATGTTTGAAGCGAAACCCCTTCATGACAAACTTCAGTAATATCTGCAGACGTATGTATATGTCGCTCTAACACCGCTTGAAAGTTTAACGCTGTTACAAGATGGCTATTCGTAATAACAACATATTCTTCTCTGCTTCTTAGAAAATAATCAATATGTCTTCTAAAATGTGCAAAAGATCCAAATTCGTCATGATCACATTGGCAGTTCGGTGGGAATAAAAACAGTCCATCACGCTTTCTATCTAAATCCCACTGTTTTCCTGAACCGACATGATCCATTAAAGAACGATTTTTATGACTTGTAAAAACCGCCACGCTATGAATATTAGAATTCACCATATTTGAAAGCATGAAATCAATGAGGCGATAACGGCCTCCAAACGGTAACGCCGCTAATGAACGATGCCCTGTTACTTTCTTTAAGGAAGGAAAACTTCCCGTTGCATTAATAATTCCTAACATTTTTTCTCCCATTCATTTCATCCCCCTTTTCTATTTTCCTTCAGCAATTAGTACTACATCATCAACATTTTTTTCTGGACGAATTATTGTCCCATCTTCAATAACCATTTCCGATCCAACAATCGCTCTTTCAATCACAACGTTTTTACCAATCTTTGCTCCTGGCATAACGACAGAATCGATTACCATACTACCTTCTTCCACCGTCACTCCTTGGAATAAAACAGAATGCTTCACGTCCCCTTCAATGACGCACCCTTCATTAATAAGTGACTCTTCTACTTTTGCCTTTTCTGCAATATATTGAGGCGGCTCGTTTGGATTTACAGAATAAATGCGCCAATTACGATCGTTCAAGTTCAACGATGTTTCATCGCGAAGTAAATCCATATTCGCTTCCCATAAGCTTTTCACCGTTCCAACATCTTTCCAATATCCTTCAAATGGATACGCCATCAACTTCTTCCCTTCATCTAACAGGAGCGGAAGTACATCTTTTCCGAAGTCATTACTAGATTCAGGGTTTCTTGCATCCATTTCTAAATATTCTTTTAAAATAGCCCAGTTAAAAATATAAATTCCCATTGATGCAAGATTACTTCTTGGAAATTGCGGTTTCTCCTCAAATTCAACAACTTCCATCTCTTCATTTGTATTCATGATGCCAAACCGACTTGCTTCATCCCACGGCACTTCAATAACAGAAATCGAAACGTCCGCTTCTTTCTCAATATGGTAATCTAGCATTTTGCTGTAATCCATTTTATAAATATGATCGCCTGATAAAATAAGGACATATTCTGGTTCATACTGACTTAAATAGTTTAAGTTTTGATAAATAGCACTTGCCGTACCTGTATACCACTTCACACCTGAAGACTCCGCATAAGGAGGTAACACAGTGACTCCACCGTTTACACGATCAAGATCCCAAGCATTTCCGATTCCAATATAATTATGAAGTTCTAACGGTTGATATTGTGTTAAAATCCCCACCGTTTCAATACCGGAGTTTGCACAGTTACTTAACGTAAAATCAATAATGCGATATTTACCACCAAATGGAACAGCTGGCTTGGCTAAATTTTTTGTTAATGCACTTAAACGACTACCTTTTCCCCCTGCTAGTAACATTGCTACGCACTTTTGTTTTTGAGCCATCTTGTTTTTTGCTCCCCTTTCTCGTCTTCACTGGTCGTAATATGGATACGCCAAATGGTGGAATTGTAATTTCTACATGTGCCGCTTGATTATGATATGGCTCTAGAATCGTCTTGAGACGTTTCTTATTAACTTGCCCCGATCCGCCATATTGCGCCGAGTCACTGTTTAAAATTTCGTTATAGTACTCGAAATCTGGTACACCTACTTTATAGTTTTCATATGTAGCTTTCGTAAAATTACATACGACAACTAACGCATCTTCCTGCTTATCCCCTTGGCGGATAAACGAGAAAATACTTTGCTCATTATTATTAGCATCAATCCACTGAAATCCTTCAGGCGAGTGATCTAACTGCCAAAGTGGTTTTGAGCGCTTATACAATGCTATGAGCTCTTTAAAGTAATCATGCATATTACGATGCATTTCAAAATCATGTAAATTCCAATCTAAATCTTCAAGGTCTTTCCACTCATCAAATTGCCCGAATTCTCCACCCATAAAGAGTAATTTCTTACCTGGATGAGTAAAGAAATATCCATATAATAAACGAAGCTGAGCAAACTTATCCCAGTAATCTCCTGGCATTTTATTTAATAACGACTTTTTCCCATGAACGACTTCATCATGAGAAAGCGGCAATATGAAGTTTTCAGAGTGAGCATATATTAAAGAGAATGTCATTTTCTCATGAATGTATTTCCGGTACTCTGGCGCACATTCCATATATTTCAGCACATCATTCATCCAACCCATATTCCATTTATAATTGAATCCAAGTCCACCCTCGTATGTTGGAGCTGTTACAAGTGGCCAAGCTGTTGAATCTTCCGCTGTCATAAGAAACTCTTCATCTTCTGCAAACACGGCTTCATTTAACTCTCGTAAGAAAGAAACAGCATGTTCATTGCTTTGCTCTTTTCCTTCTTTATTCCAGTACAGCATATTCGCAACTGCATCTACCCTGAAACCATCAATATGGAAATACTTCATCCAAAATAACGCATTTGAAATTAAGAAATTACGTACTTCTCTCTTCCCTAAATCAAAATTAACAGTTCCCCATACAAGGTTTTCTTGTACATCTCTATCTTTATATTCATAAGTCGGTGTCCCATCAAACAAATATAAACCGTGAGCATCTTTACAAAAATGCCCCGGTACCCAATCTAAAATGACACCGATTCCATATTTATGACATTCATCGACAAAATACATCAAATCATGTGGCGTGCCGAATCTACTTGTCGCTGCATAATATCCTGTTCCCTGATATCCCCAAGAACGATCATATGGATGCTCAACAAGCGGCATAATTTCAATATGTGTAAATTGATGTTCCACCACATACGGAATGAGCTCCTCGGCCATTTCTCTGTAAGAATACAGAGCGCCATCCTCTTTCTTTTTCCAAGAACCGAAATGTAATTCATAAACTGTCATCGCTTCTTTATAAATCGATTTTTTCTTTCTCTTACGAATCCAGTTTTTATCATTCCATTCATATCCCTCTATATCAAAAACTACAGATGCCGTATTTGGTCTTACTTCTGCATATACTGCATAAGGATCCGCTTTTAAAATAACGTCACCGTCCATCGTTTCAATCGCATACTTATATATATCATTCTCTTCAATATGCGGTACAAACAAGGACCAAATCCCCTCTTCTGTCACTTGTAGCATCTTATGTTGCTCATAATCCCATTCATTAAAATCCCCAACAACACTCATTGCTTTCGCATGAGGAGCCCATACTGTGAATCGTACACCTCGCATCCCATCTTCCGTCACAATATGTGCCCCAAAGATGTTATAACTGTCATAGTACTTTTCTGTATGAAACTCATCTCGTTTCAATTCTTCACAATTTATTACATCCAATATGTTCACCTCACTAAGATGACAGAAATTTTTTACTCTTTATCATTTCTGCGAAAAACTGAAATATCCTTGTTATTTTTTTAAAAATATTCGTTTTTTTCTTTAATTTCGCTTAAAATATTCAAATTTACTGTGTAAAATATCGAATTTTGACGAATATTCATTGCAAACGCTTCATTTCCTACTAGTCTTTCATCCTATTATTTATTTCTCAACCTTTATTTCATAAGATTTATCCTATTTTACTCGCTATTTATCACTTAAAATCGTAACAAAATAATCTGTCATAAAAAAATGTTTCTCAACATTTTTTGTCACAATTTTATTGAAATGGAAAATTCATAAGCATATACTTGTTCTCAATAAAGAACGTTGAGCCTTCGCAAATATAATTCATACTGAAACACTATGTTTACTCTATCGATGCTCCAGGCGAAAGTTTGATAAAAATTAAATTAGGGGGCTTTCTTATGTCATTAAAACAAAAGGTTGGAATGGGAGTTGTCACAGCTTCACTTGGCTTATCCCTTACATTCGGCGGTGTATTCGCCTATTTCAGTGATTCTGAAACATCTAGTAACTCATTTCAAGCTGGTACACTGGACCTTTCTATTAACCCAAGTGTAATTGTTAACGTGAAAGATTTAAAACCAGGTGATTTTATTGAAAGAAATTTCAAGCTTGAAAACAAAGGAACATTGGATATTGCAAAAGTAGCACTTGAAACATCCTATGAGGTTACAGATGCAAAGCAAAATAATGATGGTGAAGATTTAGGTGATCACATCATCGTCAAATTTTTAGTGAATGATGGAAAACCATCTAATCCAAACGATGATCATGAAATTTTGTGGGAAACAAAACTATCCGAATTAAAAACTATGAAACCTGAAGATGTAGCTACTTCTCTAGAACGTCATAACTTAATAGACGGTATTAAGTCTGGTGAAACAGAGTATTTACACGTTCTCTTCTCCTTTGAAGACAACGACCAAGATCAAAATAAATTCCAGGGTGATTCCTTACAGCTAAACTGGACATTCCATGCAGAGCAAACACCAGGCGTGGAGAAATAATTTTTAAAATATAAATTATCGGAGGCCTATACATGAAAAAGAAAAATCGTTTTGTTACCGGAATTGTAACGGCTGGCGTTCTATTTTCAACTGCCCTTCCGTTCAATGTACTTGCTGAAAACCCTATTAACCAAATTGACTCTTCAAACGCCCAGTCTTTACTATCAAAACTTTCTAAAGAACAGCGCCAGGCATTACAAACGTTAGATGCCAATCCTGGTTTTACTATTTCACCAGATATTAATACGAGTAGTTCTGAACCAGTAAATATCATTGTAGAATTTCAAACTGCTCCAGTAAAGATTAATGAATTAAAACAAAAAGAAAAAGGGTTACAAGCTGCTCCTGAAAATATAAAAGCACGTATTGATCAAGAACATGAGGAATTCCAAAAAGGATTAAAACGCCTTTATCAATTCAGCTCATCAGTAAAATCAGGGAGTTTCCAGTCTGTACAAATTAAACGTTCTTATAAGCATGCCATAAATGGGGTTGCGCTAACGTTACCTGCAAATACAGTGGAAGAATTGTTACGAATTGGCGTTGTAAAACGTATTTGGAAAGATTACGAAGTGAAATTAAATTTACCAAAACAAGCGGAGCAAAAAGCACCTCAAAAACTAACAGATAGCATTCCGCAAATTGGAGTAGACAAGTTACATAGCGAGGGCATTACCGGAAAAGGCATTAAAGTTGGTGTATTAGATACGGGTATTGATTACAATCACCCTGACTTAAAAGACGTGTATAAAGGCTATCGCGCAAAACCGGGTGAAGATTCTAGTAAGGTAGACCCAAACTCTGTAAAAGGTTGGGACTTTATTAATAACGATGCAGATCCGATGGAAACAACTTATACAGAGTGGCAACAATCTGGCGCTCCTGAATTTGATAATCGTGGTTCTTCCTTCTACACAGCACACGGTACTCACGTAGCAGGTATTGTTTCTGCTCAAAAGAAAAATAAATCAGATTCCGCAGTAAAAGGTGTTGCACCTGACATTGAACTTTATAACTATCGTGTACTTGGTCCGTACGGTAGCGGGGATAGTTCAGGTATTATCGCTGCAATTGATAAATCTATTTCTGACGGGATGAACGTTATTAACTTATCGTTAGGTGATGATAGCAACAATCCACTTGATCCAACATCTATCGCTGTCAATAACGCGATGCTTTCCGGTGTCGTTACAGTCGTTGCTGCCGGGAACTCTGGGCCAAATCCAGCAACACTCGGATCACCAGGTGCTTCTCCATTTGCTATTACAGTTGGGGCAAGCGATAGCTCTATTTCCTTACCGAAACTATCAGGGCATGCAGGACAGTTACAATTTTCTAATCTCATTTTATTCGGAAAAAATTTCACTGATAAAATAGAAGATTTCAAAAGACAAACTTTACCTATTGAATCTGTAGGAATCGGTACGCCTGACGAGTTTAGTAAAAAAGATGTAAAAGGAAAAATCGCTCTCGTTGCACGTGGTACACTCTCCTTTGATGAAAAAATTGCGAACGCAAAACAAGCGGGTGCAAAAGCCGTTATTATTTATAACAACGTGGATGGAGAAATTCCTTTCTATGTTGGTGAAAGCACAAAATACATTCCAGCATTCCGCTTAACGAAAGAAGACGGCGAAAAACTAAAAGCTCAAATCGAACAAGGTAGCACATCCTTAACTTTCGATGAGATTAATTACATTCAAACAGAAGGCGATCATCTTGCAGACTTTAGCTCACGCGGCCCTGTTATATCAAATGATGATATTAAACCAGATATTACAGCACCTGGTGTTGCTGTACTTTCAACAGTACCTGAATATATTAACGATCCACAAGAAGGGGAAAATTATGATGTTTCCTATGAGCGCATGCAAGGAACTTCAATGGCTTCTCCTCACATCGCTGGTGTGGCTGCACTTATTTTACAAGAACATCCAGAATACACTCCATTTGATGTGAAAGCTTCCCTCATGAATACTGCTGATGATTTAAAAGAGAAGTATTCCGTATATGAAGTTGGAGCTGGACGAGTAGATGCTTACAACTCCGTTCATACTGAAACGAGTTTTAAAGTGTTAGATACAACAAAAACAATAGTTAATGATGAAGTGATTGAAGTACCAGAAGAAACTGGATCAATTGCATTCGGGAAGTACTATCAAAAAGATGGGGAATCAATTGAACAAAAACGAAAAATTAAAATTGAGAATCGTAATAAACAGGAGAAAAAAGAATTTAAAACAGAAATTTCTTACACACCAGCCTCTTCCACTATTAACGATGCTATCGCAAGCGGTGTAAAAGTTTCTACTTCTGAAACAATAACAATTGATGCTGGTAAATCAGATGAAATTGAAGCAAAAATTAATATTCCAGCTGGTGCAAAGCAAGGCCGATATGAAGGGTATATTCATATTACAAACACGAAAAATAAAGAAGAAACGTATCAAATTCCGTTCTCTATTCGTGTATCAGAGCCTGGTATTGAAAATGCACTATTATCAAGAAAAACAATCTCAACTGATACATCTAAATTCAATCCATACCGTGAATCATATGTTCACGGGGCGTTCCAATTAAACAGCGAACTTGAAACGTTAGATCTTATCGTGAAAGACTCAAAAACAAATAAAGCGCTCGGCTTCATCGGAACATTAAACACGAGTGGACTACAAACGGATGTGTATTACTACTTAGATTCATTCTTTAACGGCAGAGTGTATCCTTTTACAAATGATCCTGCAAAACCAATTGGTGATGAGAAAATCGACTTACCAGAAGGAGATTACACAATTGAATTTGTTGGCTATGATAAAGCCGGGAAGGCACGTGTGAAAGGTGATTATGTCGTAATTGATAATACACCGCCAGAAGTGAAATTAACTGGATTACAGCCTGGTATTTATGAATTAAATGAAGAAAACTATACAGTAGAAGACGGTAAAAAAGCACTATGGATTAAGGGAAATGTGTATGATTCCAACGTTGACTACTTAAAAGGAAAAGGGTTAAACATTACGCAAGAAGCGAACGGGGTTATGTACTATGACTATTCCCCATACTTGCATAAGTTTTTACCGATTACTGAAAATGGCGACTTTAAAGTTGGTATTACACCTGACTCCTTCAGAACGGAAGGCCCAATGAACACAGGCGTATATATTTTCGATTATGCAACTGCAGGCCCCGACTATCCAAGCGGTGTAAATAACTATTGGTTCATCCCGCAAGGTGCTCAATATGCGAAAGCTAGTTATGATAAAAAAGAATTATATAAAAATGACGAGTTCACAGTAACACTAAACGCGAAGCACGTAAAACAATTTGTTGCTGGAGAATTTAACGTGAAATTCCTAGAGAAGAACTTCAAATTTGCAAATGCGAAATTGAATCCTGCTTTTGAAAAACTCCTTTCTGAAAAAGGTGTAACTGCAAAAGTAAATGAGCCGAAATTAGAAGAAGGTTCTGTTACAGTAGGCGGAGCTATTGATGATAAAAACTTCGCTGGATTAGACGGTGATTTCCCATTCATTGATGTAACTTTCAAAGTAGAAAATGATGAATTTTATGAAGCAAATGCTCAGTTAGATTTACCAGTGTTCGTTTACTGGAAACACGGTGAATCAGAGCCAAACAGAATGCGTATACTGCAAGATCAAACATTCTCAGTTATGTCTTTAAACTCACTAGTAGAAGGAAATATTAAACCTGGTGCATTCGTAAATGAACGTGGATATTTAGATGAAAAGTTTGATTATACGAAACTTGGCGTAAAAGTATATGCAACTGATTCTTACCGTCATAAATTTGAAGGCTCACTGGATAAATACGGATACTTCAAATTAAATGGACTTCCTGTTAATAAACGTGACTATAACTTATACGTAGAAGTTCCAGGGCATTTAACAAGCCGCCTAACAACGAAATTAGGTACTGAAAAAGATGGTAAGCTGCTTGGCCAGTATTATTACGCACGACCTGATGAAAACCTTGCAGGTGATGTAAATGGAGATAAAGTCATTGATATTAAAGATGCTGAAATTATCGCTAGCAACTATGGTAAAAAAGGACTATCTGTGAAAGACGGCGACCTTAATAATGACGGCATCGTCGACGAAAAAGACATTCGCTTCGTTGAAAAGAACTTCTTGAAAAAAGGACCGGATGCAGCAAAATCACAAACACCTGTAGAAAAATCAAAGAGCGGTACACTCGCAGATATTTTAAAAAAATTAGGATTAACACCGAAAAAATAACACATAAAAGCACTCTATTCGAAAATAGAGTGCTTTTTTCTATAAATGACCCTTATCCAGCAAAAGGGGTATATTGGGGATATACAAGGGAAACCGGAAAGGAATTTATATTAATTTATATTAACTCAGAGGTAGGAAGCAGTTTCCCGCCTCTGAATTATTAGCAGTTATTATAGTACTGGTGCCATTGTTTCTTTTAATACTTTTACAGAATGAGCGAACTTCACTTTTTCTTCTTCGTTTAATTCAAGTTCCACGATTTCACGTACACCTTCGCGGTTAATAACAGCTGGAACGCCTACGTAAGCATCTTTCTCACCATATTGACCTTCAAGGTATGCAGATACAGTTAATACGCTGTTCTCGTTGCTTAAGATCGCTTTAGTTACACGAAGTAGTGACATACCGATTCCGTAGTAAGTTGCGCCTTTACGTTCAATAATGTGGTAAGCTGCATCGCGTACATTTTCAAAGATTTTATCTAAATCTTCTTGGTTATACTGTTCGTTGTTCGCTAAGATTGTTTCTAGTTTTTGTACACCTACAGTAGCGTGGCTCCATACTGGAAGTTCAGTGTCACCGTGCTCACCAACGATGTAAGCATGAACGTTACGTGGATCTACATCTAAGTAGTCACCTAGCATGTAACGGAAACGAGCAGAGTCTAAAGTAGTACCAGAACCGATTACGCGCTCTTTCGGTAAACCAGATTCTTTCCAAGTTACGTAAGTTAAAATATCAACTGGGTTAGTTGCGATTAAGAAGATTCCATCGAATCCGCTATCCATAATACCACGAACGATTTGTTTAAAGATCTTTGTATTTTTCTCAACTAAGTCTAAACGAGTTTCGCCTGGCTTTTGTGGTAATCCAGCAGTGATAACTACTAAATCTGCATCTTTACAATCTGCATAGCTACCGCTCCAAACTTTTGTTGGTGCTGGAGAGAATGGTACCGCATGGCTTAAGTCCATTGCTTCTCCTTCTGCTTTTGCTTCATTAACATCTACTAGTACGAATTCTTCAGCTACACCTTGGTTGATCATTGAGTAAGCATAACTACAACCTACAGCTCCTGTTCCTACTAATACTACGCGATTGATACCTTTTTTCATGTTAATTTCCCCTTTCAATTGTTTACATCTATTTTTTATTATTGTTTAAGTAATTAATTAAAATACTAATTTAATGTTGTTTAACTTCTTTACATACATATTGTAGCACGGATCATTGTGAATTCATTCACAAATTATGACCTATTTGTGAACTTTTTCACATAGAGTGTAAAGTTGTTAGAATGCGGGTGAAATCCATCTCAATGGAGGCGTTTTCTTTAGATTGTGAATACAAATAATGTGATTTGATTATTCTTTTGAATTAAACTTACTTTCTATAATTTAAATCCCAATCTGTATCTAATCAAAATAAGATAACTACTGTGTGGCTATAACACCTCTTCAATCTTTGAATGGAATACGGTATGATATCCTGCAATGAATGATGTTCTTACTTTTTTAACATACTGCTTTCTCCCCATATAAATAAACAGCCTGCTAATGTGAAAAGGAGCAAATAGATTAATATATGCTCCTTTTCACATTAGCGCATATTAATTAAAAAATATCCGTTAAAATCATGCATTCTTTTCTAATAATAAACCATTCAATATAAGTGATAGGCTATGTAAAGCTTTAGACAACTGTTCCTCGGCATCTTCAGAATTCGCGATCCAACAAGCAAGGTCCACTAGTCCGCCATTTATGAATCTTGCTAAAGCTTCACATTCCGTCTTTTCAATAATACAATCCTTCATTAGTTGCTGAAGTATCTCCGCCATCGTCGCTAAACATTGTGACTGTGATGATTGATAATAACTAGTTCCTAATACTGCCGGTGCATCCCGAAGTACAATTCGCTGAATTTCTGGATCAAGTGCCATCGTTAAATAAGCTCGACAGCGCCCAGCAAATCCTTCCCAATTTCCTTCCGCCTCATCTGATACTTTCCGTAATTTATTATCCATTTCCATATCAATTTCTTTTACAACTGCTTCTAACAATCCTTTTTTATCGCCAAAATGATGATAAATTGCACCACGCGTTAAACCGACAGATGCAGTAAAATCATCCATAGATGTGTTTACATATCCAACTGTACCGAAAGCCTCTCTTGCTGCACTCAGCAATTTAGCGCGTGTTTCAATGATCATTTCTGCTCTTGTTTTTTTAACCATCTTTTCCTCCTACTTCTATTCATTCCCTTTATTCAAAATGAATCCCATTATAGTATCGTTCTCTATATAAAAGAATAACTCCTTTTAACGTTAGCTCTCCATCCAGAGATAAAACATTTCAATTGACATACGCACCGTATGTTAATATGATATTGGCATACGGTGCGTATGTCAATTTTTTCTAGCTTACAAGATAATATAACTTCTTACTTATACCCTAAATTGACTCACTGTCCCTTTTTATAGAAGGTATTAACGACACAGAGGAGGAGTTACAAGAATGAAGAATGTATATGTAAACGTCAAATACTTTGGTGATTATTATGTTTAATTCCTACCGTGAGATTTTCAGTGCTTCTGGTACAAAAGGATTCTCATTAGCAGGCTTTATAGCTCGGATGCCCATATCAATGATGGGGATTGGTATTGTTACAATGTTATCTCAGTTACGTGGTGACTATTGGCTTGCCGGAGCCGTTGCAGCCACCTTCACATTATCATCAGCTTTACTAGCTCCTCATATTTCTCGTATGGCTGATCAATTAGGGCAATCTCGTATACTTCTTCCGACTACAGGTATCAGTGTTTTCTTTACGATTCTCTTACTTCTATGTACGAAATATGAGGCTCCTTATTGGACGCTATTTCTATCCGCCTTATGTGCGGGTTGTATGCCAAACATGTCGGCCATGGTACGTGCACGTTGGACTAAACTATACCGTGGATCTCATAAATTGCATACAGCATTTTCCTTCGAATCGGTCGTCGATGAACTTTGCTTCATCATTGGTCCTGTATTATCCGTCAGTTTAAGTGTTATGTTCTTCCCAGAAGCAGGACCACTTTTATCATGTGTTTTTCTTACAATCGGGGTATGCCTATTCACCATGCAAAAAAGCACAGAACCACATGTACATCCCCACGACATTACAAACAAAGGAACAGTATTTAAAATTGGTACATTACGAGTGCTTGTATTCACACTCATCGCTATAGGTACTATATTTGGCACAATAGATGTAGTTAGTGTGGCTTTTGCTGAGCATCAAGGAAACACAGTAGCTGCTAGCTTTGTGCTTTCCGTCTATGCAATCGGTTCATGCCTGGCAGGTCTTATTTTCGGCACTCTTAAACTCAGTACTCCACCATATAATCAATTTTTAATAGCAGTCACACTATCAATGGTAACAATGCTGCCACTAGTTTTCGTAAACACTATTGCTTGGCTAGTAGTTATTGTTTTCTTTGCAGGCTTATCTGTTGCCCCTACTATGATTATTACTATGGGACTGGTGGAAAAAATCGTACCTGAATCAAAAATAACCGAAGGAATGACCTGGGCAATTACAGGACTTGGTATTGGAGTCTCTCTAGGATCAGCGGTAGCTGGTTTAATTATTGATACCTTTGGAGCTCGCGCAGGATTTAGTGTGGCTATTATTGCAGGAGGCCTTGCCTTAATTATTGCACTTTTAGGATACAAAACTCTCCACTCCGCATATAGTCATGCTGTTATGAAACCGGATGGGCATTCAGCAGAGAGTTAAAACATATTCAAAAAATAGGATTACCTCTTCTTATACATAAGAAGAGGTAATCCTATTTAAATTAATATAACTTTTTTGTATCGTATCTTGAACGATATCCTCTGCTTCTGCTGGTGTTACTCCAATTTTAAGCAAATATCTATAAATACTTTTTGATGTTTCTATAATGACCTTTTCATACTCCATCGCTCTCTCCTTTCTATTAGTTAGACGCTTCAAATAGAAAAAAGTATACAAAAATCTATAAAAAAAAGCAGACTATCAAAAGTCCGCTTTTATACAACAAAAAAGAGATAGCAGATTATGCTATCTCTTTTAGTATGACCCGTACGGGATTCGAACCCGTGTTACCGCCGTGAAAGGGCGGTGTCTTAACCACTTGACCAACGGGCCAAAATCTGGCAGAGAAGAAGGGATTCGAACCCTCGCACCGCGTTCGCGATCTACTCCCTTAGCAGGGGAGCCCCTTGAGCCACTTGGGTACTTCTCTATAATATGGCTCCGCAGGTAGGACTCGAACCTACGACCGATCGGTTAACAGCCGATAGCTCTACCACTGAGCTACTGCGGAATAATTATGGTGGGCCTAAATGGACTCGAACCATCGACCTCACGCTTATCAGGCGTGCGCTCTAACCAGCTGAGCTATAGGCCCATAAAAAGCGGGTGAAGAGAATCGAACTCTCGACCAGAGCTTGGAAGGCTCTTGTTTTACCACTAAACTACACCCGCATTAAATTAAAAATGGTGAGCCATGAAGGATTCGAACCTTCGACCCTCTGATTAAAAGTCAGATGCTCTACCAACTGAGCTAATGGCTCATTTTGAAAGTGGTGCCGGCTAGAGGACTTGAACCCCCAACCTACTGATTACAAGTCAGTTGCTCTACCAATTGAGCTAAGCCGGCTTGCGATTTCAAAATGGTGGCTCGGGACGGAATCGAACCGCCGACACGAGGATTTTCAGTCCTCTGCTCTACCGACTGAGCTACCGAGCCTTTATGTAAAAAAATGGCGGTCCCGACCGGGGTCGAACCGGCGATCTCCTGCGTGACAGGCAGGCATGTTAACCACTACACCACGGGACCATTTGGTTGCGGGGACAGGATTTGAACCTGCGACCTTCGGGTTATGAGCCCGACGAGCTACCGTACTGCTCCACCCCGCGATGATATAATATTTAATTTAGAAAAAATGGAGGAGGTAGAGGGATTCGAACCCCCGCGCGACTCTCGCCGCCTGTCGGTTTTCAAGACCGATCCCTTCAGCCGAACTTGGGTATACCTCCGAGATATGAACTTTGAGTGGTGGACCTTGTAGGACTCGAACCTACGACCGGACGGTTATGAGCCGTCTGCTCTAACCAGCTGAGCTAAAGGTCCTTTATGGTAGCGGCGGAGGGGATCGAACCCCCGACCTCACGGGTATGAACCGTACGCTCTAGCCAGCTGAGCTACACCGCCATAAGTTATATTCAAATAAGTGGAGCCTAGCGGGATCGAACCGCTGACCTCCTGCGTGCAAGGCAGGCGCTCTCCCAGCTGAGCTAAGGCCCCATATTTTGAAAATATCGGGAAGACAGGATTTGAACCTGCGACCCCCTGGTCCCAAACCAGGTGCTCTACCAAGCTGAGCCACTTCCCGTTAATAAAAAACGCGCCCGAGAGGAGTCGAACCCCTAACCTCTTGATCCGTAGTCAAACGCTCTATCCAATTGAGCTACGGGCGCATATGGTGCCGAGGGCGGGGGTCGAACCCGCACGGTGGTCACCCACCGCAGGATTTTAAGTCCTGTGCGTCTGCCTGTTCCGCCACCCCGGCATGTCATACTGAAAATTGGAGCGGAAGACGGGATTCGAACCCGCGACCCCAACCTTGGCAAGGTTGTATTCTACCACTGAACTACTTCCGCAAGACATGTTTGAGTTATTTTATTAAAAGTGCGGGTGAAGGGAGTCGAACCCCCACGCCAAAGGCGCTAGATCCTAAGTCTAGTGCGTCTGCCAATTCCGCCACACCCGCATGTTATAATTTAAAAAGAAAAAATGGGGCGACTGATGGGAATTGAACCCACGAGTGCCGGAGCCACAATCCGGTGCGTTAACCACTTCGCCACAACCGCCATGATTTTCTGGTGCCGACTAGAGGACTTGAACCCCCAACCTACTGATTACAAGTCAGTTGCTCTACCAATTGAGCTAAGTCGGCTAAATGGTGGAGGATGACGGGATCGAACCGCCGACCCCCTGCTTGTAAGGCAGGTGCTCTCCCAGCTGAGCTAATCCTCCGAATTGCCTGGCAACGTCCTACTCTCACAGGGACAAGGTCCCAACTACCATCGGCGCTAGAGAGCTTAACTTCCGTGTTCGGTATGGGAACGGGTGTGACCTCTCTGCCATCATTACCAGACT
>NZ_JAKUDX010000013.1:0-88499 GCF_022662615.1 Bacillus cereus group sp. BfR-BA-01523
CATCTCGGATGCGTCTTCTGGCGGCGCACCCCATGGATCTTCTAAAATTCCACATTCGTTGCTGCGTCCCCATAAGTTTTGATCGATTGAAAACGGGCTATCTAAATTAATTGGAATCGGTATATCATTTTCTTTTGCATATGCAATTTCTTCTTCACGTGACCATTTCCATTCACGTACGGGCGCAATAACTTCTAAATATGGATTCAACGCTTGAATAGAAACTTCAAAACGAACTTGGTCATTCCCTTTCCCTGTACATCCATGTGCAACTGCACTTGCGCCTTCCTGCTCTGCAATTTCTACTAATTTTTTTGCAATAAGCGGACGAGATAATGCAGAGACAAGAGGATATTTCCCTTCGTATAACGTGTGAGCTTGCATCGCTATCAATGCATATTCATTCGCATATTCTTCTTGAACATCAATCATATATGATTTAATTGCACCTACTGAAAGTGCTTTTTCTTTTACAAACGCTAAGTCTTTACCTTCCCCTAGATCTAAGCAAAGCGCGATAATATCATAATTCTTTTCTTGTAACCATTTAATCGCAACGGAAGTATCAAGACCTCCGGAATATGCTAACACAACTTTTTTCTTCTCCATTTTGCATCCCCCTAAAGAATAAATATTCATTTTATCTTATAATAATCCAAACTTTAACACCTTTCATAAAATGAATCAAGGGGAATCCATAAATTTTTTTCAAACAATTTCGTCGAATTTCTTTCTTTTTTTATGTAAAATAGAGGCAGGAAAATGGAGGGGTTTCTATGAAAAAGTATTTTATATACAATGAACATCTAGGGATTGAATTGCCGAACATACAAGAAAAATGGGAAGACATCTCTGAACAAGCGCAGCATTCTATTTTATTAAAATGGGAGCAAGTTCGCGGAAAAATACCTGATCGTATACAAGAGCTTGAACGTCATATTAATCAAAAACAACATTGCTTAAATAACGAAGAGAATTTCGAAATTTCCTGTAGGCTTAATTCAGAAATTGCCGATCTTGCTTCAATTATTAATGATCTTTGGCTTTGGTATCGTCTAACCCAAAACGTATCTGAGGGAAAAGCACACCAATGAAAAAAGCATGCCCCTCAATTACTTTGGGTCATGCTTTTTTGTCGTAACACGATTTACAATATATTTCTTGTGCTGTTTTCGCCAAACACACATCAAACGGACCAACTAATATACTTCTTTCTTTTGGCAACTTTACAAAAGCAACTAGCTCTTCTTCATATTGAATCTTTTTCTGACATGAAACACATTTTAATTCTTTTCTTTTAAACATGTCTTTTAGCATATCTCCATTCTCCCCCTCATCTATCTATATTAATATACTCTCATAATAGTTAGAACTTGTAAAAAAATGGCACATTCCGAAACAAATTATTCATATACTATGTACAAAAGGAGGTCTCAAACTTATGCGAGCTTTCATTATTATCGCTTTAACTTTTTTAAGTATCATTAGCTGGGATGCATTTTTTAAAGATAAAAGTGATGAGAACAATACAATTGAATAAAAACCCTTCTTTTCTTACTTATTGGACAAACTTCTAAAAGTTGTCCAGTTCTACGAAATAACTTAGGCTTTTCTACAAAAATATTTAAACATAACATTTTTTGTAGATTCCCTCCGGTTATTGTCGGTTTCCATCCGCATGCATTTTTTGAAAGTATGATATAATAATATAAATCTTGAAGGAAGGGATTTTGATATCATGATCGCTCGAAGGAGCATGTGGCATCGTATTGACGAATCATACACGTAGCGTATTTTTCAGCTCAGATACTTTAGTCTAGCGAAAAAAATACGAGAGTGGGGAAATTATGATTGCCCGAAGGATAATTTGGCAAAAAAAAGACTCTTCTTACACATAGCGTTTTGTTTAGGACTTAATTGTTACTAGCTAAACAAAACAAAGAAGAGCAGGATTGCTAAATGAAGAATCCTACTCCACGTTTTGTTTAGTCGTTTTAAGACTTAAACTAAAACGAAGGTAGGGAGAATTGATGGACGAGAGGATTATTCGTTATTTCTTCAGCGACATATAGCGTAGTTAGTTTTTTTCGTAAACTAACTGAAAGCTACATGTGAGCTCGTAGTTAGTTTACAACACAACAAGGACTACTAACTACGGAAAGAAGGAATAACGATGAGGAACATCCAAAGTCGACAAATTATTAAAGAAGTTTTTATGGTTTTAATCGGTTCATTTATTTTAGCAGCAGCGCTATATCACATTCACTTCCAAAACCACTTAACAGAAGGTGGCTTTGTAGGTATTGCACTATTTATCCAAAATTTTTATGATATTTCACCATCCATTTCAACTGTAGTAATGGATATCCCTATTATTTTACTATGTGCTTCATTTTTAGGTAGAAAAATGGTTGGCTACTCATTCCTAGGTTCGATTTCATTCGGAGTATTTTATTCTTTTATGGAAAATTATTCTCCATTTACGGTCGATTTATCAAATAATTTATTTATAGCTGCAGTAGTTGGCGGTGCGTTAGCTGGTATTGGACTCGGTTTTATATTGCGATTTGGCGGTGCAACCGGCGGAGACGATATTTTAACAATTATATTAAGTAAACGAACTCGGTTTACAATTGGGCAAATTTTCTTCGTCTTTGACGCGATTGTTCTTGCGCTTTCATTATATTATTTAAATTGGACAGAAATTGCTTTTACTATTCTTTCGATTGCCGTACAGGCAAAAACATTGGATTTAATTTATTATCCAAAAGCAGAAAAGAAAGCAGAAAAGCAACCAGTATCTATTCCAATGTCCAAAAAGCATGCAACAAATTAAAAAAGCGAAAGGCCTCGGCCTCTCGCTTTTTTTATGCTCTTTTTTCCTTCTCGACTATGTGGCGCACTTGATAAAATCTATTTGCAAATTCAGTAACGCTTCTTGTTAAACGATAGTTCACTGTAGACCCAATTGCCATTCCAATGACCGGAATACCTTGGAATAATTTACGACGAAGAGCATAAATCGAAAACGTCTTCAAAATTTGTTTTAACACAACCTCAGTAGAAGCTGGCTTTAACACCTCTTCGTCTCCTTCATAAAAGAATGAATCTTCTTGCTCAAGTTCTCTCAGTAAATTGTACCATGCATATTGCTGAAGTCTCGCCGGCAATAATGCCGCGTGGAATACCTTTAACGCAAGCATCATTTCATACGGCTTGTTCACATCATGTCCAAATGATGTTGCAATAAGTTGAACAGCTTTCACATTTAACGCGATCATAACCGGAAAATCAGCTGTTAATAATAATAACCCCCCAGCACCCGTTGCTCCGCCTTGTACGAATGAATATAGGCGATGTCTTGCTGTTTGCTGCTCTGCTATGTATGTTAATTGATCAATAGATAACGCCTTCAAATCTTCAAGTTGCTCAATTGATTCATCAAATAATCTCGATGTTCCTAAAATGCGATTACGTGCATCTAACTGTGATTGTGAACTTTGAATAAGTGCATGCAAATGAAAGAGCCATCCATCTGCTTTCGTAAAGAAATCTTTTCGTTTTTTCTCAGGCAATTTCGCAATTGTAGTATGTACCCATTTATCAAACATTTTTTGAAAATCGGTCGCTTCTTGCTCAACTAATTGCGATTCCCATTCTTTTATATTGTCTAAAATGGCTTGTTCTCGCTTCGATCGCATCGCAACAACCACCTCGTTCGATTTTTTTCTATTGTAACATATTTCCGCTTGTTCTTTGCAAATATGCTTGTCTATCTTTATTCACATACCATTTTTTAATGACATAAAATATTAGCAAAAAGGACGAGATGAATCACATGAATCTATCCAATATAAAAAAAGAATATAATGCAATATTCAGCTTAGGACAAAACTGCTGGCCTGCTTGGGCTTTATATCAATTCGAATTATCACCATTTTTTGGTGTTATCGATTTTATGCTAAGCCCTTCATTAGAAAAAGTGAATTTATTATTACAAAATCGATTTGACCGTTTTTTACAGTTCGAAAACTTATCCTTCATCTCATTTTGGGATGATGATGCGAAATTAAGACTACGTGACAGCCTATATGAAATCGACTCCTGTCACGACTTTAAAACAGATGTAAACACACCAACATCCTGGCCTTCTTATACAGAAATTAAGTTAAACTATGAGCATCGAATTAATCGTTTTCTAACTACAATCGAAACGGCAGAATCCACATTGTTTATTCGGACGGGAGGAACATACGAAGAAGCACGTTCCTTGGAACAAATTTTATCTCAAATAGTTAAACATACATTCTCTGTCCTATTACTCATTCCTGAAGATGTACCAACTATCGACCAAGAAGATTGGGGATTACAAAACATTTGTGTTATAAAATGCCCTATTATGGATGTATATCAGTACAATGAAGCATTTTGGAATGACTTATTTGATGGAATCACGATTCGGCCAAACGCTTAAATACACGTCACCTTTTATCACACCCTGCCTTATAATCATCCTTATACAAAATAAATAAGGAGTGATTATATATGTATCCACGTGCAAAAGCTTTTGGCATTGCTATACATCACGGTCGCCTTCTCGTACAAGAATATCATACAGGCGATGAAACATATTACCGACCTCTTGGCGGATCAATTGAACTTGGTGAAAAATCAGCACATACTGTTATTCGCGAATTTCAAGAAGAGCTTCACACAGAAGTGGAAATCACCAATTATTTAGGCTGCTTAGAAAATATCTTTCATCTTGATGGAGAAATTGGTCATGAAATCATTCAGCTATATTCTTTACGCTTATTAGACACATCACTATATGAAATGGAAAAAATGAATATACAAGATGAGCAAACCGTATCGTATGCGAAATGGATTCCCATTACAGCTTTCATTCAGAAGGAAAAAGTGCTATATCCAGGTGGAATTTTAAACTATATCCAAAAGAAAAAAGACGAAATCCTATAGGATCTCGTCTTTTTTTATATAGTATATTAACCAATATCTCCAAGACGTAATACGTCACGAGCAATCATAACTTCTTCGTCAGTTGGAATTACGATAATTTTTACTGGAGAGTGTGGGAAGCTAATGAATGCTTCTTCACCGAATACGTTATTGCGTTTTACGTCGAAGTATACGCCCATGTACTCAAGGCCTTCTAATACGCGCTCACGAATAATTGCACTGTTTTCACCTACACCAGCTGTAAAGATGATAGCGTCAACGCCTTTCATACGAGCTGTGTAAGAACCGATGTATTTATGGATACGGCTCACGAACACGTCAAGTGCTACTTTCGCACGGTGGTCGCCTTCTTCTTCTTTCGCAATGATGTCACGTAGGTCACTAGAGTAACCAGTAAGACCTAACATACCACTCTTCTTGTTTAATACGCTAACTACTTCTTCTACAGTTTGGCCTGTTTTTTCCATGATGTATGGAATTAACGCAGGGTCAATGTTACCAGAACGTGTACCCATTGTTACACCAGCAAGTGGAGTGAAGCCCATAGAAGTATCGATAGACTTACCGCCTTCTACTGCTGCGATACTTGCACCGTTACCTAAGTGACAAGAAAGTAGGCTTAAGCTTTCAATTGGACGACCTAATAATTCAGCCGCACGCTCAGTTACATATTTATGAGAAGTTCCGTGGAAACCGTATTTACGGATGCCAAATTTCTCATAGTACTCATATGGTAAGCTGTATAGGAATGCAGATTCCGGCATTGTTTGGTGGAATGCTGTATCGAATACTGCTACTGCTGGTACGTTTGGTAGTACTTCTTGGAATGCTTTAATACCAACAAGGTTTGCTGGGTTGTGAAGTGGTGCTAAATCGCTTAATTCTTCGATATCAGCTAATACTTCAGCATCAATTAAAACAGAATCAGCAAATTTTTCACCGCCGTGTACAACACGGTGACCGATACCGCCAATCTCATCAAGAGATTTTACGATTCCGTTTTCAGTTAATTTCTTAAGAAGCATGTTAACTGCTACTGCATGATCTGGGATGTTTGTAATTTCTTTTTGTTTTTCGCCATTTACAGTAATTGTGAAGATACTATCTTCTAAACCGATACGTTCTACTAAACCTTTTGTTAATACTGTTTCACTTGGCATTTCAAATAATTGGAACTTTAACGAAGAGCTTCCTGCGTTAATCGCGATGATTTTTGACATCTAGTCTTTCGCCCCTTTTTCTCTTGGTAGTTGTGTGGATCATTCCACAAACCGCTCGATTTTATCTAATTAAATTCACTCATTATGAAAACGTTTCATCATTAGTAAATTTTATACTCACGATTTTAATTTAAACATCGTCCGACATATATTTCAAGTGAAAAAATTGTAACACCAAGAAAAAAAATATATTACAGATTTCAAAAAAATTCAGTTAAATCTTGTATATATTAAAAAACATTACATATCCTATAAAACTGTACTACATTAATTACTAACCCTGTTACATATATATCGTATTATTTATGTGTTGCAAACCAAGTATTCAATTGATCCATAATGTTCTCCATAGCCTTCATGTTAGAGAATTTAGGTAATTCCACTAGTAGTGCCTGTTTCGGCATTGTTACACCTTGGCCTTTCTTTTGGAGAACAAATATACTTTTTGCATTTTTCTCGTTTTTAAACATGGAAACAGGAAGCTGTAATAATCCTTGAATAAAACATGTCTCTTTAATGAATGCATGTAGCTTTGGCGCTTGATCACTTTCAAAAATGAAGTTTGGTACTAAGAAGAATAAATACCCGCCTTCTTTCGTATGTTTCACACTTTGTTCAATAAATAAGTGATGTGCATATGACATTCCTTCATTTGCTTTTAATGTATATTCACTTGCAACAATTTCATTTGGATAATAACCAATTGGTAAATCTGAAACGACTGCATCAACTGGATCAATATAAAGTGGTGCTAGTCCATCTTGGTGGAAGAATTCGATTGCATGCTTTTGTAAATTTGCATTTACTAAAGCAAGTTTAATTAACACCTCATCCACTTCCACACCAAATCCACTCATTGTTAGTTCTTCTTTGGCGCTATTAAACAATGTAGTCATTAAGTTACCAGTTCCAATTGCAGGGTCTAAAACAGTAATTTCTTTTTGACCTTGCATAAACTTATGGAATAAGTAGCTCATGAACATTCCAACTGCATCTGGCGTCATTTCGTGATTCGCTTGTACGCCCTCTTTCATTCCTTTTAAAATGGCTAGCTGAAATGCTTTACGAATTTCTTCCCCTTTATATGTTTCTTCATTAAACGTACTATATTCACGATTCAACCTTTCAATTGTTGATTCGGATAATTCCTCTTGTAAAATCGCTCCTTCAAACAAGTTATCACCTGTTTCTACAAGCGCCTCTAAATATGTTACATCTAATTCTTTACGTAAAACTACCGTAGAAGAATCAAAAATAGAAAATAATGTTTCTACTGCCTGACTCACGTACATTCCTCCTTCTCTCTTTTACACATAACTTATATCATACCATAATCTAAATTTTTCCCAAAAGAAAAAGCGACCTCTTGCAAAGAGCTCCCCTTCAAGTTGTTTATGATGTAACGTCTTTTCTCATATATTGGTTCAGTTAACAATATATGAGAAAAGACGACCTCTTCTAAAGTAAAACTTTAATGAGAGGTCGTCTTCATTTACATTACTTCGCAGATTTAGCTGCTTCTAATGCTGCTTCATAGTTTGGATGGCTTGTACCTTCGCCTACGTATTCTGCGTAAACTACTTTGTCATTGCTATCTACTACGAATACTGCACGAGCAAGTAAACGAAGTTCTTTCATTACTAAGCCGTAAGCTTCACCGAATGAAAGGTCACGGTGATCAGAAAGTGTTACAACATTTTCTAAACCGTTTGCTGCACACCAGCGTTTTTGAGCGAATGGTAAATCAGCGCTAATTGTTAATACTTTCGCGTTTTCAATACCTGCTGCATCTTCGTTAAAACGACGAGTTTGTGCATCACATACACCTGTGTCGATTGAAGGTACAACACTAATTAATTTCACTTCACCTTTGTATGTTTCTAAACTTACTGGAGATAAGTCATTTGCTAATACTTGGAAGTTAGGCGCTTGATCGCCAACTTTAACTTCTGTTCCAACTAAAGTCATTGGGTTACCTTTAAAAGTTACATTTGCCACTTAAAAATCCTCCCTTATTTTAAACAAAATATGTACAATGTAAATGATAGTTTGTCCCTATCGATAATGCAAATAAAATCGCTTTATTTACAAAAAAATTAAAGAAGCTAATCCACTGATCAGCTTCTTTATTCGTTAAATTTGAAATTCAGGATCATCTTCTTTTCGTTTATCCATCATTTCTTTCACTTTATCAACAGCTTGTGGCGCTAATTCAATTATTTTATCGATGACGTGTGTTTGCTTATCTAAGTGTAATACTTTCACACCTTCTCCATTTATAACAAGAAAGGCAACAGGATTAATAGAAACTCCTCCACCACTTCCCCCGCCAAATGGATGACGGCCTGAATGTTCTACTTTACCAAATTCACTTCCACCAGCAGCAAATCCAAAACTGACTTTCGAAACTGTAAGAATTACACTTCCATCTGCCGCTTTAATTGGGTCACCAACAATTGTATTTACATCAGTCATTTGTTTCAAATGCTGCATTGCGGTTGTCATTAAACCTTGAATTGGATGGTCCATTCTATATCCCCCCTATGCTTGAACAGATTTTTCTGTCATACCAGATCTTTGCTTTCTCATAAACATGAGTAATTTTATCGCTGTTTTTACAGTACGGAATATACGAAAAGATGCTGTTAACTCGCATCTTGATGCAAATCCCTTTCCTTGAAAAACAGGAGTAATTTCAAATTCTGGTATGTCGACAATATGCATATATTGTCCTACAACTCCAGCAGCCATTCCTTTTGTCCCCCATGCATATCCAGTGACAATTCCAGTACTAGCCGCGTCGCCTACTCCAATTTGCGTATGCCATTTCCAACCATTGATTTTCACTCTTTTGAGAAAATCTTTAACAATAGTATGAACGTCTTGAAGCTTTTTTATCAGTTCCCCTATACTATCGAGTTGTGCCATAATTTTATTATCTATTCCGCCGTCCTCTTCAGCTTTTTTAATTTTTTGTCCTGTCTTCTTCTGCTGTTTTTCAATTCTTTCCAATACATCAAACGTATATCGAATCATCCATATTTTCACTTGAAATAAACATTGTTTTTCCATTTCTGAATATAAAAACGTCACCTTAAGCGATATTTTCGATAATAGTATAAGCAAAATAAAAAGTAGAAGAATTATCATTCCAATTACGAGCCACTTCATTCGTACCATCCTTTCACTCCATACCCATTATCGACAAGTTTATTCATCATTAAACAGACTTTGATAAAATTGAATATAAAAATTTTTCTAAAAATAAAAAGGAATTTTGACAATTTATATCGAAATATACTATTTGAACATATCATCCAGAAACATACTCTGACGATATGTAGCACTAAGACTAGAAAATTTAACTGCAGTGGAGGGATACATAATGGCAAATCGTCGCAATTTATTTTTCTTTTATGGTGATGACAAAGTAACGCTCGTTGAAAAAATGAAACCAGTATATCGTATTTTAGAGGAGAATGGATTTACCATATTAGATCATCCAAAAAATGCAAACGCTATCGTCAGCGTTGGAGATGATGGGACTTTCTTACAAGCCGTTCGTAAAACCGGCTTTAGAGAAGATTGCTTATACGCAGGTATTTCTACGAAAGATGAAATTTCTTTCTACTGCGATTTCCACATCGATCACGTTGATACAGCCCTTCAAGAAATTACAAAAAACGAAATTGAAGTGCGAAAATATCCAACAATTAAAGTAGATGTAGATCACGGTACATCTTTCCATTGTTTAAATGAATTCACATTACGCTCTAGTATCATTAAAACATTTGTCGTAGATGTACACGTCGACAATTTACATTTCGAAACCTTTAGAGGTGATGGATTAGTTATCTCCACACCAACAGGAAGTACCGCTTACAATAAATCATTACATGGTGCAGTTGTCGATCCACTTATCCCATGTTTCCAAGTAAGCGAACTAGCATCTTTAAATAACAACACATACCGTACACTCGGATCACCGTTTCTTTTAAATCACGAGCGTACGTTAACTTTAACACTTAAACCAGATGGCAATGATTATCCTGTTATCGGCATGGATAACGAAGCGCTTAGCATTAAACAAGTGGAGAAAGCCGTTGTTCGTTTAAGCGATAAACAAATTAAAACTGTTAAATTAAAAAACAACTCTTTCTGGGAAAAAGTACAGAGAACATTTTTATAGTATTAAAATAACCGCAGAATTATGGGATTCCATAATTCTGCGGTCTTTTATTTCCCCCGATTGGTGTGGGCAGCCATCTCTTACTATGCAGTCGCCATTATTGTCAGCTTTTGTCGGTAAGTCGATATATTTTAATAATCGCTGATATATTTCAAGTTATGGTCGATATATTTCAATAATCGCTGATATATTTTCACACGTCTTTTCTATAAACAATCTTCCCATCAATGACGGTCATTTCTGCCTGTACTTCTTTTATTTCTTCCGCCTCAATTTCAAAAACATTGCGGTCTAATATCGTAAAGTCTGCTTCATATCCTTTTGTAATTTGTCCTCGCTTTCCTTCTTTTCCAATTGCATACGCACTTCCTGTTGTAAATAAAGAAACAGCCTCATACACCGTTAATCTTTCTTCTGGGATATAACATACACCATCAATAAAACTTCTACGTGTAACAGCACTATATATACCTAAAAACGGATTCACTTGTTCAATTGGAGCATCAGAGCCTCCATTACAGTGTAATCCTGCGTCCAGTAACGTCTTCCAAGCATACGCATAACGAAGACGATGGTCTCCTAGTTTTTCAATCACTGATGGAAAATCTGACGAAACAAAGACTGGCTGAATATCAATAATAGCTGGCAAGTGTTTCATTCTTTCAATCAACTCTTCACGAGCTAGCTGACAATGAATAATACGGTCACGTAATCCTTCTGCTGGTGGATGTAATTCAAGCGCATCAATGACATATTCAAGCGATAAATCACCAATTGTATGAATCGCAACTGGCATATGTAAATCTCGTGCTTTTTTCACTAAACCTGCAAGCTCTTCACGTGAGAAAATGGCAACTCCATTTGTTTCCTTCGCATCTTCATACGGTTCACTTAATAAAGCTGTTCTTCCACCAAAAGAGCCGTCAGAAAAAATTTTCATCGCACCAAATTCAATATAGTGCTCATTTTCATATTCTTTTCGTTCATTCGCTACTTCATGGTGAACGAGTAAATGCGCTTTAAACCGCATTTCTTTTATAACGTGTGAAAACGCATTGTACGTTTTTTGAAAGCCGCCATAATAATTTAAGTCTTCCGTATGTCCGCCAACGAGTCCGTATTGCCAGCAGTCTGAAATCGCTGTTTGCAGAACACTTTGCAAATACACTCCATCTATTTCGGGCTGAACATGTTTAATTAACTCTTGCCCTTGCTCATATAAAAGTCCTGTTAAATTATTTGACGCATCACGGCTAATTTTCCCGCCCTTTAGATCTTGCGTCGCTTCTGTTATATTCGCTTCTTTCAATATGTATGAATTCACCCATGTCACGTGACGACAAACACGCTTTAATAAAATCGGATGTTCTTTAGAGATTTCATCTAAATCACGTACATGAACTTGTTTTGTATCTGTAAAATTATTTTCATTCCATCCTTCTCCGATAATCCAAGATCCTTTTGGCGCTTCTTCTACGCGCTTCTGAACAAGAGTAAGCACTTCTTTATAAGATGTACAATTTGATAAATCTAGACGAAGTAACCTCTCCCCATGCCCAATAAGATGCATATGGCTATCAACAAGACCTGGAATCATCGTTTTCCCTTTTAAATCGTACAACTTCACCGCAGAATATCGGTTCTCTAACGCTTCTTTATTCCCCACATCAACAATGACGCCATCTTCGACGTAAGCGGCTTCTACTTTTTCATTCTCTTCTCGCATTGTGTAAATGGTGCCGCCATACCAAATTTCTCCCATATGCCCATCCCCTTTTTCCTTTAGTCTACGAAATTAGTACGTATAAAAAAAGCACCATTTCGATTAAAAATGGTACTTTTCCAAAAATTAATTTTGTTCAGTAGGGTTCGTTGTAATTTGCCATTCAATGCTAAATTTATCTTTTAATTGTCCGTATGCTGGGCTCCAGAACGTTTCTTGAAGTGGCATAATAACTTCTCCACCTTCTTGTAACTTATCAAATACTTCTTTCGCTTTTTCTGCATTATTAATTTGAATTGCGATTGTTACTTGAGATCCGATTGCATGCCCTTGACCTGGGAATGTATCAGAAATCATAAGGTCCGTATTACCAACTTTTAAAGTAGCATGTAAAACGCGCTCTTTCGCTTCAGCTGGAATTGGGTATTCTGGATTTTCAGGCATGTCACCAAAAGTTTGCATTACTTCTACTTTTGCGTCTAACGCCTCTTTGTAAAACTGTACAGCTTCTTGCCCACTACCATCTAAAACTAAGTACGGATTAATACCTAAAATCATACGGACACCTCTTTTTTAAATTTATAAAATCGAACTTGTGTTCGTTTTTATAATATCATCGTTTTACATTTCATTCAACTATTTACTTCCCTATTTTCAAAATTATTTTGAAGGAAGCTCCATTTCTTGTTTTCTAAGTTCAATACGGCGAATTTTTCCGGAAATCGTTTTTGGTAGTTCATCTACAAATTCAATTTTGCGAGGGTATTTATATGGTGCAGTCAATTCTTTGACGTGTTGTTGGAGCACTGGAATTAATGTTTCTTCGTTCTTGTCTATATTCTCTCTTAATACGATAAATGCCTTCACGACACTTCCGCGAATTTCATCAGGGCTTGCAACAACCGCACATTCTCTTACGTAAGGATGTTTTACAAGCGCATCTTCTACTTCAAACGGACCGATTGTATAGCCGGAGCTAATAATAATATCATCACCGCGCCCTTCAAACCAGAAATAGCCTTCTTCATCTTTTTTCGCTTTATCACCCGTAATATAATAATCACCACGGAATTGCATCGCTGTGCGCTCATCATCTTTATAATATTGCTTAAAGAGGGCTGGTGTTTCAATGTGAACTGCAATATCGCCAACTTCTCCTACCTGTACAGGAGTTCCTTCTTCATTTACGATATCAACATGATTTCCTGGCGTCGGTTTTCCCATTGATCCTGGTCTAATGTCCATCCCTTTCATTATTCCAACAAGCAGTGTATTTTCCGTTTGCCCATAGCCGTCTCTTACTGTAATATCGAAATGCCTTTGGAACGTTTCAATGACTTCCCTGTTTAACGGCTCACCTGCCGATACAGCGCTATGTAAAGCTTCTAAATCGTACTCACTTAAGTTTTCTACCTTTGCCATTAATCTATACTCAGTCGGTGTACAGCAAAGTACATTCACCTTATTATCACCTAATAAATTTAAATATGTTTTTGGTTCAAATTTGCCGTTATATACAAATCCTGTTGCACCTGAACCGAGAGTCGCTACAAACGGGCTCCAAATCCATTTTTGCCAACCTGGACTAGCCGTTGCCCATACAACATCTTCTTCTTCGATTCCGAGCCAGTTCGGAGCGCTTGTACGTAAATGAGCGTATGCCCAGGCATGCGTATGAACAACTCCTTTTGGATTTCCTGTCGTCCCTGACGTATAAGATAAAAAGACCATATCTTCTTTATCCGTCTTCGCCATTTCTAACGTATCACTTTCCGTTTCTAATGCTGTTTTTAAATTCGTCCATCCATCTACTGATCGCTCGCTCAGGACGAATTTTTGAAGAGATTCCACCGCTTCTACGCCGTCAAATTGTCCAATATACGGTTCGTAACTTACGATAGCCTTTACTTCTCCGTGCCCAATACGATACTCGATATCTTTTTTACGCAACATTTCTGAGCTTGGAATAACGACAAATCCTGCTTTAATCGCAGCAATATACGTCATGTAAGCTTCAATTAAGCGCGGCATCATAATAAGGAGCTTGTCCCCTTTTTGTAAGCCACTTTTTATAAAAGTGTTTCCAATTCTATTCGCACCTTGCATTAATTCAAAATATGTAATCTCTCGTCTATTCCCTTTATCATCTTGCCAAATTAAAGCAAGCTTCTCTTTATCACTCGTATATTTCTCTATTTCCGAAACTAAATTATAAGACGGCGGCGCTAACAATTCCTCTCTCTTCATATAACATCCTCCTTTATTTCTATGCCTCCCTTATATAATAAAGAATTTTCAGTAAATTTTGAACCCTCTTCTTTTGACAATTTTTTTATATTTATGTCGAATTGATGTATGAATGTATAGCGACGATGTTTTTAACATAACGATTCATCGGCAAATAACGACGAAAACGACAAAAAGAAAGAGCGGGAGAACCCGCTCTTTCTAAGCCATCGTATATGGGATTATTTTTGGTAACCGCCTAATTGTTGCTCAGCTAGTGAAACTAGACGTTTAGTAATTTCGCCACCAACAGATCCGTTAGCGCGAGATGTTGCATCAGCTCCAAGTTGAACACCAAACTCTTGAGCGATTTCGTATTTCATTTGATCTAATGCTGCTTGAGCACCAGATACTGCTAATTTATTTGTGCTTGCCATGTTGTATCACCTCCTTGTGAGTATAGAGTGTGATAAACAACATGACTTCATGCACATTTGAACGTGGTAATTTATGGGTTTAGAAAAGTTCTTCGAATTTTTCTTCTTCAGCCACTACTTCTACTGTTTGTAATACCATTGTTTCTTTGTTCGCTACAGCCTCTTCAATTAACGGCGCGAAATCGTACTTCGCTTCAAAACGATTTGCTTTCTCACGCTTCGGTTTCGTCGATGGACTTGCTGGTGTAAACACTGTACAGCAGTCTTCATATGGACGAATTGAAATATCATACGTTCCAATTTCTTTTGCAATTTTAATAATTTCTAATTTATCCATCGTAATAAGCGGGCGAATAACAGGATAGTTTGTCACTTCGTTAATCGTATGCATACTATCTAACGTTTGGCTCGCTACTTGTCCAAGACTTTCACCAGTCGTAATTGCAAGTGCATTACGCTCCTCTGCAATACGCTCTGTAATACGCATCATCATACGACGCATAACTGTCATAGAATAGCTAGATGGAATTTCTTTATTAATCGTTTTTTGCACTTCAGTAAATGGAACAAGATGAAGTGTTACACGTTTACAGTATTGCGTTAACTCTTGTGCTAAATCGATTACTTTTTGTTTCGCGCGCTCGCTTGTGAAAGGTGGACTATGGAAGTGAACTGCTTCCACAGATACGCCGCGTTTCATCGTTAAGTACGTTGCTACCGGGCTATCGATACCACCAGAAAGAAGTACCATTACTTTTCCGCCAACGCCAACTGGTAAACCGCCAGCTCCCATGTGCTCACCACACATAATATAGCTGTAACCACTGCGAATTTCTATACGTACATTCACATCTGGATTATGAACATCTACTGTGATATCCTCTGTATTTTCTAAAATGTGCCCACCGATTTCTGGAAGTAACTCCATCGTCTTCATTGGGAAGCGCTTATCAGAGCGGTGCACTGTAATTTTAAATGTTTTCACATCACCTTTTACTTGTAAGAAAGCTGCTAATGCACCTTTTTTAATATCTTCTAATTCTGATGGTACTTTCATTGCTAAGTTAAACTTATGAATACCAAATACATCTTTCAATCTTTCAGAAATTGCTTCATGGTCTTCACCATTTAACTGAATGTACATACGATCATGTGTTGCATCAATTTTAATGTTTGGGAATTTTTTTAATTTGAATTTCACATTATCTTTTAACGTACTTACAAACTTAGAACGGTTCTTTCCTTTTGTCGTCATTTCTCCATAACGAACTAAAATATATTCATATGTCATCATATTTCTTTACCTCATCACTTCATATAATTTTGGCATCGTCTCTTTAACAATACCTTCAAATTGTTTTACTTCTTCCATCGTGTTGTCTGGTGCTAGACTAATGCGAATCGCACTTGTAGCTGCGGCGTGCGGTACTCCCATTGCCACTAGTACTCTGCTCACTTCATTTGCTTTTGAAGAACAAGCAGACTTCGTCGATACATATACACCATGCTCTTCTAAAGCATGAACGACTACTTCTGGTTTTAAACCGACAAATGATACATTTAAAATGTGCGGTGCCGCATATTCAAGTGATGTATTAATCGTTACAGTTTCCATCTCTTTAAAGAAACGGACCAGCTCTGTTTGTAAATTTTGCAAATGAACTATCTTTTCTTTCACTTGTTCCATCGTCATACGAAGTGCTTTCACCATCGCTACAATACCAGGTAAATTTTCTGTACCTGAACGATACTTGAGCTCTTGTTGACCACCTGATAAGATTGGATCTAATCTTACACCATCACGTACGTAAAGAAGACCTGTCCCCTTTACGCTATGAAATTTATGTCCAGATATTGAACAAAGGTCAATATGAGAAGCGTATAAATCAAGTGGTACTTTTCCTATCCCTTGTACATGGTCCACGTGGAATCTTATTTTCGGATAGTTCGTTAATAATGTTCCAATTTCAGTAACGGGCTGAATCGCTCCAGTCTCGTTGTTCACGTGAATAATTGACACAAGAATCGTATCTTCACGAAGTGCTCGTTTTACATCTTCTACCGATACAACACCGTGCTCGTTAACCGGTAAATACGTTACATCAAAACCGAGATCTTCTAATTGTTTATATGCTTCAAACACAGACGCGTGTTCAATATTTGTTGTAATGATATGTTTGCCGCGCGAACGATTCCTCATCGCTATCCCTTTAATCGCAAGGTTATTCCCTTCCGTTCCACCTGATGTGAAAATAATTTCAGCAGGTTTAACGTGAAGGAGCTGTGCCGCAATCGTTCTCGATTGTGTTAATAGACGCTCTGCCTCTCCTCCAAGCGAATGAATAGAAGAAGGATTACCAAAATATTTCCCTGCAACCGTTACGTACGATTGAAGCGCTTCTGGATATGGCTTCGTCGTCGCACTATTATCAAAATAGATCATCGTTCTTCCCCTTTCAGCGCTATCACATCATATAATCATATCACAAATACGTGTAATTACGCTAAGACTACTCAAAGGTTCCGTTTTTATATAAAAGTGTACATTTTCCCCGGCCATTTGCAGGCATACTGAGTGGTGAAGATTAATAATCAGTGGTGGATGAAACCCCATCACTTATGGTTTCACTTTATTTTGAAACGAACAACCTTACTGTATTCCGCTATTCATTATAGCAACATCGACTTCAAAATTACACAAAAAAACAAACCCTTTATTAAAGGGTTTGCTCATTGTCTACATATTCAGCTATTTTTTGAACAACACCAGGTTCAAGTTGCTCTAATATAGAAGCCGCTTGTTCTAAAGCTGCATCGTATTGATATTCACGGAATAATTTCTCCGCATAATTTAAGCTTTCTGCAAGATTCTCATCATGACTGCGGTATCGGTTACCGTATTGAATTAGTTTTTCAACTAAATAAGCTTGTCCAATTAATTCTTCTGTCATTTCAGATACACCATTCACAACTGTGTATGCTTCTTCTAAACTGCTATTTACAGTATTCATATTTAACGGCTTTACTTCTAATTGCTCATATACAGCTTGCATCGCCATTTGCCCTTTTTGTAAATCTTCCATAATACTCTCTGGAAGACCTGGTAAATTCGACTTTTGCATAAAACGTTTCGTCTCAAAAATTGTATTTCGCATTTCTTGTAACTTCTCACGTGCTTCAAATTCTTCTTTGCGCATCGTTTGTAGCATTTCTTTATATTCTGCATGAAGTACTTTTAAAGTTTCACATTGCTCATAAACCTCTTCTAGTTCCTCACGAATGATAGAGAATGCAATATCTTGTTCAGCAACGCGTATTTGTAACACTTCAAAACGTTTCATTAAAATATGCATTTGTTTTTCAATTACTTTTTGTGACTCAATATCTTTGTCTTGTAATTGATAACTTTGTTTCACAAGTTGTGTTTCTATTTTCGTTTCAATTGTTTCTGTACGAATTTCTTCTAAATCTTCATAAACAGACAGTGTTTTTTGCTCCACATAATGTTTCGCATGCACTTCTTGTTCAAGTTGATCATAAAAACTGTCTAAACGAGTTTTTAAGTTCTCTACTTTTTCTGCTGCTTCTGTTATATGAAGTTCCTGTATATCCATTAAACATGTGTGTAGTTGTGTCGTCATATCGCGGACTTCTTTAGGGATTTCCAAATACTCTAATACATAGCCTTGTCTTATCATATCATCATGACCTTGTAATAAATCTTCCAGCTGAACTGGTAATGTCGCTTGACACTCTACCAATAAATCCGGAATTTGATGAATAACGATTTCTAAACTTGCTAAACCTTCTTCTAAACTAATAACAATTTCTCTCGCTTTTAAATAATCACCATTATCTGTTGCCTCTTCAAAAGTTTTGAACTTCTCGGATTCAACATCTAACATCTCTTCAATTTTTTGCTCAGCTGCTCCATACATGTGTCGATGAGCAAGAACGCTCTTTTTCATACTACGATATGTATCACGTAACCCTTCAATTTCCGCGCTATTTTTCTCATGGCTTTCTAACAGTTGCTGTAATTCATTTAAAATGTCTGTAATACGATTATCAGCGTCATCTAAACCACTTATGGATTCTTTCATCGCATGCTTTGCTTTGCGGAAGGAGAATTGCGAGGCGAATTTTCGCGCTTGCCCTAAATCTTTTTCAGCTTTCGGAAGAGTTGTTGATACAATTTCATCCCACTCTTCACGCCATTTACCAAACAGCTCTTCTGTTTGACCTGTCATATTTAAATCTTTTACCCGCTTTAGTTCATCTGCCACAGGTTTATCTTTTATCTCTTGTTTCCACTGCTCCAGTGCTTCAATATCTTTATATGAACGATTTCTTATCACAAGCTCTATCATGAGCAGCACTAGAATAGAGCTTACTACAATGATAACGATCGTCAGGATAGAATCCATGCAAAAAAGCCTCCTAGTTATATCTCTTTTTTTGTCCGTTCCGTTTATGAAATGGAAGGCATTATGTATAAAAAGGGAATTCCCCTATATTTAACAACTAACAATGTTCTAATCATACCATGTAATGACGTGTTTTTGACCTAGTTTTTTTTAAAATTTCATGTTTCTTTACATGTGATTGTAATATTTCTTAATATTCCACTTATTCCATTATCCGTCCTCAAATAAATGCAATAAAGGTAAGGCTTTTACGGGCAGTTAATGCAGGATAACGAGCTCTCTTTCATACGAGAGACGAAATAAATCTTTCGCATTAGTGGTGGTTCTACAGAAATCGCACGTACGTTACCTTGCATTACGGCTTACTGTAAAGCGGTTTCCGGAAGCAATGTTATACCAAGTCCAGCCCCTACCATCGCAATCATCGGTTCTGCATAAGATGTTTCAACCGCAATTATTGGTTTCGCGCCCATACATTGAAACACATTCATAATCATTTTCCTTACATCACATATTTCTGGGTATACAATTAGCTGTTCATTAACAATTATTGCGCTAGTATGCAACAATTTATGGCAAAGAAAACAACATATAAAAATCCCCACCTCAGTTCGTTAGGTGGGGATTTTTCACATATGAACAGCTCTTGGTAGTTCATAATACATACTCGCTTTATATAATGTTCGTTCCATCCATTGCTCAATTTCCTTCGTATACATTTCTAAGAAAAACGTCTCAGACGGAAATGAGTGTAGCACCTCAGATATATATTGTGGATATAAAAACGGCATATTCATCATGCCTTTTAATTGTGTCATAAACATTGTAAAAGATACCTTTTTAAATTCTTGATTCATTTGTCCTTGTTTAATGATTTGCTCTATATAATATCTTTCTCTAGAAAAATAAACGGTCATCACTTCACGAATTAATGTCGTATCAAGCGAAAGCTCTCTATAAAAAAAACGTGTCAGTTCTCTATTATCAAATTGATATCGTAAAATCCCGCGCACCATTTGCACCATCACATCTTTAGCCGATAAATATTCTCTCTGTTCAAATGACGTTTCAATTACGTGAATATATCCTTCTAAAAAATCAGTAATAAGCTGTTCTAATAACCCTTGCTTTCCAGCAAAATAATATGAAATATTCGCTACATTCACATCCGCTCGCTTTGCAATTTCTCGCACCGACGTTCCATCATAACCTTTCGTATTAAACAACGATATTGCCGCATCAATTACTTTTTGTTTCGTCTGTTTCATGCGCTCACTTCCTCTCAATGAACAGCTATAGTCTAAATTTCTTGACTTTTAAGACAAATTCCTTTAATTTTCTATCGACAAAGTCATGTGAAATACATCGTATTTTGCTAATATTTTACACATCTCGATAAAAAGGGAGTTGTTTCCATGTTTACAAAAGAAAGTTATGCAGGTTCTCGCGTGCAGCAATACGAGACAGTAATTAAACAACTGGATGCATTATTAACTGGCGAACCGAACTTAGTCGCAAACTTATCAAATGCGTCCGCACTATTAAATCAATTTTTAGATCACGTTAATTGGGTTGGCTTTTATGTAACAGAAGGAAATCAGCTTGTTCTTGGACCTTTCCAAGGAATGCCCGCTTGCGTGCGTATTCCGTTCGGACGAGGCGTTTGCGGCGTTGCAGCTGAAACAAAAACGACGCAGCTTGTAGCAGACGTTCACCAATTCCCAGGACATATCGCTTGCGATAGTGCTTCGAATTCAGAAATCGTTGTACCGATCGTGAAAGAAGGAACTGTCATTGGTGTACTTGATATTGATAGCCCTGAAAAAAATCGTTTTGATGAAGTAGATCAGCGCTATTTAGAAAAGTTTGTGGAAACACTCCTAAAACATATTTAAAAAAGAAAAGAGCGAGTTATCGATTGAGTACATCACGTACGAAACCGATAGCTCACTCTTTTTTATTGATTACTAACAGTAGATATTTTCTTTAGTGCCTGCTCTAAATCAGAAACGATATCCTCCCATGATTCTAAACCGACAGATAAACGTATTAAATTATCGTAAATACCCATTTCTTGTCTTAGCTCAGCTGGAATCGCAGCGTGCGTCATCGTTGCCGGATGCTGAATTAACGTTTCTGTATCACCTAAACTTACGGCAATTGTAATAAAATGCAGGTCATTGATAAACGACTGTGTTTCCTCTTTCACGCCTTTAATTGAAAAAGAAATAACGCCCCCACCTCGTTTCATTTGCCGAGATGCTAGTTCTCCCTCCGGATACCAAACACCTTCTACTGCTTCATGATTTTTCAAAAACGATACAATTTTTTCTGCATTATCACAATGACGATCCATTCTTACTGCTAATGTTTTTAATCCACGTAACAATAACCACGCGTCAAACGGTGCCATAATACCTCCGATATCTTTTCGCATCGGACGGATTTTGTCAGCTAACGTTTTCGTTCTACAAATTGTTACACCCGCTACAACATCCCCGTGACCACCAATATATTTTGTCGCACTGTGAACGACGGCGTCACAACCAAGCTCAAGAGGTCTTTGTAAATAAGGTGAACAAAACGTATTATCGACAATAACAAGCAAGTCATTTCGCTTCGCTACCCCGATCACCTTTTCTAAATCAATTAATTTCATCGTTGGATTAATCGGTGTTTCAACGAAAATGAGCTTTGTATTTGGACGAATTTTATTTTCAATATCAGTCTCTGTCTCCATATCACAAAACGAATGAGTAATCATAAATTTCTCTTCTAATACTTCTAAAAAACCGTACGTACATCCATATAATCCATTTGAACAAATAATATGATCTCCAGCCTTTAGAAAACCGATTAACGTTGCTGAAATGGCTGCCATACCTGAACCGAACGCCAGCGCTTCCTCTCCACCTTCTAAAACAGCCATACGTTCTTCAAATAATTTCACAGTTGGATTCCCAAGCCTTGAATAAATATAAGATGGATCTTCTCCCGCAAAACTCGCTTCTCCTTGCTGTGCTGTCTCAAACGTAAATGTAGAAGTTTGAAATAAAGGTGGTGTTAAACTCCCTTTATTTTCATTTGATTCATATCCGTGATGAATTAATGCTGTCTCTATATGTTTCTTTTTCATAAAAACATCCCCCTTATGTCTTTATTTGCACATATCCACCAGGAAAAATCTGATGAACGTCTTTACTACATTTTATGTAAGCGTTTTATTTGTGTTTCTATCTTTTCTTTTATATTGTTTTAAATTCCTTCTTGTTAATTTCCAAAATTTATCTGCATAAAACAAAAAGGGAGTCTCTTGACGAAACTGTAAGTAAAAGATATAATAGCGTTTGTGTAAAATAAAAAGGCAGCCTTGTAATGTGAGTTTATCGTTTGTATTTTGTTCCTCTGCGGAGGTGTATCTCGTAACTCCCTGCTGCTGGAGCGAAGGTACATGAAAACAAAATACCCGTAAATATCGATTACGTCTGTTTTTATTTTACGAAAATAAAAACATTTTTAAAGGAGGAGTCAACTATGGCTCGTTATACAGGTCCAGCATGGAAACTGTCTCGTCGTCTTGGAATCTCTCTAAGCGGCACAGGAAAAGAATTAGAAAAACGCCCTTACGCACCAGGTCCTCACGGTCCTAACCAACGTAAGAAACTTTCAGAATACGGTTTACAATTACAAGAGAAACAAAAACTTCGTCACATGTACGGCATGACTGAACGTCAATTCCGTCGCACATTTGACCAAGCAGGTAAAATGCCTGGTAAGCACGGCGAAAACTTCATGATCCTTCTTGAAGCTCGTCTTGACAACTTAGTTTACCGTATGGGCTTAGCTCGCACTCGTCGTGCAGCTCGCCAATTAGTAAACCACGGTCACATCATGGTTGATGGCGCTCGCGTAGATATCCCATCTTACCGCGTTAAACCTAACCAAACTATCAGCGTTCGCGAAAAATCTAACAGCCTTGTTGTTGTTAAAGAAGCGATCGAAGTTAACAACTTCGTACCAGAATACTTAACTTTCGATGCTGATAAGTTAGAAGCTACTTACACTCGTCACGCTGAGCGTTCTGAGTTAGCAGCTGAAATCAACGAAGCATTAATCGTAGAGTTCTACTCTCGTTAATCTCGGTACTCTGCAAAGAGTATTATTAAAAGCCTTAGGAACCTTGTTTATCAAGGGGCCTGGGCTTTTTTTATTTATATAAATGTCGTATGTATAGTAAGATACTTCAAGGAAGTTTTTTCATGAGTTATGGATAATCGTCCTTACTTCTCTTTTATTCATTCCAACGATTGGATTCTCTTTAATACTGGCTCCGTTTATTGTGCAAAATTTTATAATCCATCTTCATTACATGCTGTTATACTTATTCCCTTAAACATATAATCATTTCGTTTTCAGACTACTCCTTTTTTCATTACTTCCAAATTATATCTCAATAGAAAAAGCTACCAAAGAAACTAAAACTTTCTCTCTGGTAGCTTTTATTTATATATTAAAATTATTTATTTTCCTCTTTTTGAACATATACATAAGCATCTTTCTGCTCTTTATGTACATCAACCTTCGAATGCTCTGCAAGCTGACCAGCGTTTAGCAAAGAAAAAATAATGAGCGCTTCTAGTGACATTTTGTTTTACCACTCCTTTCTATTTGTTATACATTTATCATACCGCTTACATGTGATTTCCGTATGAACTCGAAAAGGAGATTACAACAAAAAGGTTACAGGAATACGAATGCACGCTATAATAACCATTAAATAGGAGGTTGTTTCATTTTGACAATAAACCAAATGGTTCAGTTAGGCAGTGCATTTATGCTGTTTATTACTTCAGCACTTATGAGTTGGTATCAAGGGAGTAATTTAATAGATAATCCTGATGAATGGAAATATAGCGCTAAGTTTACGAATTATTTTAAAGGGTACGTTTCACATTATGACGATATTTATCAAATCGATTTCTTTATATATGCGGCAAAATTTTATCCCGGAGCATTTGTCGTTATGCTAATTAGCTTACTTTACATGCTCGTATTAATTCTTCATATTCTATTTAAAAGAAATCATGAGGCAATTTAAATGCATACATAAAAACCCCGAACGATAGACTTTTCAGCCTACCATTCGGGGTACTATTTGTTTTACATTCGTTTCTGATTAGTAACGAATTAAGAAATATTTCTTCTTACCGCGGCGAATGATTGTGAATTTACCTTCGATGCGGTCGTTTTCTGTTACAACGTAGTCTAACGCTTGTGTACGCTCACCGTTTACGTAGATTGCACCGTTAGTTACATCTTCACGTGCTTGACGTTTAGATGGTGAAATTTTACTTTCTACAAGTAAGTCGATTAATACTGTATCTTCTGCAGTGCGTTCTACAGATGGTACGTCTTTGAATCCTTGCTCGATTTCGCTTGCAGTAAGTTCTGCTACAGAGCCACTGAATAATGCAGCTGAAATTTTAATTGCTTGCTCTAACGCTTCTTCGCCGTGAACAAGTTTTGTCATTTCAGATCCTAATGATTTTTGTGCTGCACGTTTTTCTGGTGCTTCAGTTACTTGCTTTTCAAGCTCAAGAATTTCTTCATGAGATAAGAATGTGAAGTATTTTAAGTATTTAACAACGTCGCGGTCATCTGTATTGATCCAGAATTGGTAGAACTCGTAAGGAGTTGTTTTCTCTGGGTCTAACCAAATTGCGCCGCCCTCTGTTTTACCAAACTTCGTACCATCAGATTTTGTAACTAGCGGAATTGTTAAACCGAATGCTTTCGCATCTTCTTCTGATTTACGGATTAATTCAAGACCAGCTGTAATGTTACCCCATTGGTCACTACCACCGATTTGAAGACGGCAATTATGGTTTTGGTATAAGTTTAAGAAGTCGTATGATTGTAAAATCATATAACTAAACTCAGTAAATGAAATACCAGTATCTAAACGAGATGCTACTGTATCTTTTGCTAACATATAGTTTAAACCGAAGTTTTTACCGATATCGCGTAAGAATGAAATTACATCTAAGTTACCAAGCCAATCATAGTTGTTAGCCATCGTTGCTGGGTTGTCCACGTTTTCAAACTCTAAGAAATTTGAAAGTTGGTTTTTAATGCTTTCTGTGTAGTAAGCAACTGTATCTTTCGTATTTAATGTACGCTCTGCTTTTTTACCACTTGGGTCACCGATCATGCCAGTACCACCGCCAACAAGTGCAATTGGTTGGTGACCAGCTAATTGGAAACGACGTAACATTAATACTGGTAACATATGACCGATGTGTAAGCTATCCGCTGTCGGGTCGAAACCACAGTATAATTTAACGCTTTCTTTTTCTAATAATTGCTCAAGTCCCTCAGCATCTGTTTGCTGATTAATTAAACCGCGAAATTCAAGATCTTGTAAAATACCCATATCCTACATACTCTCCTTTAAGTTCATTACTGGCGTGAAGGTTGAAAACATAAAAAATCGCCCCTTAAATAAGGGACGATTTTGATTATCGCGTTACCACCCTAGTTGCAGGCAAAAAAAGCCTACCACCTTATTTACATAACGGCTTAGCACCGTCTTTTCCCTTTTGAATACACTTCAATCGAAAAAAGATGCTCTAGGGGCGTAATTCGCGATCATCTATGTGCTGATTTCCACCGACCATCAGCTCTCTAAAACAGGGAAATGATCACTACTTCTCCCTTTCCACGCTCAATTATTCATATACTTTTCTTTATACCATCATTTATATAGGCGTGTCAAATAGAGGTATGAGTTCTTTCACTACCAATCCTTTATAAAGTCGCAAGGAATATCGTAATAAGAGAAAGAACTGGAACCCCAACTAATAACGATACATGAAACACAACCGATAAATCATTCCCAATCGTCGCTTCCACAGGATCTTTCGCTGGAGAAGCAAGAAATCCAAGTAATCGCTCGAAGCGGCTTACCGTTTTTGGAAAATCCGGTATTTCTACATGATCGCTATCTAAATGCTGCTTTAATTTATATTCATTCTTAAAAGGATTTTCGCTCAATTTCATCCACCTCCAGCAATTGTTTCAATTTCTTTATCCCGTTATGAAGTCTCGACTTCACTGTTCCAACAGGAATATCTAGTACCTCTGCAATTTCTTTTTGCTGCATATCATGATAATAAGAAAGAATCAGGACCGCTCGCTGTTCTTCAGGAACTTTCAAAATTGCTTCTCTTACCGTAAGTCGGTCTTCGTGGGAAAACTCTACCTCTTGCATTGGTACTAAAAACGGTAAGAGCGAACGCCACTTTTTTCTTCTATTTAATTTATTAATCATAAGACGGTAACCGATTTGAAATAAATACGTTTTAATTTTTCCTTTTCGGGTTTCATACATATGTTTCTTACGCTCTAGAGTCAAAAACGTATCTTGAACGAGATCTATACTCAGTTGTTCATCACGATTAAATCGATACAAAAATGTATATAGCGCTGGTTTGATTAAAACATATAGTTTTTCTCCAGCTTGCTTATCTCCATTTTGGTACGCAAGCATGAGCTCCTCCTCAATCCCAATCTGCGCCATTTTTTTTGATCTCCTTTATTCCTTTTAACGTTAATGAAATACGGGAAATTAAATATACACTTGCGACAATGACCCATGCTTGTGACTGATTCGTAAAAAATTGAACATATGGGTTTTGAATCGTATGGCCGGTTGAAACTAAAATATTTAACGCCAGCACACATATACATGCATACACTGCAAGACAGACCGAAATTGTATCAAATACATTCCAACGAAAATATATTTTTGTTTTTGTAAAATCAATTTTATTTCCATTTTTTCGTACAATATACTTCTTATCCAACGGAATAAGGATTGAAAAAATAACAATCATAATAATCCCAAATGTAATCATTGAAATTTTAAATCCAATTGGTATAGGTAATAACATACCACAAGAAAACACAACTATAATTCCAATTAAAGCAAAAGTCAGCATCAATTTATTAGACATAAAAAAGCCTCCCTCATCTATTCTTTCATAAATGTATACAGACGAGGAAGGCGCTTCGTTCAAATATTATTTTATTTTTTTTATGATTCTTGCAGGATTCCCGCCAACTACTACATTACCTGGCACATCTTTCGTTACAACAGCGCCAGATGCGATGACTGCATTGTCTCCAATTGTTACGCCCGGATTAATGATAGCTCTTCCGCCAATCCATACGTTATCGCCAATTGTAACTGGTTTTCCGTATTCTGATCCGCTTATGCGCTCTACTGGATCAAGCGGGTGCGTTGCTGTATAAATGTGAACACCTGGAGCTAACATACAGTTCACTCCGATTGTAACTGGGCATACGTCTAAAATCGTACAGTCAAAGTTTGCGTAAAAGTTTTCACCAACGTGAATGTTATAACCGTAATCACATCTAAAAGAAGATTCAAGATGAATGTTATCTCCAGTCGTTCCGAATAATTCTTTTACGATTGCACTACGTTCTTCTAGTTTTACTTCTGGTGTTTCATTTAATTTTCTCGTTAATATACGAGCTTGCTCCCTCCCTTGAACTAAAACGGGATCAGCCGGTATGTACATTTCCCCAAGTATCATCTTTTCTTTTTCTGTTTTCATTTCCTTCTCCCCTTTAACTCGTATGTATAAGTTTATGATACCATAAAAAAAGAAAGGTCTGAACATATTACTTGTTCAGACCCTTCCTTCTTAATCTTCCATCGTTGATAAGTCACCTGTTGGTAAGTTTAGCTCCCAAGCTTTTAATACGCGGCGCATAATTTTACCACTTCTCGTTTTCGGTAATTTATCTCTAAATTCAATTTGTCTTGGCGCTGCATGAGCTGCTAAGCCTTTTTTCACAAATTGACGAATCTCTTCTTTTAATTCATCAGATGGTTCGTACCCCACGCGAAGCGCGATAAATGCTTTGATGATTTCCCCGCGTACTGGATCAGGAATACCAATTACACCAGCTTCTGCTACAGCAGCATGCTCGATTAATTTACTTTCTACTTCAAACGGACCAACACGCTCACCTGACGTCATAATTACATCGTCAATACGTCCTTGGAACCAGAAGTATCCATCTTCATCCATATAAGCAGAGTCACCTGATACGTACCAATCTCCCGGCATGAAGTAAGACTCATATTTTTGCGGGTTATTCCAAACCGCACGCATCATAGATGGCCAACCTTTACCAATTGCTAAGTTCCCCATTGTGTATGGAGGCACTTCATTTCCTTCATTATCAACAATCGCTGCTTTCACACCTGGAATTGGTTTCCCCATTGAACCTGGACGGATTTCCATACAAGGATAGTTACAAATAACTTGTCCACCTGTTTCTGTCATCCACCACGTATCATGAATACGAAGTCCAAATGCGCTCATACCCCAGCGAATTACTTCTGGATTTAATGGCTCACCAACACTTAATACGTGACGCACTTGTGATAAATCATATTTTTTAATTGCGTCTTGTCCAGCTCCCATTAACATACGGAACGCTGTCGGTGCACTATACCAAACTGTTACACCGTAATCTTGCAGTGCTTCATACCATGCCTCTGGACTAAATCTCCCGCCTAAAATAACATTTGATGCTCCCACTAACCACGGTGCAAAAATACCGTAAGCTGTTCCAGTTACCCAGCCTGGGTCAGCTGTACACCAATATACATCATCTTCTTTTAAATCTAATACCCATTTCGCTGTTTGATAGTGCTGAACCATTGCGTTTTGAGCATGAAGGACGCCTTTTGGCTTACCAGTAGAACCAGATGTGTAATGTAGAATTAAACCGTCTTCACGGCCTAACCATTCGATATGTAATTCTTTTGAAGCTTGTTCAAATAAAGGATTGAAGGCTACAGTTTTACCGCCTTCTTCTGCATTCTCTCCAACAAGGAAGACTGTTTTTAAAGCAGGTAAATCATTTAATGGTATGCGCTCTAACAATTCAGGAGTTGTAATTAACACCTTCGCTTCGCTATCTTCTAAACGATCGCGAACTGCGCCTTCCATAAATGCTTCAAATAATGGTCCAACAATTGCCCCTAATTTCACTGCACCTAAAAGTGCGAAATATAATTCTGGGGAACGCGGCATAAAAATAAAAACGCGATCGCCTTTCTCAACATCGCCATAGTTTTTCAGGACATTTCCTGCTTTATTAGAAAAATCCTTCATTTCCTTAAACGTATATTTCTCTTTTCGCGATCCATCTTGATAATAAAGTGCTACTTTATTCTTTCGATCGGATTTCGCATGCTTATCAATTGCCTCATACGCCATATTTACTCTTCCTGTTTCATTCCAAGTAAAATTTTTATTAACCTCTTCCCAGTTAAAATTCACGTATGCCTCTTCATAATTCGGCAAATTATTTTCTCCTTTAATGACAGGAAGCGTTTCCACTTTCATACTTTACATCCCCCTCCTATGTATTCTATTATCTATTATAATGACATTATTTAAAATTTTCAGTATTTTTGTTGATTTTTAGACAAATTTTTAATGACAAAATTCGATTCACATCGCATATATTATAAAGTACGATATTAATAGATTCACAAACCCTCAAGGTGGTGAGCAATAAATTGATTCATAAAAAAATATATAATGCCAGAAACTTAAAAACAGCGAAAGGCACTTTAATTATTGAAGGTCCTGTCTCTACACATAATCTTGAAATGTATGAATTTCATCCAGACTTAATTGCGTTTCGTCCTGCCGAGCAGCAATATAAAGCAATTGTCGAAATTTCTAAGTTACCAGAAGCTCGTCTCATTATTGCTAGACATGATCAAACGATTGTTGGATATGTTACATACTTGTATCCTGATCCGCTCGAGCGATGGTCAGAAGGAAAGATTGAAAACTTAATTGAGCTTGGGGCGATTGAAGTTGTCCCAGCCTTTCGCGGTTGCTCTGTCGGAAAAAATTTATTAGAAGTTTCAATGATGGACGATCATATGGAAGATTACATTATATTAACGACTGAATATTATTGGCACTGGGATTTAAAACAAACAGGCTTAAATGTTTGGGAATACCGAAAAGTAATGGAAAAAATGATGAATGCTGGTGGTTTACAATGGATGGCTACAGATGATCCTGAAATTTGTTCACATCCTGCCAACTGTTTAATGGTCCGCATCGGTAAACGTGTTGATACAGATTCCATTCAAGCATTTGATCGTCTACGTTTTCACAATCGTTTTATGTATTAATAAAGGGGGCAACTGGAATGATTGTAGAAGAAATTATGAATCAAGATGTAGTGACACTGCATCCAAACGATACAATTGAAACAGCAATCCGAACAATACGTACGAAAGGCATTCGGCACATTCCAATTGTCGATCAAAATAATCATGTCGTAGGCATTATTTCTGATCGGGATGTAAGAGATGCAAGTCCGTCTATTTTAGATGAACAAGTTTCACTCGATATGCTGAAGCAACCACTTGAACTCATAATGAAACACCCTGTTATGACTTGTCACCCTCTCGATTTCGTTGAGGAAATTGCGACTTTATTTTTTGAAAATAAAATAGGCTGTCTTCCTGTTACGAAAGCTGGAAAACTCGTAGGTATCATTTCTGAATCTACAGTGCTGCACACGTTAGTAAAATTAACAGGAGCTCATCAACCGAGTTCACAAATTGAAATTCAAGTGAAAAATGAACCTGGTATTCTTGGAAAAGTCGTTGCTATTTTTAGTGATTTACAAATAAATATTGTGAGCGTTCTCGTCTATCCAGCAAAAGATGAGAATGATAAAGTACTCGTTTTCCGCATTCAAACGATGAATCCTCTAAAAGTGATTGATGCACTCGAAGCAGAGGGCTACCGCGTATTATGGCCAAACATAATGGGGATGCAAGCATGAGCAGCGCCTTCATTTATTCGGATGACTTTCGGGGCTATTCATTTAGCCCTGATCATCCTTTTAACCAACTGCGTGTCACACTCACGTATGATTTATTACAAAAGAGCGGTTTTATCTCTCCCTCTCAAGTCATCGCGCCACGGATGGCTACAGATGAAGAGATTGCCTACGTTCATACAGAGGAGTACATAAATGCGGTAAAACGTGCTGGAGAAGGTAAGTTAGAAAAATCAATTGCGATGACATATGGACTTGGAACAGAAGATACACCAATGTTTCCAAATATGCATGAAGCAAGTGCATTACTCGTTGGTGGAACATTAACAGCTGTCGATGCTGTTATTTCCGGAAAAGTAAAGCACGCCCTCAATTTAGGCGGCGGCTTACATCATGGCTTCCGTGGTAAAGCATCTGGCTTTTGTATTTATAACGATAGCTCTATCGCAATGAAATATATTCAGAAGAAATACGGTTTACGCGTTTTATATATTGATACAGATGCTCATCACGGTGACGGGGTACAATGGTCTTTTTACGACGATCCTAACGTATGCACCATTTCATTACACGAAACTGGGCGTTATTTATTTCCTGGAACTGGCGCAGTAAATGAACGTGGACAAGGAAATGGATATAATTATTCTTTTAACGTTCCACTCGACGCTTTTACAGAAGACGCATCGTTTTTAGATTCATATCGAACAGTTGTAAAAGAAGTGGCAGCATACTTTAAACCGGATATTATTTTAACGCAAAATGGTGCTGATGCACATTATTACGATCCACTTACACACCTTTGCGCAACGATGAACATTTACCGTGAAATACCGAAGCTCGCTCGTGAAATCGCTAATGAATATTGCGACGGTCGCTGGATTGCTGTCGGCGGTGGTGGCTATGATCACTGGCGCGTCGTACCAAGAGCTTGGGCACTCATTTGGCTCGAAATGAACAACATCCAAAACATCTCAGGTTATCTCCCTCCAGAATGGATTGACGCTTGGAAAGGACAAGCAGAAACAGAACTTCCCCTCACATGGGAAGATCCAGACAACATGTATCAACCTATCCCTAGAAAACCAGAAATCGAAGAAAAAAATGCATTAACTGTAGCGAAATCTCTCGAAATTATTCGGAATAATATGACAAAATCTTTATATTAAACAGAGAGGAGGCTCGCTTTTTGAATAGCCTCCTTTCTTTTATAGTTTGTTTGCTACTATTGTTGTGTTTTGTCGTTAAATCGATATTCCGTGTCGAATCGATGATATATTTTTTATTTATTAATGAACTAACCCCAACTCTAATGAGAAAAGGTAGTGACACTATGTGGACACAACAAATAATCAACACGAAACGTGGCACATTTGAAATCTTTACAAAAGGAAATGGCGAACCGCTTTGCATTACACATCACTATTCACAATTTAATGAAACTGGCGATTACTTTGCGGATGTTTTCACTGCTACGCATCGTGTATTGCTCATTAATTTACGAAACGCTGGTAACTCAGCAAAAGCCCATTCAGAAAAAAAATTAAGTATGATTGAAACCGTTCACGACTTAGAAGCAATACGAGAAGCTTTACAACTTCCAACATGGCATTTCGCTGGCCACTCAACAGGCGGTATGCTTGGACTTTTATATGCGATTACATATCCAAATTCCTTACAATCATTAGTCATGGCCGGAGCCGCAGCAAGTAACTATACCGAAACACTATTTTGCATTTATCACCCAGCACATCCTCAGTTTCATTATATGCAACAACTCATCGAAAACTTGAAAAGCCCTCATCTTACAAATGCAGAACGAAAAGAATTATCTACTAAGAGAACAAAATTATCATTGTATAAACCAGAAAACTACAACTCTTATTTTTGTAAACCAATCCAAAAAACAATGTCCGCTAGCCGGATGAACACTTTCGCCAATGAATATCCGTCATTTGATTTAAGAGAGAATTTACCTTCCATCCAAACAAAGACCCTTATTATATGCGGAAGACATGATGTACAGTGCCCGATTCAATATTCTATTGAGATACATGAGGGCATTCGTAATTCTATCTTTGTACCATTTGAGTGCAGTAACCATTATCCTTTTTTAGAAGAAGCCAGTCGGTTTACTTCTATTACTCAAGAATTTTTTGGGATTAAAAAGAAAATTAAGGACTCACAAAGGCAATAAGTCTAGGAAGAGAGAACAAGTTTATTAGTGCTGTTTTGCTAAAGGAGGGAAATAGGGTGAAAGAAAAATTATTAAGAGTTGGAACGACTTATATTCCAGTTACCAACGTAGAACTTTCTTCAAATTGGTATGTGAACAAATTGGGAGCAGAGTTGAACTTTAAAGACGAAGACAAAGCTATTATTAACTTTGCAAATCAAAGCTTTTTTCTAGTTAAATCCCAAGATAATCAAACCTTAAATTTTTTTGATTTTCACGGTGAAGAACGCTTTTCTATAACATTCGAAGTTAATGGATTACATACACTAAAATCAATTCATAGTGAATTTATTGAAAAGGAAATTCTAGTTGGAGAGATTGAAAACAGAGGGCATGCTGGGAAGAATTTTGTTTTTTATGATTTAGATGGTAATAAATTTGATGTTTGGAGTGAATTAAGTCCTATTTTCAAAGAAAAACACCTAATATAGAGTAATTTTTTACAATCAGACGCAAGTATTAAATAACACAGAAAGATACGAGGCTTATTCCATTAAAGCCTCGTTAATGAATATATTAACCTTCAAGAAAAATATTTCACACTAGAAACAACCAAAAGAAGAACAACAAAAACTACTAAACCTAAATCAATAAATACTGACTTTTTATCTCCTTCTTTTAAAGTTATCATAAAATTAGAAAATATTTTAATTCCAAAAAAGACCATCATAAATAACCCACCGAAATGATCATTTGTAGAATCTTCATCATAAAACATTTGTATTGCACCGATAATTAATAAAATAAGTACGATATTAGTTCCAATCTTTACAGCCTTGTTTAATTTATTATCCTTTAATTCAGCCCCCAAAATCTAGCACTCCCTCTCAAACTATCGTGCGTGTTGGCACAGATCTTTTATTCCCCTTTAAATTTCAACATAAATTACCTTATATATCCTTTTCCTTACAGTCATAGGCATTCCGACAATAATGATACTCCCTTCATTACAACATGCTCGCGCTCATAACTTTGCAGAAATAGAAAAGATTTTGTTAGAAGGACGTAAGTAAAAAGCTAACTTTTGCCTTCCTCCCCCACCCTATGCTACATTTAACCCGTTACATTAATATTAATAGGGTGGGAATAAACATGAACAAACCTAAAATTGGGATGATTGGACTTGGAAGTATTGCGCAAAAGGCCTATCTTCCAACACTTACAAAAGAAACAGATTGGAATTTTGTAGGGGCGTTTACACCTAACGCAGAGAAAAGGAAACAAGTTTGCCAACAATACCGCATTCAAGACTTCCATTCTATTGAAACGTTAGCTTCGGAATGTGATGCAATCTTCGTTCACAGTTCAACTGCTACACATTATGAAATCGTTTCTGAACTTCTGAAAAAAGGAATCGACGTTTATGTTGATAAACCGCTAGCAGCTACAGTGGAACAAGCTGAGCAACTAGTCGAGTTGAGCGAAAAGCATAACCGAAAGTTAATGGTCGGATTTAATCGCCGATTCGTTCCTATGTATGTTGCTGCAAAAGAGCAAGCTCATGATATTTCATGGGTTCGAATTGAAAAACACCGCACAAATAAAGTCGGGCCATATACGTACGACTTTACTATGTTAGATGATTACTTACATATTGTAGATACTGCTCGCTGGTTAGCTAATGATGATCTTAACGTCGTTCATAATATGATGCAAATTAATGAAAAGAATGAACTTCTTTACGGACATCATACATATACAACTGCAAGTGGACTGTTACTTTCTACAGCGATGCATCGCCATGTCGGTACAAACTTAGAACAAATTGAACTTGTAACGACAGGGAAAATTATTCGCGTAAAAAATATGAACACATTTGAAATTGAACAAGAAAACTCCGTTTCGCAAAGCGGTTCACCATCATGGGATACGACGTTAAAACAGCGCGGTTTTGAAGATGCTGTTCATCATTTTATCGAATGTGTTCACGGAGATACAAAACCTGTTGTAGATGGATTAGAAGGCTTAAAAACGCAGCAACTGTTGCAATCTCTACTGGAGAATGCAACTAAAAATTAAAACGGATACATTTTTCAGAATTTACTTTCATTCCCATTTTCTCTTTATTTCTCTCGCAAATTTCTATAGAATATGTTGATAGGAATTATAAATTTCATATTGAATCGTGGAAAGGATGGGATTAACACATGTGGAATGAATTTAAAAAGTTCGCTTTAAAGGGAAACGTCATTGATCTAGCTGTCGGGGTTGTAATCGGTGCTGCATTCGGTAAAATCGTTAGTTCTTTAGTAAAAGATATCATTACACCATTAATAGGTTTATTAATGGGAGGAATTAACTTCACAGGATTAAAATTCACAGTAGGCGAGGCCTCTATTAAATATGGTAACTTTATCCAAACGATATTTGACTTCCTAATTGTTGCATTTGCAATCTTCATTTTCGTTAAAGTCTTTAACAAAATGACTTTAAAAAGAGAAGCTGAAAAGAAAGAAGAAAAAGCAACAAAAGAAGAAGTTCTTCTTAGCGAAATTCGCGACTTACTAAAACAACAAAACTCTTCTAAAGATAGAGCATAATTGAACGGATAAAAAGGCATGCCCCCTCGGGACATGCCTTTTCTATATGCTATAAAGTTTCCGAATTCATATGAATAAATAAAATAATACCAGCAACCATAAGTACCATAATACTACCTGCAAATAGTGTAATACCCATAAACATTAAACTTGTGCTCATGTCCACTGATACACTTTCAATAAAAATAGAAATTACATACGTGATAAGGGCGATTCCTGCAAGAATACTTCCTGGAACAAATCGCTTTAAGCCATTTTGTTTTAACGTCATATATGCAAAAATAGCGGTCATGCAAAGCGTAATTATCCAAAGAACGATCATCTCTTCTCCCCCCTCACAAGCCTTTTCTTCCTATTATACATGACATTGCCCTATAATAGTTAAATTTGCACTTGTGTGACATATAACAAGGAATTAGCGAAAGCATTACAACATACACTTACACAATAAGGAGGCTTTCATTTGGAATACACTACCACATGCAATTTGGAGCTATCCGAAAGATTCGATTATGTTACGATTGACTTAGAAAAACAGTTTTTTTGCATCGACGTTGTAAATTTGCAAAGCAATACAGCTGTACTAAAAATATCAATTAACTTGGAAAAAGATGAAACAATGGTAGAGGGAAATATAATTCAGTACGATACTTTGTACATAGACACATTATTACAAGGATTAAAATGTATTGCTCAAACATGTATTGATCGCAATTTAAGAAACCAAGAGGAACTGTTCGCATTTTTAGAAGAAAATTAGTCCTAATAATAAATGGTTATTTTTTCTTTTTATTGATATAATTGTTATATAGAAACATTCTTTGTAAGGGAGTGTTCATAATGATTTGGATTTCACTAATCGTATTAGCCTATTTCATCATTCTCGTCCCAATACAGTACAACTATATTAAGATGCTCAAGGAAAAACAGAAAAAAATGAACGTGTCTCAAAATGAACTTTACGACAAAATGTCTTATGAAGAATCCCAAGTACATTATCATTATCAAAGTAACGTATTTACAATACCGGCTTCACTTATCGCGAGTATTGTTTATAAAATAAAGCATTCAGCATAAGGAGACTGATCTCATGTGTATGCTGTAAAATTATTATTTGAATCTGTCCATTCAGGTAAACCTAATCCTAGTAAAATTGATGAACATTATGAAGAGAATCACGATACACTTTTTGAAGAAAGTATCATTCTCGTTAAGGCGAACAGTTTAGAGGAAGCTCATGAACTAGGTGAAAAGATAGCTCTACAGTCTGAAGATACGTACGATAATATGTACGGTGAGCAAGTAACATGGACGTTTAGAAAAGTGTTGCATGTTTTCGAATTAGATGACACACCATTTGAGACAGGAAAAGAATTATATGCACGCTTTTTACATGTTAAGAAAACTGAAAGTGTAGATACAGTAGTTAAACACCATTATCCTGAATATGAATAAAAGCTCACAGCTATCGCTGTGAGCTCTCTTATTCTTACTTCGTTGAATCTCTAAATTGGATACGGTGAGGTAAGATAACTGAGTGATCTTCTACTTTTTCTTTGTTCATATATTTCGTTAGTAGACGCATTGCTACTGCACCGATATCATACATTGGTTGTACAACTGTCGAAAGTTGCGGGCGAACCATTAATGCAAGACGTGTGTTGTCAAAACCAAGCACTTCGATATCCGTTGGTACGTTTAATCCCGCGTCTTGTGCTGCGTGGATTACACCTAGTGCCATTTCATCAGAAGATACGAAGATTGCTGTTGGTTTTTCATCCATGCCCCAAAGTCTTTCAAACGCTTCTATACCTGAATCATATGTGTAATCTCCATCAATTATAAGATTTTCATCATATGAAATACCTGCTTCTTCTAAAGCTTTTTTATAACCTTGTAACTTCTTCGCGCTTCCTGCTTTATTAATGAAAGGACCAGAGACGAAACCGATACGTTTATGTCCTTGCTCAATAAAATGCTTCATTGCATCGTAAGCTGCTTGTGTATAATCAATATTTACTGATGACGTTTCATTTTGTTCATCAAATGACGCTGCTAATACAATTGGTACTGGAGATTTTTTGAACTCTTCAACGTGAATATCTGTAATATCTTCACCCATGAAAACAATCCCGTCCACTTGTTTCCCAAGCATCGTATTTAATAAGTGGAACTCTTTCTCTTTGTTCTGGTCAGAGTTACTTAAAATGATGTTATATTTGTACATTGTTGCGATATCTTCAATTCCACGAGCAAGTTCTGCATAAAACGTATTTGAGATATCAGGAATAATAACACCCACTGTAGTTGTCTTCTTACTTGCTAGTCCACGTGCTACCGCATTCGGGCGGTATCCTAAACGATCAATTGCTTCTAATACTTTCTTTCTTGTTGTAGGCTTTACATTTGGGTTACCATTCACAACGCGTGATACGGTAGCCATTGAAACATTTGCTTCACGCGCTACATCATAGATTGTTACGTTCATCTCTTCGCACACTCCTTCTATTTATGTTATCTATTTTTATGTATCGGTTCACTTGAATGAAAAAAAGACATCAACTCTATTTGCAGATGCCAACAATCGTCCCGAGTTCTTCCTTTTACTAATGATACGCTAAAAACACAGGGTCATACAATATTTTCCCGCAAAAGTTTCGAAAAAATTCGCTTCTTTTCTCGTATTTTCGTATTTTTTATGCAAAAAAGGTCAATTTTTGTAAAAAAGCTATGTAACAAGGCTACATAGACTAAGAAATCTTTTTATAATTTACTTCCGAATGCTTTTAATTCTTTCATAAACTCATTGAATTCTGGAATGTCCATTTGCTGCGCTGCATCTGATAATGCAACTGCTGGGTCTGGATGTACTTCAGCCATAATAGCAAAAGCCCCAATTGCCATAGCCGCTTTTGCAAACGGTAATAGAAGGCCACATCGCCCTGTAGAATGCGTTACATCGACAACAACAGGTAAATGTGTTTCTTTCTTTTAAATTGGCACAGCGGAAATATCAAGCGTATTACGCGTTGCTGTTTCATATGTGCGAATACCACGCTCACATAAAATGATAGTACCATTCCCCTCTGCCATACTATATTCTGCTGCATTAATAAATTCTTCAATTGTTGCTGATAAACCACCCTTTAATAATATTGGTTTATTTACAGCACCAGCTGCCTTTAACAGTTCAAAGTTTTGCATATTGCGAGCGCCAATTTGAATAACATCAACATAATCTGACACTTTAAAGAAGGCACTGAAAGAGTCTATTTCATAAGAAAAAAGAGGTCATTCCCTATCATGTACAGGTAATGACCTCCTTTCTTCTTTCAACATCTTTAGGAAATTCGAAATGTTTTTCTCGAAGTATTCACTTTTTCAGTAGCCTCAGCTTAAAAACTGTCTTTTTTTATTATAGGAAAGAAACAAACGGTTTATCGCTATTCTTCTCTTTTATAATAACAGCCTCGATTTTATTCTCGGACTTTATTTGTAATTGAACTTTAGCATCTTTAGGAAATTGTTCTAACATACTTTGAGCAGCCGTTTGAGAGAGTGCCATTAATTCTGACTTACCGTTATATTTAACGACAATATCCATCTTTAATTTATCCATCTTATTTTGCTTATAAGAAATCTTAGCATTAACAGGGATATAATCTCCTGGAGAAAATGCCTTCATTGCTTCAGAAAATTTCTTTAGCTTATCATTATCTTCTCCATGTGCCCCCCCAAATTCTTGAGAAGGATACGAATACGACTTTTCATCAATAGTATCCCAATTTCCAAGATTAGTCTCGTTCTTTTGAACAGTAGCGCTTGAAATATAAGTACCATTCTTTAAAGAACTTGTACTTTCTTGCTTAAATATAGCAAATGTAATTGGAGATTTGTTATATTTATCATTTTTATTAATAGCTTCTATAAGCCCCTTAGCGACTTCAGTACCTTTAGAAATAGCTTCCTCATTAGATACACTTGAAGACATAGATAAACCAATAACAACACCAGATAAGCTTAGTTCATTTGAATTTTGTTTGCCGAAGTAGTCCTGTTCTATAATATTAGTCAAAACTGGTACTTCTTGTTTCGTAACTAATTCATCAATTGTTTTCTCTGGAATATATTGATTTAATTGTAATACGTAATTTTCTGTATCGAATTGTTTTGAAGCAATATCCATTAAACCATTTTCATATTCTGCTAAATCTAGTTTAGAATTAGTTTTAACATTAACTGTATTAATTACCTTTTGTTCTTTTAAAGGAATAACAGTTCTATAGTAATCCTTAGAAACAGCATTTCTTGGAATCATACTTTTTTCTTTCGTATCTTTCTGTACAACTTCATCCTTCTTCTCAATAGTATTATTGCTGCAAGCCCCCAGTAATAAACTTAAACTTGCGATGCATAATGCCATTTTCTTCATTGCTTAAAACCCACTTTCAAAAGTCAATTTACTTAGTTTTAAAGTATCTCTAGTGTACCACTAAACATATTGCAACAAAATAAAAAAGAAGCAAGCCCTTCGCTTGCCTCCCCCTATTTTACATTCTCTTCTAAAGCTTCTTTTTTAATATTCCAGTGCGATGTGTGCCATACTACCATTCCATCTTTTATGTATAACACTTGCGGAGATTCATGCTTAATGCTGTACTGCTCTGCAACATGGTTCGAAACATCTCTCGCCTCTTGTACGTATAAGTAATATGCTGGCACTTCTCTTTCTTCACCGCAATACGCTTGAAACTCTGTATATGCCCCGTGACTAATTGGACATGTCGTACTATGTTTAAAAAGAACGTAAGGCTCGTTCTTTTCTACTAACGCTTCAAGTTCTTCAATCGTTTCAATCTTCATCATACTCATCATTACTCACCTCTCATGCGAAGTCTAGAGCGCTTCTCTCTCTTTTCAGCCTTCTGCTCAGCTTTCTCAAGTTTACGCTCTTCTTTTTCAATCTTTTTCTCTTGTCTCGTAGTACGGTAATGATTATATACTTCAATTGCTGCACTGCTCCACTGTACAACTTGTGCTACTTTATCTGCATTATTTTCAATTTCGTCCGTAACAGACTCTGAAACGTTGCGAAGCTTCGTATTTAAAGAGTGAATCGTCGTCCCGATTCCATCCACACCTTCTACTACTTTATTTAGCGACTGTGACTTCTGTTGAATATCATCAGCTAACGCATTTGTCTTATGTAATAATTGCTCCGTCTCTACGCTTATTCCTTGCATTTGCTTTTCTAAACCTTCTAACGTGCTCGCAACGTTTTCTAACGTCTTCTGAACCGATAACAACGTTCTGCATACATACACTACTAATACTGCGAAAGCAACCGCGATAATAGCCGCACTTACATATAGAAGAACTTGCATTTCATCACTTCCTTTATCTTTTTCATACTTTCTCCCATTATACAATCATTTTCCGTTTCATTCTAATCCCTATCTTTTCATTAGAATTTTCATACTTATTCGTTAACTTTAACATAAATGATTCAACAAATTCCACTAAGTAGGTTACAATAGGAGAGGATACATAATTAGTAGGGAGGCTTTACATATGAAAGATCCACGCATTGAAAAGTTAGCATACAATTTAATTAACTACTCTATTCGTTTACAAAAAGGCGAAAAAGTATTAATTGAAAACTTTGGCTTACAAAAAGAACTTGTAACTGCACTTGTAAAAGAAGCATATGCAGCTGGTGGTTTCCCATTCGTTTCTTTAAAAGATCATCAAGTAGATCGCTCTTTATTAATGGGTGCTACTGAAGAACATTTCGAACAAATCGCTGCATATGAAGCTAGTGTAATGAAAGATATGGATGCTTACATTGGCCTTCGCTCTGGCGATAACATTAACGAACAGGCTGACGTTCCAAGTGAACGTATGAAAGTTCACGGCCAAACAGTTGGCAAAAAAGTTCATAGAGACATCCGTGTTCCGAAAACACGCTGGGTTGTTCTTCGCTACCCAAATGCTTCTATGGCGCAGCTTGCTAAAATGAGCACAGAAGCTTTCGAAGACTTCTACTTCGAAGTTTGTAACTTAGACTACGGTAAAATGGATAAGGCGATGGATAGCCTTGTTACATTAATGAATAAAACAGATAAGGTTCGCTTAACTGGCCCTGGAACTGATTTAACATTCTCTATTAAAGACATTCCAGCTATTAAATGCTCGGGTCATTTAAACATTCCAGATGGTGAAGTATACTCTGCACCAGTTCGCGATTCTGTTAACGGTACAGTTTCTTACAACACACCATCTCCTTACAACGGTTATACATTTGAAAATGTACAACTTAAATTTGAGAATGGCCAAATCGTTGACGCAACTGCAAACGATTCAGAGCGCATTAACAAAATCTTCGATACGGACGAAGGCGCACGCTACGTTGGTGAGTTCGCAATCGGCGTAAACCCATACATCTTACATCCAATGGGTGACATTCTATTCGATGAAAAAATCGATGGCAGCTTCCACTTCACACCTGGACAAGCTTATGATGATGCATGGAACGGCAACAACTCTAACATTCACTGGGATTTAGTATGCATTCAGCGCCCTGAATACGGCGGCGGTGAAATTTACTTCGACGACGTATTAATCCGTAAAGACGGACGCTTCGTTGTAACTGAACTAGAAGCTTTAAATCCTGAGAACTTAAAATAATATGAAAAGCGCTCGGATAGAATCCCGAGCGCTTTTTTATTAATACTCTAATAATTTTTTAGCCACATCTTCTGGTACTTTAAAACTATTTTTATTTTTTATTTTATTAATTTTCAATTCAACCTCAACATAAGGGACATCTTTATATACTGTCATAGTACCAATTTCATATAACTCTTTTTTATCTTTACTCGAATCCAATAATTCCGGTGTATCCTCTTGATACATTTTAAACGTTTTCCCTTGCGGAGTATCCATAGGAGCCGATTCCATTTCCCACTCATCCATTTTGATTGATTCAAACAACTTTGTGATTTCTTTCTTATCAGTAATTGTTTTTTTATCACTCGAATCAATAAGGGATTCTATTTCAATTTTTTGTGCCTTTTCTAAACTAACATCAGACTTCTCTTTCTTCGCACTACATCCTATTAAAAGAATCGATGTCGTTAATAAAAATAAACAGAGCGCACATATTTTTTTCATTCCAAATCCCTCCCTACACTATATAGAACTACTTTCCTCACTTTTTGTTTGCTGAAAATGAAAATAAAATAAAAGCGTCACTGCGATAGTACCTATTAATATTGGAACATATAAGGGCAGATCCCATTTCATATATACTCTAGTGCAACCAACAAGTACAAACAAAATTTCCAAACAAAATAAAGGTTTTACATATTTCATTTTTACCCTACCATTTCTATTTTTACACTTGGATTCTCTTTTTCTACAAGCGATAAAAACTGCGTCATATGTTGCGGCATCGCGATCATATGTACTTTATATGCATTCGTCGTAATTTCAAGGGATTTCCCAACTTGACGAACAATTATTATATCTTTTAATACAACATCATCATTTAAAATACCGTACTTTAATACGCCATTTTCCACTTTATGTTTTTTAATAAATATTTCCCAAACGATTGGTACATTTACAATGAAGCATAAACCCATTCCAATCAACGCTGACATCCACTGCTCTTTATTCGTGAAAAGCATGACAATTGGATACACAAACATAAAAGCTAATGTGAGACTAACGAAAATTACCGCTGATTTACTTCTTTGAATTGGAAAATCCATACACGCACCCCCTAACTAAATTATACCATTTTTTCCATTTTAGTTCATGAAAAAAGGCCATTTATGAATGACCTTTTAAACAGTATACCTATAAAATTTCTTATCTACCTCTAGCACTGGAAAACTTTTTGGCAACTCTTCTATACTCACGCTTTGAAAACCATTCTTTTCGTAGAAACGGTGTGCTGCTAGAAATTTAACTGTTGTTCCTAAATAAATGTCTTCCAAGTTCTTTTCTTTCGCCCAAGAAATTGCCGTTTGAAGTAGCGTATGTGATGCGCCCCATTCTTTTCCGCGGAACTCTTTCTTCACGAACATTTTTCTTAGCGCTACTTGATGCTTTCCAATATCTAATAAAGCTACCGTTCCAACTACTTTACCATCATAAGTTGCTACCCAAAAATTTCCGTTGTCCCTTTGATAGAACGTTTCTATTTCAAGTAAGTCAGGCTACTCTTCTTTCGTAATAGGGACCTTGTACTCTTTTCGCTGAATATGAACGATAAGATCTACTACTTCCTCTTGAAACATACTTTCATACGGAATAATACAAATCTTCTCGTTCATCGAATCTTCTTCCATTCTGAAGCTAGTAAACTATACACAGCGATATCTTGGAAATGATCATATATCCATTCTTCATCTCTTAAAATACCATCTAATTTAAAACCTAAACGTTCTGGAATCGCACGGCTTTTCGCATTTTCAACACCACAACGAATTTCAATTTTATTCAGCTTTAAATTATCAAATGCATAATGAAGCACAGTCTTCACACTTCGCGTCATAATACCTTTCGCGCCAGCATCTTCTGCAAGATAATAACCAAGACTCGTAGCTTTCTTACCCCAGCTCACCGGATGAATACCTACCATCCCAACAAGCTTTCCTTTATAGCGTATACCAGCCTCAAACCCATCTCCCTCTGCAAATTTCTTTAACCACATCGGAAAAATCTCATTATACGCATCAGCTGATTTCGTCCCATCTACCCACGGAAGCCATCTTCTTAAATGGTTACGGTTTTGATCTATTAATTGATATAGTTCCTCTTTATGATGCTTCTCTAATAACTGTAATTCGATTTCGTCATCTACTCGGAGTGTGAACATGTTTTTTAGCCCCTTTTAATTTTCCTATTATTCTAACACTTATAGGTGAAAAAAAGTTAAACATTCGCACTTTTTCGGTTTTATATAAGAACAATCACTATATATGATTGATATCTAGATATGAATCATATATAGTTAAAGTATGGAAAAAAATGATAATTTTATAATTCAATTACGTAAAGGTGTTTTTGATCTCGCTATTTTGTCTTTAATAAGCAAACAACCTATGTATGGATACGAAATTACAAGTGCCTTACAAGATATCCCTGTGTTTCATATCCCGAACGGTTCGATTTATCCTATATTAAATCGAATCACGAAAAACAATTGGGCTGTTTCCTATTGGGAAGAGTCCGGTGATGGGCCAAAAAGAAAATACTATCGCATTACAGACGAAGGGAGAGAAATTTTAAATAGTCGCTTACATGATTATGATGCAGTATACCAAGCTCTAATGTTACTAGCTAAAGGAGAGGATAAAAAATGAACAAGGAACAATTCTTTTCAAATGAACTCATTGTTTCTTTCTTACACGATCTTCATAAAGGTTTAATGAACTTACCTACGTCAGCAAGAGAACAACATGTGCTAGAAATCAAATCCGATTTATATGAAAATGCATTAAGTAAAGAAAGTGAAGGGATACCATCAGCAAGCATTCCTTCACAAGTGATTGAAGAATTTCTTCCTCCAAAAGAATTAGCAAAGGAAATTACAGTAGAATATACAGATGTTATTCAAGATGCACAGCAATCTACAAATACATTTATTAAATATTATTCCGGTCTATCTATCGGTCCACTGGGTGCTCTATCAGTTCCTATCGTATTAGGTTTCATCAATATTTCATCTAATTTACCATTTGTACTAGCATTTATTGCAAGCAACATTTGGTTTATCTGTAGAGAAAATCATTGGAATACAGATTTATTAAAATACTTTAAAACAATTATTTTCATCAGTTCAAGACTGTTAATCGCTCTTCCATTCACCTTTTTCGCGATTCGAATTATGATAACAAAACAATTCGATATGTTTTCATTCTATTATTTAATTGGATATGTACTTTTTAGTTCACTATATATATTCTTATTAAAACAACTATACAAAAAAAATGAACAATACCAACATATCAACGCTTTTTAAAAGATATCGAACACAACAAAAAAGACGCACAGCCACAGCTATGCGTCTTTTTTCTTACTTCTCTGCAACTTGAACTTCTTTTACGTAAGCTGCTTCGAATTTTTGGATGTCACCTGCGCCCATGAAAATAAGAACGCCGTTTTTATGTTTCTTTAACACATCCGTTGTTGTATCTGTAATTAGTTCTGCGCCATCGATACGTTTTTGCAGATCTTCAATTGTTAATTCACCTTTGTTTTCACGTGCTGATCCGAAAATATCACATAAGTATACTTGGTCAGCTTTACTTAAGCTTTCCGCGAACTCATCTAAAAATTTCTCTGTACGTGAGAATGTATGTGGTTGGAATACAGCGACAACTTCACGCTCTGGATGTTTTTGACGTGCTGCTTCAATCGTTGCATTAATTTCTGTCGGATGGTGTGCATAGTCATCAATGATAACTTGTTCTCCCATTGGCTTTTCATTAAAGCGACGTTTTACGCCTTCAAAAGTTGTTAGCTGATGCTTAACTGCTTCTACATCAACGTTTTCATAATGGCAAAGCGCGATTACTGCTAATGCATTTAATACGCTGTGATCGCCGTATCCTGTAATTTTGAACGTGTCATAATACGTATTACGAACGAATACATCGAATATAGTACCATCAGTTCTCTTTTGAATGTTACGTGCTTGGAAATCATTATCTTCTCCAAATCCATAGAAAATAACAGGTACTTTCGCTTGAACTTTTTGAAGTTCTTCATCATCACCACATGCAATAATACCTTTTTTCACTTGCAATGCCATCTCTTGGAATGCATTAAATACATCATTGATGTCTGCAAAGTAATCTGGGTGATCGAAATCGATATTTGTCATGATTGCATAGTCTGGATAGTAAGACAAGAAATGACGACGATACTCACAAGCTTCAAATACAAAATACTTACTATTTTCTACCCCATGCCCCGTTCCATCTCCAATAAGGTATGATGTTGGGTGTGCACCTTGCATTACATGGGCTAACAAACCAGTTGTTGATGTTTTTCCATGTGCACCAGTTACAGCAACACTTGTGTACTGATTCATAAGATCACCTAAGAAGTGATGGTAACGATGTACTGGGATATTTAATTCTTTTGCTGCTACGATTTCTTCATGCGTATCAGGAAATGCATTTCCTGCGATAATCACTTGTCCTTCTTTAATATTATTCTTATCAAAAGGAAGGATGGAAATACCACGCTTTTCCAATGCTGTTTGTGTAAAGAAACGCTTTTCATAATCAGACCCTTGAACAGTATGCTTCATGTCATGAAGAATTTGTGCTAATGAACTCATTCCTGTTCCTTTAATTCCTACAAAATGGTAAACTGTCATCTTAAAGAACCTCCAACATTTCGAACTAATACAACGGCCTATCTATAAGACAGTATATGAATCTTTTCTTATTTTGGTAATCATCATACATTTCTGATGCAGTGAATTTCTTTTTATATTCACTTATCAGTGATAAACTCGTACGTACTTCTTTTATGTCCATAACACATTTATTATAGCAAAAAACAAGCCGCTATACTATGATAACAGAAAAACTGATAGGGTCAATCACCTATCAGTTTTTCTCGCTTTTACATATCTTCTTTTGTTTCTAATTGAACACGCTCTAGACGTGAATTTGGACGGTATTTACGACCAGCTTTTGCTTCTGGTTTTCCATTTAATTCTACGTTATCACCAGTAAAACCAATATTCATTTTTAATAAGCTACTTCCTACTCCGTATATATCGACAGGAACATTTTGAGCTTCAAATTCACGAATACGCTTCTCATCAAACCCACCAGTTACAACGATATCTACATGTTGGAACCCTTCCTCATCAAGAGCCTTACGAAGTGCAAATACAAGTGATGGATTTACACCACGTGGATCGAATGTTCCAAGTACTTCTGGGTGACGAATGAAGTATTGATCAATCATTGTGCGAGACGTATCGACACGTACACCTTTTAATGTTGATCCAAATTCACGCGCTACGCGAAGTGCATCTGTAATGACATCATTGTTATAATCAATTAGTACGACTAATTCATCTTCTGGGAATTTTTTATGATATGCCTTTGCAGCTTCAACAACATCACCATTAAACATTTGAATTAAAGCATGAGGCATCGTCCCCATACCACTTCTGCCCCACCATTCATTCATTGCATGCGTCGCTTGCGCGCTCATACCTCCGATGTATGCCGCATAGCCGTCACCAGCTTGTTGCGTATAATGATCGTCACGATCTCCCATGAAAATAACCGGTTTTTCTTTATCTACACTACGTGCAGCTTGGACAACGTTATATACGTTTGTCGCAACCGATGTACGACGAGCTAAAATCCCATCAATTACACCTTCTAAAAAGCCGAAGTATTCATAAGGACCATGAATTGTTAAAACTGTTTCAAACGGACTAATATTATCGCCATCCTTTAAAGAATGAATTTCTAATTCCTCAGGATTTTTGGCAAATGTTTGTAGCAATGCGATTACCTCATCTGCTCCGCAAAGAACTGCATGTTCTTTTTGAAAAAACTGCATTGTTACAACACTTTTCGGGCGAAATTCTTCAATGATTTCTCTAGTTTTTAAAAAGTAAACGGCAGAGAACCAGCCTTCTCCAACACGTTCATCAAATTTAAATGTTTTATTTGTTAGTCGATTTATTTCACCTTTTAATTTTAATTCAATTTCTTTCATGTCGCTTTACTCCCTACTTTACTATCCAACATTTTCTATTAGTATACAGCAAAACCGTTTCCTATACATTTGTTTCCTGCATAGCAGCGAATTCATCCTCAGAAATAAGGACATCTCTCGGTTTCGTTCCTCTTCCTTCAGAAATAATCCCTTGCGACTCCATCTCTTCAATTAGACGTGCCGCGCGATTATAACCTATGCGGAATTTTCTCTGTACAGAAGATGTGGACGCTCCCCCTTGCTCTACAACAAATTGACATGCATCAAAAAATAGTTCATCTTCAGACTCACTCTGCTCTGATTTTGCTAATAAATCCTCTTGCTTAAATAAGTAGTTTGGCTTCATTTGCTTTTTCACATGATCAACTGTTCTTTCAATCTCATCATCTGATACGTATACACCTTGTACACGAACTGGTTTAGATGTGCCGTTTCCTAAAAATAGCATATCACCACGACCAAGTAACTTCTCCGCGCCCCCAATATCGATAATCGTACGCGAATCAACTTGAGATGATACTGTAAACGCAATACGCGTTGGAATGTTTGATTTAATTAAACCTGTAATAACGTCTACAGATGGACGCTGCGTCGCAACTAATAAGTGAATACCACAAGCACGCGCTTTTTGTGCAATACGACAAATCGCTTCCTCCACATCACCAGGAGCAACCATCATTAAGTCCGCTAACTCGTCAATGACAATTACAATATAAGGTAATGTCTCACCTGGGATTTCTCTACCACTTACAATCGTATTGTAACGAGTTAAATCACGAGCACCAGCATGAGCAAACAATTCATAACGACGTTCCATCTCTTCAACCGCCCACTTTAACGCAGCTGTAGCTGCTTTTACGTCAGTAATAACAGGTGCTACAAGATGTGGAACAGAATTGTATGGTGCAAGCTCAACCATCTTCGGATCAATTAGTATCAACTTCACTTCATGCGGCTTCGCTTTATATAAAATGCTCGTTAAAATCGCGTTAATGCACACACTTTTCCCTGAACCAGTTGCACCCGCAATAAGTCCATGTGGCATTTTTCGAATATCCGTTACAATTGGATCACCTGAAATATCAAGCCCCAGCGCAACTGTAAGCGGTGATTCACTCTTTGTAAATACAGGACTTCTTAAAATTTCACGCAGGAATACTGGCTTACTTTCCTTGTTTGGAACTTCAATTCCAATTGCACTCTTCCCTGGAATTGGCGCTTCAATTCGAATATCTTTCGCAGCTAAACTTAACTTAATATCATCACTTAAATTTGTAATTTTATTTACTTTCACACCTGGGTCTGGTTGTACTTCAAAACGAGTTACCGCCGGCCCTTGTGACACATTAATAACATGTGCTCCAACATGGAAATTATTAAATGTCGTATTTAATAATTCTTCCTGTTCTTCTAGCCACTCCGTATTATCTAATGCTGCCTGCTGTGGAATTGACAACAACGTTAATGGCGGAAGTTCATACTTCGGTGGCGCTTGTAGTACGTTGCGCATATCGTTCTCTTTTTGATTTACAACATATGCTTTCTCTTGTACTTCCGTACTTGAAATTGGCTCTTGTACTTGTCCAGCCACCACTACTTGTTGCATCGGTTTTTCTTCCACTTGGGCTTCTACTACCACTTGCTGCACTGGACTTTCTTCCACTTGCGGGTCTACTACCACTTGCTGCACTGGTTTTTCTTCCACTTGCGGGTCTACTACCATTTGCTGCATTGGCTTTTCTTCTGCTTGTGGTTCTACTACCACTTGCTGCATTGGCTTTTCTTCCACTCGTTCACTGACAGTTGATTGCATTACGTTCGTTCTTGCCGCATGTCTTTCCATTAATTTCTTTCTATCCTGCTTTAACATGACAACATTAAATGGGACATGACGTTTTTTCTCACGTTTCGGTTCTTCTATTTGTAAAGCAGGCTGTTCTTCAGCAACTTGCTTCTTTTCTTCCGCTTCTTCAACTAAAACGTTCGCAAAGTTTTGAACATCTTTCTTTGTTTGCTCATCCGTTTCTGAAACTGGTACGCATACTTCACTTTCTTCCTTGAACGTAATTGTTTCTTGTTGAGAAATCACTGGTTGCTCTGCAACTGGTGTATTTTCCACTAAATCTGTATTCATCGTTTCTTCAATTACTGTTTCTTGAGAAGTTGGTTCTTCTTCCTTAGTACCCTCTAACTCCGCAACTTCTTCTGTCGCTTCCTCAGCTTCCTCTAATTCCACAACTTCTTCTGTCGCTTCCTTAGTTTCTTCTAATTCCACAACTTCTTCTGTCGCTTCCTCAGATTTCTCTAATTCTACAACTTCTTCTGCTGCTTCCTCAGCTTCCTCTAATTCTGCAACTTCTTCTGTCGCTTCCTTAGTTTCTTCTAATTCCACAACTTCTTCTGTCACTTCCTCAGATTTCTCTAATTCCACAACTTCTTCTGCTGCTTCCTTAGTTTCTTCTAATTCCACAACTTCTTCTGTCGCTTCCTTAGTTTCTTCTAATTCCACAACTTCTTCTGTCACTTCCTCAGGTTTCTCTAATTCCACAACTTCTTCTGCTGCTTCCTTAGTTTCTTCTAATTCCACAACTTCTTCTGCTGCTTCCTCAGATTTCTCTAATTCCACAACTTCTTCTATCGCTTCCTCAGTTTCTTCTAATTCCACAACTTCTTCTGCTTCCTTAGCTTCTTCAAAAGCATCTGGTATTTCTATAGTAATTGTTTCTTCAAGCTTTTCATCTGCTTTTACAATCACTACATCCTCTAATGTTTCTTCTTCGACTTGATTTGCTGCAACTTCAGCAACAGTTTCTTCTATTTCTGTATTACATTCATTTTCTTCTGTTAATATCGAATACACATGCTCTACTTTAGAATCTATTGACTCTTCTTGTAAAGTTTCTTCGTTATCTTCTGTAGATGATAACGCCACTACATCTTGCTCCTGCTTCAAGGCTTGTACAATTGTAGCCTCTTCTTCCACATGCTGTCCTACTGTTTTATGAAGCAACTCATCACTTAGGCTTTCTTCTAATGAAGGGGCTTGACGTTCAACTTCGTAACCGTTTTTCTCTAACCATGTATCCACAACCGATTTTTCTTCTACTCTATTACTTCGTTCGTTCACTCCGTTCTTAACAGATGAACTTCCTTGTAGAACTCCCGAAAAGTCGGATAATGTATATCCCTTTTTCTCTAACCATGCGTCAACAACAGCTTTTCCTTCAACAGATATTTCAAGATCTTCTCTTTCCTTTTCTTCCTCCTGCACAACCTTCGTTTCTACTGAAGGACGGTTATATCCATAAATCGGAGAAATCATTTCTGTTGGACGAAATGGTCTACGGTTACTTTCTTGCGACGGTACGAATGCTTTTTTTACGACAGGCTCTGGTTCCGGTTCATATTGCAATTCCGGTTCCTCATATGTAGGTGCTTCTGTTTCCACATACGGTCGTCTGCTTCTTTCCACTTTTATTCCTCTTTGAGTAGGCTGTTCTTCATATACTCCTCTTTGAATAGGTTGTTCTTCAAAGTTAGGCAGTTCTCTTACATCCTCCTCATCAAATCCATTATCTGGTATTAATGGAAAACGACATTTCCCTGCATTCCGACTTGCCATTTGTGCTTCTCTTGCTTCAGTGTAGTGGTTTACACGAGGAATTTTCGGCTGACTTTCAATTTGTGCCGGTACTTCTTTATTCATCACTGTTTTTTCTTCCTCTTTGTTAAACAGCTTTTTCATCCAATCTAACATGTTTACCACTCTTTCTACTAAATAGTAACATCCTTTATTGTATCAGCATTCGGCAAAAAGTGCAGGTAAAATTAAGCATATTAGTTTTATCCATAATATTCTAATTCACGATTGTTTTTCATATAGAAAAACGAGGTCTTACATGTAAGACCTCGTTTAATCTTTACCCTTCCGATATTCATCCACACTATCCGTTACACTTTGCAATAAAGAATTTACATACTGTGGGTCAGATAATTTTTTGTCTTCTTCAGGGTTTGACATAAATCCAAGTTCTAATAGTACTCCTGGAACTTTTGACCAATTAAATCCAGAAAGGTCATCCCGAAATTTAATTCCATTTACTTTCACTTGATGATTCTCTCTCATTTTATTTACTATCGTTTGAGAGATTTGAAGACTTTCAGCATAAATCTCTTTCGTATACGGACTTCCTTCTGCCGGTGTCAATACAGCAAATCCACTTTGATTTGGATTTTCAGAACCATCTGCGTGAAGGCGCAAAAATAAATTCGTTTTATGATCATTCGCGAATGTTGCTCGTTCCTTATTACTTATATCAACCTCATGTGACGTTCTCGTCATCAATACTTGTATACCTTTTGCTTCCAGTTTTTCTTTCAATATAAAAGCCATCTCTAATACAAGAACTGATTCCCTCTTTTTCGTTACAACTCCCGCTGTTCCGTCTGTTACTTTATATTTTTGCGTAGTTGCTCCTGGACCAATTGCCTCTAAATTTAAATTCGCTTTTTGTTGATGCCCTGGATCAATAACGACGAGAAACTTTTCTTGTTTTTCATTACTCTCTACTTTTTGTTCATTATTTTGCAGCGGTTGCTCAGTTGGCTGCAGCGGCGTAGTTTCCTCTTTCTTTTCCTCGGTCGGCACTTCCTCCTGCTTATGTTCCACTTTCTCATTCGTTTGAATTGCTTGCGCCTGTTCTTTCTTTTCTTGTTCTTCTTGCTGCTTTTCTACCGGTGCGTCTTCCTTATTATCTTTGTTTTTTTCTTGTATAGAAGATGTTGTTTCTTTTTTCGGCTCTTCTTGCGAACAACCTCCCATATATATTCCAATGACTGCAATAGCGCTCATTATTTTTATATACTTCATTTTTCTCTCCTATCACTTTGCACCGGGCTCAAAGTATTTCTTATAATTGTTTTATAATTTCATCCATATTTCCAATATGAACGGGTTGCCACGTTTCTGTACCACGCTCTGCGGTATAGACTAGATAAGCATCATCAGCTACATTTACGAAAACAGGATCCCCCATATCCGTTTCATATCCGATAACAATCCATTCCTCTTTCCATTTTCCACTTTCTTCACTTATTAATGAATTTTTATGTTTATCATATCGATAACCGATTTGTCCTTTTTCTAATTCATTTTCGCTAAACACATATATTTCATAGGAACCTAGTTCGATATCTTGCTGTTTTGAAGTTTCAATTCGTTTCAGAAGTTCTGCAATTTTTGGTTGTTGCTTCATACGTCTACCCCTTCTTTTTTCTAAATTTTACCTAATCCGTTTTTGAAATACAATATAGATTTTGAGAGGAAACGTTACAATCCTAGGAATTTCGCACAAAAAAATAGCCTCACATATGCGAGACTACTTTTTCTAACATCAATTAAAATTTAAATTCTTGTCCAACTTCAAAGCTATCTTCTAATACAAGAATACCTTTTTCTTCTGGAGCATCTGGAAGCTCTAACTCACGTGCAGAGCAAATCATTCCAGAAGAAGGAACACCGCGAAGTTCAGCTGGTTTAATTAACATACCACTTGGCATTACAGCACCGATTTTTGCAACAACAACTTTTTGTCCTGCATCAACGTTTGGTGCACCACATACGATTTGTAATGTTTCTGTACCGATTTCTACTGTACAAATGTTTAATTTATCAGCATTTGGATGCTTCTCTTTTTCAGCTACATAGCCTACAACAAATTTCGGCGTGAAATCAGCTTCTACTTTTTCTTCAAAGCCATTCTTCGCTAAAATTCCGTTAATTTTTTCAACAAACTCTTTCGTTAATGTAACGTTTCCGTTGTCTGTTACTTCTACATAAGAAGACGCATTAAAGATGTTGAATCCTGCTGTTACGTTACTTTCACGATCGTATACGCGAGCAACATCTCCTTTACGGTCAAATGTACGGTTTTCTAAAGTAATATCTTGTAAGGTAACAATTAAAGTGTCACCAATTCCTTCAAGGTTGTAAAAAACGTTCACTTCGTTCATCCTTTCTCTTTTCCATCTGTCTTCTTCCGATTCTTCGCTAAAATAAAGATTGGTTCGAAGTCCCCATCTTCATATACGAATGAAAGTGATGTAATCGGAACATGCCCTTCGGCAAAAAATTTCATTGTCATTTGTGCAATAATATCATAACCGATTTCGTTGACGATATCAGCAATAATTAATACATCTTGGTGAGGAACTGCAACAACCATATCACCAGAGATCTTTTCACGCATCGAGTGTAGTAACGATTCGTTTAAAATACGACTCGCATCGTATCCATCATTTGTGTTTAAAAAGTAGAATGTATTACCTGCTACTGTCTCCTGCTTAAATTCATAGCCTAATGAGCGAGCATTAAATAATGCCATTTCACGTACTTGTTCCTCTGTAAGCTCTAATTTTTGCAATAGGCGCTCATCAATTAATCGATACGTTTTATTAGAATCTAGCGCATAGTAAATACGTGTTTCCGCCGTATGGTCCGTCATAATAAACGGATTTCCTTCTTCTGATTGTTTCGGGAAAGAAGTAGAGCGAATAACAGGTAAAATTTTCGCCGTGCTATTTTCTTCTTTATGCATTGCAATTAGCGCTTCTTGTACGTAATAAGCGACCTCTTCAATTGCTTTTTCTTTGTTCACTTCCCATTTTGCAACTACTCCTGGAAGTGATACGTTAATACCTTTTTTCGAGTCTGTTTGTTCAATACGAAGAACTTCTTTCTCGCTATCATAATGACAGTCCCATTCTGGTCGAGATAATTTCTTCATTAACTCGTCTTTCATCTTTTTACTTGTCATTTTCATCTCTTTTTCCTCCCTTCCAAAAAAATAACCTCCCCCGCGAAGGTAGAGGTTGTTTTTACAATTCAATTGGCTAATTGTCTTATTTTAAACCTTCAATAAACTCTTCGATTTGCTCTTGTGTTTTACGATCTTTATTTACATAGCGTCCAGTTTCTTCACCTTTATTGTACGCTACAAAGCTTGGAATGCCAAATACGTCTACTTTCACGCATAAATCAATAAATTCATCACGATCTACATAGTAAAATGAGAAATCACTATACTTCTCTTCTACTTCTGGCATAAATGGATCAACGAAACGGCAATCTGGGCACCATTCTGCTGAGAACATGAAGACTACATTCTCTTCATTTTTTAATTCTTGGAATTGTTCCATGCTTTCTAATGATTTCATCTATATTTCCTCCTCTAACGAGTGCACTTTTTCACACTATAATCTTTTCTTTATACTACCATACATCGCGCATGGTGCAAGGTTTATGCTTGCTTTTCATCATACTTATATTGCCCAACAAGTAACTTAACAACGTGTACAAATAATTCCGTTCGGTCGACATAATCATCTGTAAAAATACCGATAGCACCTTCGTGACTACGAATATCTTTTCGCTCTACAAACTCTTCCATCACTTCACTTAGCTCTTTTCCTTCTTCAAGCGGTGCTAAAAAATCATCTGGTAACTTAATACGCGCCCCGCCCGCAACAAATGTTTTACCTTCAATCGTCGCTAAAGCACCCCAGTTACACATAAATAACCCATGCTCCGTTTTCATAACGCCGCCTTCTAGCCCAATGCCGATATAAGCTGCACCTTCCTGCAATGCTCTCTTCGCTCTATTTACTGCTCCTTGCATCGTCTCTTCATCTGAAAAAGGCTGATTTGCTACTCCTGATGGAACAGAAAGAGATGTAATTTCAGCATCTTCCCAAACCTTCTCCACAGCCCCAACCTTCGTCTTATTCTTCGACCCAACTACTACCTTCATTTCATTCACCCCTATATAAATTCATCATTCTATCCTAATACTAGCCTCGAACACCAAATCAGTCTTCATGACTGAGATTTATACCGTAGTGCGCCTGACCGCACACACGCATCTCTGTGTCATCTCTCCCACCTAAAAAAAGAAAAGGTTTTCCAAAAACAGCCTTCCTCTCTCTTCCTATCCGCGGTCTTAATACATCGCTCGAGCACCAACTAGGCACTGACCGCTCCCATTCATCGCTGGGTCATCTATTCAACCTAAAAAAAGAAGGGTTTTTCACCCTTCCTCTTTACGCGTTATTCTTAATTGTCTCTAACGTCGTTTTGTCCGTCGCTCTCACAAGCTTCGTAATTAATTCCTTCGCTGCCGCATAATCATCAACATGTAAAATAGAAGCATGTGTATGAATGTAGCGTGCACAAACACCAATTACTGCTGATGGGATACCAGAGTTACTTGTATGCACACGGCCCGCATCTGTACCACCTTGTGAAATAAAGTATTGGTACGGAATGTTATGTGTTTCTGCTGTATCTAAAATGAATTCGCGCATTCCTCTATGTGTTACCATTGTACGGTCATAAATACGAAGAAGAGCGCCTTTTCCTAATTGACCGAACTGCGTCTTATCACCAGATGCATCATTTGCTGGACTTGCATCAAGCGCATAGAAAATATCTGGTTGAATCATATTTGCAGCAGTTTGTGCTCCGCGAAGACCCACTTCTTCTTGTACAGTCGCACCAGAGTATAATGTGTTTGGTAATGTTTCATCTTTTAATTCTTTTAGCAATTCGATAGCAAGGCCACATCCATAGCGGTTGTCCCAAGCTTTCGCCATAATTTTCTTTTCATTTGCCATTGGCGTGAATGGGCAGATTGGAACGATTTGTTGCCCTGGCTTTATGCCAATTTCAATCGCATCTTCATAACTATCTGCACCTATATCAATTAACATATTTTTTATATCCATCGGTTTTGCACGTTGCGCATCACTTAATAAATGAGGAGGAATGGAACCAACAACCCCAATAACAGGACCATTCTTCGTCATAACTTGTACACGCTGAGCTAATAGTACTTGGCTCCACCAGCCACCTAACGTTTGAAAACGAAGCATCCCATTTTTCGTAATTTGCGTAACCATGAAACCTACTTCATCCATATGACCTGCTACAAGAACGCGCGGGCCAGTTTCGTCCCCTTTTTTCAGGCCAAATACGCTACCTAAACCGTCTTGCACAATCTCATCAGCATATTTGCTTAATTCTTGCTTCATAAAACTGCGCACATCATGTTCAAAACCTGATGTACCTTGTAATTCTGTTAACGTACGAAATAATTGTAATGTCTCTTTATTCACGAAGTCCCCTTCTTTCAAACCTTAGTAGAATACCTCTTTTATTGTAACGAAATTTTCGAAATGTTTCTAGTTTCTTCTTTTTTAGTTGCATTTGCATTATAATTATTATTGGTACACTATTTTTATTTTACAGAATTGAGGTGAATATATGAGCTGGAAAGGTTTAGTCACAGGTCTTGGCGTTGGGTTTGCAGCTGGTTATTTCGTTGCAAACAAAGTACAAGAACAATCCCATATTTCTTCAGAAAAAGCATTGAAAATGGTGAAACAAGCATTAAGTCATAAAGGTGAAATTACTGGCTCTTGGGTACATATGGTTCCAGAGGCATTTGAAAAATATGATGTCGCGTACGAAGTTTATCGCGGCGGTCTTACAACGATGTTAGATGAAATACAAGAACGATTTGAATTTTTAGTTGATGCTAAAACAGGTACTGTTTTAGAGGTTATAGCAGCATAAAAAGAGGTTTCCCATTAGGTGAACCTCTTTTTTTTTAGAATTACCAACAAAAGCTGATAATAACAGCAATACATAATAAGTGGAGATTGTTCCAATAAATATTTTTGGACACCTTCCTCTTATTAATATTAAGCTTCTATATTTGTTTTTCTCTCTATCTTCTCCACTATATGCCCTTCCTCATTCCACTTTACTGCACGGTAATATGCATCATGATAAAAAGTAAACCACGCCTCTTTTTCAGCACCATACTTCATCCACTTTTGTTTATGTTCAATCGATGTCATTGGATAGTCATCGTATGCCATTACCCATAATACATTTTGATGTGCATGCGTCGGTAAAATGTCCGCTAAATGAAGCATCGTTTCACTCTGACTTTCAAGGACGACAACGGCATGTCCATCGCTATGACCACCCGTATGCACCATCTTTATTTCATCCGTAATTTCTACTTCTTGCCTGAACGTAACAATCTTATCAACGATTGGCTCCCAATTTTCCTTCCAATATGTATTACGCGATCTAACATTCGGATTTTTCATTTCATTCCATTCAGTCTCACTTACATAAATCGTTGCGTTCGGAAACGCCGGAACAAGGCGATTTCCCTCCCATTTTGTTAAACCAGATGCATGGTCAAAATGAAGATGCGTCATTAAGACGTAATGAATATCTTCATTATTCAGTCCCAATTTTTCTAAAGATTCCTTAACTGATGATTCTTCTGTTACACCTTGATTCCGCTTCATTTTCTCATTCAATTTACCATTCCCTATCCCTGAATCAATAAGCATGTTTCCTTCTTTCGTTTCTAAGAGTAACGGATCTGTTCGTAAATAAATATGATTTGTATCATTGTGTTTATATTTTCGTGACCAAAGTACTTTTGGCACAACTCCAAACATCGCGCCTCCATCTAAATGTGTATTCCCACCTTTTAGCCACGTCACTTTTATATTTCCAATTTGTAACTGTTCCATATCCCATCCCCCTTTTCTATTTAATTTTAACATAATATTCCGATTATTTTTCATATAAAAAACCTATGCATTACTGCATAGGCTCCGTACGATATTTTGCTTCAACTCGATAAATACGATGACCTTTACTAGAAAATTTCTCTTCGTATTCTGTCATAATGTTTCCTTCATAATCACTATTATGAAGATCTAGGCTAAGGTAAGTTAATAACATACCATACTCAGCCATACTCATAATAGAATATTCAAATAAACCTTGGTTATCAGTTTTGAAATGAATTTCTCCGCCATCTACTAACACTTCTTCATAATTGCGTAAAAATGTTTTATACGTTAAACGACGCTTCGTATGACGATTCTTCGGCCATGGATCTGAGAAGTTTAAATAAACGCGGTCAATTTCACCTTTCGCAAAGAAAACTGTTAAATCTTCAGCATCTTTATTAATTAACTTTAAGTTCGGTACTTCTTCTTCAATTAATTTATCAAGTGCATCTACAACAACACTTGTGAATTTTTCAATTCCAATATAGTTAATATGCGGATTTGCTTTTGCCATATCATACATGAAGCGGCCACGTCCTGTACCTACTTCAATATGAATTGGCTGTTCATTTCCAAATATTTCTTTCCAGTTACCAGCGCTCTCCTCTGGGTTTCCAATTACGATATGTGAATACTCATTAATTCGATCCATTGCATAAGGCTTATGTCTTAAACGCATAGATGTCTCCCTCTCTTTACAAAACTATTTTAAAGGAAAAATTCCTTCTTTCTGTTTTAATCAATCTATCAAACAAAAAACCAAGTACGTACGAGCACTCGGTCCGTTTCTTTCAAGTATAAGATGTACCATTTTGATAAAAACTACATAAAGCATTAAACATTCCATGACGAAACAGCTTTTTCTCTTACATTTCTAGGGAGAGAAAAACACTCGAAAGGATGATCCGTTCATGCCAATTAATCAACAGCATCAATTAGAAGTGTTAAAAGATATTTTAATCAACCATCAAAGTGATTGCTGCGGGACAGTTTCTGAATGCGAGCAATTAGAGCGACTCATTCAATCGTTACTCGCAAACGATAGTATAAGTAGTGACACTAAAGTAATGCTAAACGATGTATATTCTTATAGTCAATCGGGTAAATCTTCCTCTAATTTGGACAACCATATTTCCAATAATCAAGAACAACTTACTCAGTGGATTGCTGGAATGGACAATTTTTCTTAAGTATTATTCTGAAGCAAGTAGTTGCTGTAAATATTGATGCCAATATTTAGCTTCTGCTTGCTGCTTTTTTGTTGTGTGCCATTGCATAGATAAAATCGTTTGTGCTATCACATACCATCTCATACGCCTAAGCAATGATTCATCTAGTTCAATCTCATAATATCCGAGCCATTCACTCCATTCATGGCGCGGAACATACCAATATAATAACATACCAAGATCTAAAGCTGGGTCAGCAATAACAGCCCCATCCCAATCAATTAAAAACAATTCATCTTCGTCCGACAATATCCAATTGTTATGGTTTACATCACAATGGCATACAACGAATTCATTGTACTCAATATCTTTTAATGACTCCGTTAAATATTGAAGACCTTGCTGAATTGTTTCATCAACTCTTATATCTCCTCTTAAAACGAGCTGTAATTGTTGTAATAACTCTTGCGCATGAAGCGGCTGCTTTCCTAGCCTTTGAATCATCTGCACAAGCGCTTTAGAGGAGTGTATTTTCTTCAAAAGTTTCGCAACACGTTCTAGTTTCATATCCTCTGGCTCTAACTTCTGTCCCGGAAGCCATTTTTGAGCAGAAATTACATCACCGTTCGTTACCCTTCTTGTCCAAAGTAATTTTGGAACAATTCCTTCTGCTGACAATACCGCTAAAAAGGGCGATGTATTCCGCTTTAAAAATAACTTTTGTTGTCCGTTTTGCGCAATATATGCATCGCCCGTTACTCCACCAGCCGGTATAAGACTCCACTCTTTTCCTAATAATTGTTCCAACCATTCCATATTCATTACCCGTTAACAAATCCTTATCTTTTATAGTTATGAAAAGAAAAACCGCAACATTTCTACACATGTTGTGGATTCATATATTTTACTGTATTTGAATGAAAAAACTTGGCATAAGCCGAAAACAGGATAAATCACCTGTTCTTCTAGTTTATTTTACAAAATCAATCATAGAATGACAACTTATGAAAATCGTCACCTTTGTCAATTCTACATTTATTACATTCTCATCGTCAAGTAGCGATTTGTCACATTATCGTCAATATATACGTGCTAATTGGAGCCAATTGAAGTTCCTTTCCTCTAAATGAAGAAATTGGCTCTATTTTCGCTTGCTTTTCGTTTACTAACACATGCCACGTTTCTTCTTTTGGAAGCTGCACCGTTTTAGCTTCCAAACCGCTATTAAATAAAACTACAATCTCTTTCCACGGTCCAAATAATTCTACATGCTCTAGGTGGTATGCCAGTACTTCTGTAGACGTTTGCAAAAAAGTCATATGCTTTTTTATAAGGTCTACATTTTGTAATCGGAATGCCCCGTGCCCTTTGCGAATCGCAATTAACCCTTTTATATAGTTAACGGTCTCCATCTCTTTCTCTTTTTGATCCCAATCTAATTGATTAATTTCATCATTTGCATTATAACTATTTTCATTCCCTTGCTTCGTACGATAAAACTCTTGCCCCGCATGTAAGAAAGGAATCCCTTGTGAAAGAATAACCATTGCAGTTGCTAAACGATGGCGCCTTTTCAAAATTTCTTCTGATTCTGGATTACTTTGCACTAGTTTATCCCACATCGTCATATTGTCATGACATTCTACATAGTTGATGCTTTGTACTGGCTCTAGGAACAATCCTGTTTCTTTCATACTTAAAAGGCTACCAGCTACTATATACTGCAAATGATTACAGTCTACATGCCCACCAAATGCAAAGCCACGTTTATTTATATTAAAAGTACTTCCTTTTATTCCATCACGAAATTGATCATTAAACTGTGCGATACATGGCATTTTATTCGCATTATTTAACGTCGCTTTCTCTTCAAGAGGAAGCGGTGTTTGCAAATCCCATCCTTCACCTAATAACAGCGCATCCTGCTTTATTTTTCGTACTTCTTTTTCTAATTCATTCATCGTTTCAACATCTAAAATTCCCATTAAATCAAATCGGAATCCATCAACATTGTATTCAGTAAGCCAATATAAAACAGATTCTATAATAAATTTCCTCATCATTTTCCGTTCAGATGCTATATCATTTCCAACTCCCGTCCCATTAGAAGGCATACCGTCTTCCCCATGACGAAAATAATATCCCGGGACAAGCTTCTCAAATGATGATAATTCTCTTTCATAAACATGATTATATACAACATCTATAATCACCCTGATGCCGTGATCATGAAATGTTTCAATTAGTTGTTTACACTCTACTATCCTGTTATATGGATCAGAAAGGTTTGTAACATAAAATCCTGTTGGTATATTGTAATATAACGGATTGTAGCCCCAATTATATGCGGAAGCAGGATTCACTTCATCTATACCACCAAAACAATGTAAAGGTAATAGTTCAACATGTGTAACGCCTAAATCCTTTATATGAGACAATCCTGTTAATGTCCCATTTCGCCCTACTGTCTCCTCTTCCATTAGCCCTTTATATGTCCCTTTCTTATTCACCCCACTGTTTGGGTGAATAGTAGCGTCACGAATATGCAGTTCATACAATATGGCATCTGTCATTGACTGTAATGGTGATAATTCTACTCGTTTTGTCACATTCGTTTTTTCCAAATCGATAACGACGCCGTATTTTCCATTTATCGTCGCAGACTTTGCATAAGGGTCAACCGCTTCGTTCCATATTAAATTAATACAAACAAGGAATGTATATCGTGCTCCATCATGATCACCTTGTAATGTATGAATCCACACTCCGTTTTCTTCTCTGTACATTTCATAATCAATATATTCTTTATCACTTTTATAAATCCGTACTTTCGCAAGCCTTGCAGTCGGAGCCCATACTTTAAATATTGTTTCTTCTTTTGTATACACAGCACCTAAGTCGGTACCTTCGTAATAATATTTTTCATCGAAAACTACTGTTCGAATCACAGCGCCTATTTGTAAATCTGTTTCTTCATTCCGTTCATCCCGTACTGTATAATACTTCCCCACATCTATCGGCTCTTCTATAAAACATTCATACTTCGTTGCATCTGGAAGAGCAATAGTATGAACAATCGGTAACTCTTTCACATTGCTTCCTTCTTGTAAACGAAATGTCCGGCTTGTTCCATACGCATGCGGGAGCAAAATTGTAATTTTATTCATTTCATCTAAATAGGCATCAAATGGACGTTTTACTTTCAACATAAAAAATCACCATCATTCTTAAAGTTAAAATGAAACGAGCTACAAGTGATAAGGGTTTTCTTATCAGCGAAGCTCTATACAGTAACACATTATTCCCTATAGTATATTCACCTGTATAAAAAACGTTTTCATACATTCTATTTTTGTAGTTTTATTTCAGTAATCGATTTATACTTCGGCGTTTCCTTAACGTGAGATTCATACAAAGTAATCGTATCTGCTTGAAATGATGTTACAGGTAACTCTTTTACATTTGTCAGATCAAACACTTTTTCTCCTACCCATTTACGCGCAACAGTAATATGTGGATGATAAGGACGTGTATCTAGAGAGAAGCCATTTTCTTCACAAATTGTATGCACTTGCTTTTGTAAACTAAACAAATCTTGATTATCACTTATCCCCGCCCAAAATATACGCGGCTGGTCCACCTGTCCGAATGTAGAAAGTCCTTTTAACGTAAACGATAATTCCGTTTTTTTTGTAAGTGTTTGTAATCCATTCTTTATTCCTTCTAACTGTTCCTCTGTCGCACTTCCTAAAAATGAAAGGGTAATATGATAGTCTTCTTCATGTACCCACGAGCGAAATGGTAATTCATCCTTCATTTCCTCTTTATAATTAGAAAGAATTTCTTTTATATGACGTGGTAAAGTTACTGCGACAAAATAATGCGGCACCATCTACATCGTCTCCTTTATGTTATTGTTGCTTTTCTTCCTTATCTCATTCAGCTAAAAAGAATCCGCCCTCTAAAGTAGAGAGCGGTCATTATTTAAATATCTTTTATTTCGCTAATTCATGAATTGCTTGAGCGTAAATCGCTGTCGCTTTTAATAAATCTTCAATTTCAATGTACTCGTCTTTTTGATGCGCAAGTTCTTCTTTTCCTGGGAATAACGGGCCAAATGCAACGCCAGCTTTCAATGAACGAGCATAAGTACCACCGCCAATTGCTAACAATTCAGCTTTTTCACCAGTTTGTTCTTCATATACACGTTGTAAAGTACGAATTAACGTATGATCTTTGTCAACGTGATGCGGGCGAGAGTTAGAATAATCCGCTACTTCAAATCCATGAGTACCAACATATTCTTTTAACTTTGCAATCGTTTCTTCAAAGTTAGTTGTAACTGGATAGCGTACATTTAATCCTAAATTACCACCGTTTTCTTGCGAGTAAGACAGGCGACCAACATTCACTGTTAACGGCCCGCTAATATCGTCTTTATAAGAAATACCAGCTTTTTCTCCCATAATATCACCTGTAAATGTTTCTGTTACAAACGAGGCAAATGAAGCCCCTTTTCCATCAAGAGAAACTTTCGTTAAGAAGTTTACCAATAATAAACCTGCATTTTCTCCCTTTTCCGGAGTAGATCCGTGAGCTGAAACCCCTTTGATTTGCAACGTCACCGTCTTTCCTTCTACAATTGCTTTACCTATTTTTTTAGCAGTTTGTAAATACTCTTCATATGCTACTGTAAGTGTATTTACATCTTCTCCTGTAATAACTGCTTCTGCAAAATCAGGAACCATATTTAAACGACGACCTGACTCAAATGAAATAAGCTTAAATGTGCCTTCTTTCTCTTCGCCACCACTTTGCACAACTTGTATGTCAGAAATTCCTTTTTCCGCATTAATAATCGGAAAATCTGCATCCGGCGCAAAACCGATTGTTGGCATTTCTTCATTTTTAAAATAATGATCTACACACTTCCAATTACTTTCCTCATCTGTTCCTAAAATCATACGAACACGTTTTGAAAGAGGTAAGCCCAATTCTTTAACGATTTTCATCGCATAATAAGCTGCCATCGTCGGCCCTTTATCATCAATTGCACCGCGTGCAAAAATCTTCCCGTCGCGAATATCCGCACTATACGCAGGAGTTGTCCAGCCATCTCCTTCTGGTACAACATCAACGTGACAAAGAATACCTACTAATTCTTCTCCTTGTCCCATTTCAAGATGACCTGCATATCCTTCTAAATTTTTAGAACAGAAACCTTCTGCTTCTCCTTTATGTAACATGAAAGATAAGGCTTTTTCTACACCTTCACCAAATGGTGCGCCCTCTTTCGCAGATTCTTCTTCCCATACACTTTTAATTTGTAAAAATTTTTGTGTATCACGAATTAAATCATCTTTTCGTTTTGTAACTTCTTCTGTCCAATTAATCGTCGACATCACGCATCCATCCTTCACTATATTGTCTCTTTCATCATAGCAAACGAAAATCTCTTATGCCATACATGAAAACCTAATAACGGACAATTGTAATATTTCAGATATTTCTTATTAGTTTTTCTTTTATTTTTTTAAAAAAATTTGCAGGAATTTGGCGTTTTACGTAGAAATTTATGAGTTAGTTGACTGACCAGACATACAATGTCAACTACCAATATTTTTCTATATGAATATTTGTTAAACTTTTGTAAAATTTAAGTAAGTTAAAGCATGAATTTTATCATGTAGAGTACAATGGTAGTAACGACCTTCTTTCCTGAATGGGGTCAAAAAAACTAGTAGAGGAGCGGTTTTCTCTTGAAACCTACAACTACTCGTATGCTAACACGCATTAAATCGATTTATATGTACATCAATGAAAACGGTACGGTAACAACGAAAGACCTTGTAGATGAGTTCGGGATCACACCGCGAACAATACAACGTGATCTAAATGTGTTGCAGTTTAATGAACTCGTGTATAGCCCTTGCCGCGGCAAGTGGACAACGACAGGAAAGAAAGTGAGAATGACCTCATAATAAAAAATAATTGTATGTAAATAAATACATACCCCTTTCTAACTCATTAGAAAGGGGTCTTTTCTATGCTCTGAAATTGGCGTTACTTTTCGTTATCTACTTGATACGTCTTTAACATTTCTACTTCTTCATCTGTTAATTCACGATATTGCCCAAGTTCTAACTCTTCATCTAACATTAAAGGTCCCATCTCTGTTCTCTTTAAATAAACTACTTTTTTCCCTACCGCTTCAAACATACGCTTCACTTGATGGAATTTTCCTTCTGTAATAACGAGTTCAATCTCAGAAATATCATCACTTTTTAAAATTGTAAGTTCGCCTGGCTTCGTTTCATAGCCATCTTCTAAAATAACACCTTTAGCGAATTCTATTACATCCTCTTCCGTTACAACACCTGAAATGTGTGCATAATATTTTTTCGGCACATGCTTTTTCGGAGATAATAGTTGATGCGTTAACTTCCCATCATTTGTGATTAATAAGAAACCTTCTGTATCAATATCGAGCCTTCCAACAGGGAATGGATCGAAAATCGCATCTTCTAATTCTAATAAATCTATTACTGTTTCGTGGTTATCATCTTCTGTCGCTGAAATAACACCTTGTGGTTTATGCATCATTAAATAAACAAACTCTTTATATTCCACAACTTCACCGTGAATCATAACCTCTTGCTCTTCTACATTCACATGAAACTTCGCATCTTTCACTGGCGTTCCATCAATCTTCACAACGCCGTCTTTCAGTAATTTCTTTACTTCTTTTCTACTTCCGTGTCCCATATTCGCTAATAATTTATCTAATCTCATGTTCTTCACCTTCTTTATTTATCATAGAAAAGGGGACGTATTTACGCCCCTTTTGATTTCAACTTTATTTTGAATCTACTACCAAGTTTACGCTGGATTTTCTCTAAAGCTTCTCCGCCAAATACTCTTTCTAGTACTCCTGTGCGAATCGCTAACAATCCGTAAACAAGACCACCAATACCTGCACAAATCGCAACTGTAATAAGAGCACCAATACGGCCATCAGGCGAAATCATGAAGGATAGAAGCCATTGTGATAGTTTTACAGCAATAACCATTACAAGTGTTAAGACTGCAATTTGGAATGTTCTCTTATATACAACACCAAATGAATAGTGTGCGTGTTTTTTAATTTGTCTATTCGTATACCATACGGAAGCTAAGAAGCCGACTGCAGTAGCCAAAATCGCCCCAACTGTACCGAAATAACGAATAAAGATTACGTTACATGCAAATTTCAAAATAACACCCATCACAAGCGCAACAATCGCATGTTTCTGCTGGTTAATCCCTTGCAGAATTGCTGCTGTTACTGTGAATAAAGCGAATAACAATGCAACTGGCGCATACCACATTAATACTTGTCCACCTAGTGGGTCTGAATCGTAGAAAGCAGTGTAAATCGGATATGCAAGTGTAGAAATACCTACAACTGCTGGCAATGTTAAAAACATATTCGCCTGGAATGTTTGTGTAATTTGTAATTTCAAATAACGGTATTGCTTTTCAGTAAACGACTTTGTAATCGCTGGCACGAGCGTTAAACTAAACGCTGTTGCAAGTGATACTGGAATCATAATTAATTTATGCGTCCACATCGTGAAAATACCGAGTGCTCGCTCTGCGATATCTCCTTGACCAATCGCCTGCATAATAGAGTTAAATGTCAATGTATCAATTTGTTGATATAAAGGAATTGTTAATCCAATTACAACGTAAGGGATTGCATATGCAAACAACTCTTTAAACAATTGAGCGGTACTTACCGTCGATTCTGGTACAGTTTGCTCAATTAAATATTGATCCAAATATTTTTTACGTTTTAACCAGTACCAAATTAATACGCCAAGTGCTCCAACTGCTGAAACGAACGCAGCGAATGTCGCAACCCCAACTGCCGTTGCTACTGTACCGCCAAGTACTTTAATAACGATGAAACTACCCGCTAATAAAAAGACGATACGAATAATTTGCTCAATAATTTGTGAAACCGTAGTCGGTCCCATCGATTGGTGGCCTTGGAAATAACCACGAATCAAACTTGCTGCCGGCACAACAATAAGCGCAAAACTTACGAGGCGAATAATCGTCGTAACTTCTTCTACCTTATTTTGTAAACTTTGTTTACCAAGCATTGCTTCTGCAAATAATGGTGCGGTCATGTACAGTACTAAGAAGGAAAGAACTCCTGTTACTATCATCATAACCATTCCCGAGCGGAACATTCTCCGGCTCGTTTTATAATCTCCAAGTGCATTATATTTGGAAACAAACTTAGAAACAGCAAGCGGCACTCCTGCCGTTGCGATACTTAAAAATATCGTATATGGAATGTATCCATATGTATAGAGCGTTCCGCCTTCTGTGCCTACTAATGCATGAAACGGAAAAACGTAAATCATGCCTAAGAACTTTACTAAAAATGTCCCTAACGTCACAATAAGCGTTCCGCGCAGAAATTTTGAATCGGACATACGAAAATCCTCCTACATCTACAATAAAGTGAAACTATAATTAGTGGGAGACTCCCCTCCTACTAATCATTCGAGCATTTACGGACCTTTTTAACTCCCTCTTTACTTCTCATAAATCTTAAGGTAGTAGTCTTATTGCCCATAAATAGCAGGATAATGCTGAACTCTAACTTTTGTATTGTACCACAATTCTCCTCTTAAGCAGTACTTCACTCTATTTTTCTTTTAAGGGAAAACATGCTATTCTTTTAGGCAGGAAATGTAGAAAATGAGGTCGATATATTATGCATTATGATGTTATTGTCATCGGCGGCGGTCCTTCAGGGCTAATGGCTGCAATCGGTGCTGCTGAAGAAGGCGCAAGCGTCTTACTTCTTGATAAAGGAAATAAACTAGGACGTAAACTTGCGATTTCTGGTGGTGGTCGTTGTAACGTAACGAACCGTCTACCACTTGATGAAATCGTTAAACATATACCTGGAAATGGTCGCTTCTTATACAGTGCTTTTTCTATTTTCAGTAATGAAGATATTATTACATTCTTCGAAAATCTCGGTGTACAACTGAAAGAAGAGGATCATGGCCGCATGTTCCCAGTATCAAATAAAGCGCAATCTGTTGTAGATGCACTGTTAACACGATTAAAAGACTTAGGTGTGAAAATACGTACGAATACGCCTGTCGAAACGATTGAGTATGAAAACGGTCAAACGAAGGCTGTTATTCTGCAAACAGGTGAAGTGTTAGAAACGAATCACGTCGTTATCGCTGTTGGCGGAAAATCTGTTCCTCAAACTGGTTCTACTGGAGACGGATACGCTTGGGCTGAAAAAGCTGGGCATACAATTACAGAACTTTTCCCAACAGAAGTACCAATTCTTTCAAACGAACCGTTTATTCGTGACCGCACATTACAAGGTCTTGCTTTACGAGATGTAAACTTAAGTGTATTAAACCCGAAAGGAAAAGTTATCATTTCTCATAAAATGGACATGCTTTTCACTCACTTCGGTCTATCTGGTCCTGCTGCTCTTCGCTGTAGCCAATTCGTTGTGAAAGCGATGAAAAAGTTTAAAACGAACACAGTGCACATGAGTATCGATGCATTGCCAGAAGAAAATAGTGAGCAACTGTTCCAGCGCATGCTGAAACAAATGAAAGAAGATCCGAAAAAAGGAATTAAAAACGTTTTAAAAGGCTATGTTCCTGAACGTTACTTCCTATTCTTATTAGAAAAAAATGAAATTGACGGTAGCGAACAAGCTGGACAAGTTTCTCATGAGAAGATTCGCGCACTTGTGAAAGACTTTAAAGAATTTACCGTCCATGTAAATGGTACGCAGTCAATTGAAAAAGCATTCGTTACTGGCGGAGGGGTATCCGTTAAAGAAATTAACCCGAAAGAAATGGCTTCGAAATTCACGAATGGTTTGTACTTCTGCGGAGAAGTACTTGATATTCACGGTTATACTGGCGGCTATAACATTACATCTGCCCTTGTTACTGGCCGAATTGCCGGAACAACAGCAGGACAAAATGCGAAAATGCAATACTAAAAAAAGAAACAGGGACTCCTGTTTCTTTTTTTAGTATGTTGAAATAGCAAAGCAGTACACGAAATTATATTGGCGATACTTTAAATATATCGACCGTTTCTTCAAAAATATCCCTTCCTCCTAACTTCCCATTGCTTTTTTGTTGCTTTATATACCTTAGTACCTTTATATTTTATATTGTTGAATATTCGAAAAAGGGTAAGGGGAAAACAAATGAGAAAAAAAGTCATGATGTCTTTAATGCTAATGACGTTTCTTTCTGCGGTAGAAGGAACGATTGTTAGTACAGCGATCCCTCGTATAACGAGTGATTTGTCAGGTGTCGAACTTGTTAGTTGGGTATATGCAATCTATATGCTTGCAACAGCTGTTTCGACTCCAATATACGGAAAGCTAGCTGATTTATTCGGCCGTAAAAAAGTTCTGCTCATCGGAGCAACAATCTTCTTAATCGGTTCTACACTTTGCGGAGTCGTTACATCAATGGAACAATTAATCTTCTTCCGTGCTCTTCAAGGTATAGGGGCTGGTGCTGTTATGCCGATCACAATGACGATTATTGGAGATCTATATAGCGAAGCTAAAGACCGCGCGAAAGCACAAGGCTGGATGAGTGCCGTTTGGGGTGTATCTGGTGTTATTGGGCCGTTAGTAGGTGGATTTTTAGTTGATTCTCTTTCTTGGCGCTATATTTTCTTCTTAAACGTTCCTTTTGGAATTATCGCTTGCTTAATGTTTGCCACTTCTTATAAGGAATCTGTTAAGTCCGCCGCTAAGCAACATATCGACTATCTTGGTGCGACAGTTTTCTCATTAAGTACAATTGCTTTACTATACGCATTATTAACAGGTAGCAGTAAGCAAAACTGGGGAGACATTTCAATTATCGGCCTATTAATCTTCGCCGCTGTTTCATTCATTATTTTCTTATACATCGAGAAAAAGTCTCCGGAACCATTAATTCCGCTAGCACTTTTCTCTAATCGTACATTATCTACAATAAACATACTAACACTTATTGCTGGCGCAATGATTATTAGTATTACAGTGTATCTTCCAATTTGGAGCCAAGGTGTTTTAGGAAAAAATGCGACAGAGGCTGGACTCATTTTAATGCCGATTCCTGTTATGTGGACATTCGGTGCTATGTTCTCCGGCAACTTAGTTGGCAAGTTACAAACGAAACAAATTATTTTACTTGGAGCTAGCATTTTATCAGTTGCTACTTTCTTATTATTTACATTATCAACAGATTCACCATCATTCCTTATTTATGTTGCAGTCGGATTATTCGGCTTAGGAATGGGGCTTGTTACACCAATTTACATGGTAACAATTCAAGCAGCTGTACCGGCCCATACGCGCGGAACGGCAGTTGGTTTAAATACATTTATTAATACATTTAGTCAAACACTAGGAGCTGCAATCTTCGGAACGATCTTCAATACGATGATTCATGCACGTGGCATTAAAAACCTTGATCTTGTTTCTTCTGGCGGACATGGAGGGGCTACAGCAAACGTAGCAACCGAGTCACAATCCGCATTAGCATCAAGTGTACACGTCATTTATATGAGCACTTTCGTATTAGCGGTATTCACATTAATTATCGCTTGGATCCTATTAAAGCCAGCTAAACAAACAAGTGAACAATAAAAAAAGGATGACCATTTTGGTCATCCTTTTTGCATAAAATCTACTCTTCATTCTCCACAATATGTTTAAGCACGGACAATTTATTATCCCAAAATCGTTCATAGTACGAGAGCCACTGCTGTAATTCCTCTAATGGTTCTGGATGCAAACGATATATCTTCTCTCTTCCACTCTTTCTTCCACTCACTAAATTCGCTTCTGAAAGAATATGAAGGTGCTTTACAACTGCAGTACGGCTCATCGGAAAATGATCCGTTATTTTTGAAATTGGTAACTCTTTATCACTTAATAACCGTAACACTTCTCGGCGGGTTGGATCAGCAATTGCTTGAAACACATCATATTTCGCTGCTGATGAGGACATTTAACCTTCGACAACCTTTTTCAGTTTTTCATTTACAATCGCTACCCAGCCACCATTCATTCTATCGCGAATAATAGAGCTCTTCGCATTCGCTTTCGGAAGGATTTCATCAGGATGTTTCCAGCCGCCGTGAATTAACGTAAATTCTGTTTTATTATCTCCTAGGTCTTTCAAATTAAATGAAACAACCCAGCCATCTGTGTCCCATGAGAAAGATAAATAATTCGGCTCATCAATCTCTAACACTTTACATGGTGATGGTCCGAAAGGTGATTGCACATGAAACTCATGTCCTACCGCCAATTCGAAATCATTTGGCATAAACCATGACGCAATTCCTTCTGCAGTCGATACTACATTCCATACTTTTTGAATAGGCGCGTTAAAAACGATTGTTTGTTTAATATCATTTAATGTATTTTGTTGTTCCATTTTATATCTCCTTTATTCGGCATTAAAATATAACACCTTTTAGTTTCATGTTAACAATATAACACTTTTTGGTTTCATGTCAAGAAAGACTCTTTTTCACTGTTGAGAAATTCTCAACATTTTTTCAACAGGACAAACACCCTCTCACCATTCCTTCATAATATACTCACAAAGGCAATAAAAAATAGAAAATTCCCTCAACATGAACCCTATCACTCCTATTGAGAGAAGCGCCTAACTTATCTCATCTGTACTTCGTCTCTCCTCCTTCCCTCGGGGACAATACGCGAGATATGTAAAGATCAGAAGGAGTATGCCCGCCATTTGGGTAGGTAGTTATTTCTCTTCTCCTCAACATTTCCTTAGGAGCGAAATGACTACCGACCCACTTTTTTAAACAAAAATAAAAAGGAGATGAAAGCTATGTTCTATTGCATTAACTGTTCTGAAATTCACCATGAAAAACACCCGAATGATAAAGTTTTCAAAAACGGTTTTTATATTGATCCATTTTTAGGTGATCGTTATCACCTCGGTATGTGCACTGATGCTCAGGATCATGAAACAGGAAAAGTTCTTTTAACGGAAAAGAAAACAGGCGCAACACAATCTATTATGAATATTTTACCGACACATGTTGTCCCAACGTAAAGCATAAAAAAGAGCTGGCTCCCCAGCTCTTTTTTATGCTTTATAAACAATCATCGCTGAAAAACAATAAATTTGATTTTCATCATCGTTAATTGAAACACCAACTTGATACTTTATATCTACAAAATTTCCATCATCAATTTTTTTCAAAAATACATTTACAGCGTCTTCTAAGTCCTTTTCATGACTTTCATCAAACACTTTCACACGAATCATGTTAACACCATCCTAGATCGCAGCCCTCCGCCGCTTGTTTATTGCCACGGTGCGTATCTATGATGCGATAAAACTTTCCATCTTCATATATATATCCGTCTTCTAACACATATTGTTTATCTTCAGTATAGACATAAAACTTACCTATCATAAACTTACTCGTATATAATTCCAAATAATCTTGCCTAAATTTAGCTACAACTTTATTTGTAATATCAATTCTAATTGTGCGCCCCACCTTCTATCCCTCCCTTGCAAAGAACGGATTTAGGTATATTGTATTAGCGATTTTATATTTTATGCTTAAAAATAAGTGGATATGCTCTCTTTCTGCGCCTGTACTATTTTTCTAAAAAAATTCCCCCTATTTATTCAACTTATAAGAGCAAAAAAACAAACAGAAAAACGACTTTTATATATTGACTACAGCATATCAGATGTGATATTATATAAAATTTGACATTTTTATCCTAGTATGTTATCATTAAAAGTAGTTACCACATACGGAGGTGGATGATTTGTTTCAAATTGGTGATAAAATCGTTTATCCAATGCACGGTGCAGGAATCATCGAAGCAATTGAAGAGAAAGAAATATTAGGCACTACGCGTCAATATTGTGTTATACGCATCATTAGTAAAGATATGCAAGTAATGCTTCCGATGAATCAATTACAAAAATCAGGTATACGTTATATCGTCGATAAAGGTACGTTAGATGGTATACTTCTTGAATTTCATCATGGGGAATCAGACCCCTCACTCTCTTGGAAACAAAGATATACAATGAATATGGAAAAAATGAAGAACGGCAATCTTCAAGATAGTGCAGAAGTTGTTCGTGATTTACTTCGTCGCAATAAAGAAAGAGCATTAAATGCGAGCGAAAAACAAATGCTAGATAATGCGCGTAAAATGTTTATTAGTGAAGTTGCGCTCGTACAGAATGTTTCAGAACATCAAGCAACAGAATTTCTTCAAGATACAATCAATCATTAATTTTAAAAATAGCCGACCGCTATTTTTTTTTGCGTAAAAAAGGCCAAAGAGTTAAATCTCTTTGGCCTTTCATATTACCCACGCCCCGCTTGAAACGATGGGTATAAAGTCATTCCACCATCTGCAAATAACGTAATTCCAGTTACGTAACTTGCCTCTGCTGAAGCAAGCCACGTCGCTACTGCTGCGATTTCTTCAGGTTTTCCAATGTAACCCATTGGAATCATACTTTCTACGTCGTCACGTTTTTTCGGGTCAGCAAATTTTTCAGCATTAATTGGCGTATTAATTGCACCAGGCCCAATATTATTTACCCGAATACCTTTTGGTGCATATTCTAACGCTAACGTTTCTGTCATAAGCTTAATCCCCCCCTTACTAGCCGCATAATGCACAAATAATGGCCACGGGATTTTCTCATGAACACTAGACATATTAATAACCGAACCTTTAATATCGTGTTCCACAAAATATTTAATCGCTTCACGACTTCCTAAAAAAGCACCTGTTAAATTTGTATGAATTACTTTATTCCAATCCTCTAACGGCATTTCATGCGACGGTACCGCGTTTTCTATCCCCGCATTATTAATCATAACGTCGAGCGTACCAAACTCTTTCACAGCAGATTGAATGAGATTTACAACATCTGCCTCGACCGTTACATCACCTTTTACAGCAATCGCTTCTCCACCTACCTTTTTTATTTCGTCTAATACATCGTTCGCTTCTGACTCTCTTGAGCGATAGTTAATAACAACTTTCGCCTTCTCTTTAGCAAATCTTACTCCCATGGTTCTTCCAAGACCAGTTGCTGATCCTGTAATAACGACGACTTTCCCTTCTAAATCGCTATACATTTTAATACCTCCTTAACCTTTCGCAATCCCCAGCATAATTCCAGCTGCAATGATAAAAACGATACCAATAACAATCCCAGTTAATTGACGCTTCGTTTTCCTTTCACCTAATATAAAGATCCCGCCAAGCGTCGAAATAATAATTCCCATTTGTGAAAGGGAAAAACTTGTTGCGACCCCAACTCTTGGCTGCGAAATGAATAAAAACATATTTCCAGCTGCCCAAATCAATCCTGGAAGAATATTTCGAATCGCATATTTATTGAATGGATGATGTTTAAATGTGAGTAAAATCCCGCCTAATACCATACCGACCGCTTGTGGTAATAAAGCCGACCAACCGTTCACGTTAAATAACCGGATAACTACTACGTAAACTAAATAACCGACTGTTGAAATTAATAAAATAATAATTCCTTTTTTAAAATTTCCTGCTTGCTCTGCATTCTTTTCTTCTTTACTTTGAAGCGATGTTAAAATAACCCCGATAATAATACAAACGAGCGCCAAAACTCCAAGAACGACCGATATCGTCGTTGACCATTCATGAAACACGATAACCCCAAATAATGTTGTCGCGACTAATTGAAGCCCTGTTGAAATCGGCATCGTTCTAGAAACACCCATTAAATCAATACTTTTTAATTGATTCGCTTGACCAAGTGCCCAAAATAAGCCAGATACAATTCCAACTCCAATAACGGTCGGAGTTAATACCGGCTTCATAAAAATATAAACGACAATTGAGAAGATAAGTGCACCGAACGTTGTACCGAGCGTTTGACTATACGGTCCCCCGCCCAGTTTCACGTTAAATAGCACAATACTCCCCCAAAATATAGCTGGTAAAATCGCTAAAAGTATATCCATCGCTCATTACCTTTCTCTACAAAATGTCATAGGTTATCGCTCTAAATCATTAGAGTGAGCTTTTATTTTTTCGTTTTTTCGTGCACAAATCTTTTCTACAATAGCACCAGAAACATTCTTTTCTCGCTCCACTTTCTTTATCTTTATGTGATCTAAATTGTCTTCCAAAGTAAGTGTAACTTTATCATTCGGCGGATTATGTGCCCCTTGAAATGTAAGAAATTGTATCGTAACTTCAAACCTAGGAACAAACTCATTTTTCTTGCCTAGACGCTTTATATTTGTAACTGAGTCACATTCATATTGATCTTCTGTCACTTGCCTTATAACCGAGTAATATCGATTCAGTAACGCACTTTCTAAAAGCTGTTCCGTCGATTCTTTTGCCAAAGAATTGCTTGGAGAAAAGAAAAAAACAGGACATATCATTGCAATCATTACACATATCTTTTTCATAACTTCCTCCTTTTCCTATAAGATAGTGTTCTCCAAAATGCCATAAAAAAACGACTTTCCCTATTTAGGAAAGTCGTTTTTTATAGCATAAATCCAATATTAACCACCACTCACTGGTGGTATTAGTGCAACTACATCACCAGTGTGTATCGTGTCATCTTCATTTGCGTACTCTTCATTAATCGCAACCATAATTGGTGCTGACACTGGTACATTATATTCTTTCGCAACAATATCTTTTAACTCTGCAACAGTAATATTTTCTTTCTCTATTTGTAATTCACTCGTTCCTGCTTCTTCTTGCAAGTTCGCAAATAACAATACTCGAATCATATTTATAACTCCTTCCCAGGCTCTCCTGCTGGATATGGTGTTTTTTCTAATTGGTCACCAATCCATGAGTCACCATCTTCCCAAAACTCCTTTTTCCAAATTGGAACAATTTGCTTAATACGCTCCATAATATATTCATTCGCTTCATAAGCCTCTTTACGATGAGGCGTTGATACAGCAACAACAACCGCTATATCAGAAATTTGCAGCGTGCCGATGCGATGCGTAATCGCAACATGTGTACCGGGCCACTTCTCCTTCACTTCTGACCCAATTTTCTGTAGCATCTTTTCTGCCATCGTCTTATAAGCTACATACTCTAAGTATAGTGTACGACGCCCTTTCGTAAACTCCCTAACTGTCCCGATAAATGTTGTAACAGCACCACATTCACGGCGAACTACTTTCTTTGTCACCTCTTCAATCGAGATTTCTGTATCAATTACTTCATAATACGTATTTATCATTTTGCACCCCTAGCCGTTTGTAAAAACCAGTCTATATACAATTTTTCTTCTGTTATATGAAATACTTTATATTCTTCTCGTACATTTGACGAAGCATCATACCACGTAATAACTGCCGCTATATTTTCTACTTTATGTAAAAGTTCAGCGTCTTCCGCAGAACGAAGTAACACTACTTTCGGATAGTTCTCAGCTTTATAGCCCTCTATTAAAATCGTATCTACTTCAAAAAATTCGTACAAGCGGATAATTTCTTGCAAGGACCATTCATCTCGCAAAGAGGACAAAGATAGTAATCCAGCACCTTCTACACTACTTACTACAGCACCAGCTTTTCTGTGTCTTTCACTATCTTTTTGCGCTACTTCAGGAAAGCCCCCGTGACCATGATGTTTAATTGTAGCAACCTTCATTTCTCTTTCAGTTAATGCATGCACCATCTTCTCTACAAGTGTTGTTTTCCCGCTATTTTGATACCCTACTATTTGTAAGATTGAAGAGGCTTTGTCCACGGCCAATCACTTCCCTCAGAGCATTCTAACAATAATACAGACACTTTCATTCCTGCTTCAAATCCTCTCGTTCCTCCAGGCAGCACGATAAAAGCATTTGCATCCGCAAGTGAAGAGACCGCACTCGATTTATCTAAACCGACTGGCATCGCTTGTAGTGCCCCATTAACAATACTCGCTTTCGCTCTTACAAAACGAGTAAACGGATTTGGTTTCGGAAAATCTTTTTGTAAAATAGCATCAGTTCTATATACGTGAGGCTCCTTCACATGCAAATACGTTTTCATAATTGGATGTACAAATAATTCGAAACCTACATAACAAGCTGATGGATTACCTGATAAACCAAAGAGTAGCTTTCCATCAACTTCAGCTACTGTCGTTACACTCCCCGGTCTCATCGCTATTTTATTAAAGAGTACATTCGCCTGTAACCTTTCATAAATAGCTGGCAAATGGTCGTAATCCCCTACTGAAACACCGCCCGTTGTAATTAAAATATCAACCTCATCCATCGCTGATTTAACAGCTGTAAAACATGCATCTAACTCATCGGCAAGTTGCCCATAGTAACGCACTTTCCCGCCAGCTTTCATAATTTGAGCGGCAATCATGTAAGAGTTACTATTTCTAATTTTCCCTGGCTCTAACGCCTCATGCACTTCTAGTAATTCACTTCCTGTCGTTACAATACCGACAACAGGCTGTTTTACAACTTTCACAGTGCTATATCCAAACGTCGCTAATAATGCGGCAACACCTGGATTGATTACAACACCTTTCTTAACGAGGACTTGATTTTGTTTTATATCTTCTCCTTTAAATGACACATTGTCACCGTTTTGGAAAGGACGTTTTAACTTCATATATGTACTTTCGTTCCTCTCGAATCCTTCCGTCAGTTCTAGCATTACGACTGCATTGCAATCTTCTGGAATAGCTGCTCCTGTCATAATACGAACCGCCTGAAAAGCCCCTACTTCTTCTGTAAAAACAGATCCTGCTCCGATTTCCCCTATTACTTCAAATTCAATCGGATGCTCTTGACTCGCTTCCTTCGTGTCTTCTGCTCGAATTGCGAAACCATCGTAAGGAGAACGATCAAAGTGAGGAACGTCGTGATCTGAGACAACATCCTCTCCAAGAGTCCTACCATAACTTTCTGTAATAGAAACTTCTTCTACTTCACCATGCTTAGCATATTTCATAACCCGCTCTACAGCCTCAGCAACTTGAATCGGGATTCGTTTTTCTACCATTGTTTCTCACCTCATATTTGCAAAATATCTAATCTCGATTACACTTTATATATTAAATCGCAATTACTTCAAGGAGGAATTCCATGTCTTCATTCACACATTTCAACGACCAAGGGCGCGCTAAAATGGTTGATATAAGTGACAAAAAAATAACCGTTCGAACAGCAATAGCATGCTCTAGCATTCTCGTTACAAAAGAAATTTTTGATAAAATCTCACGCAACGAAATTGGTAAAGGTGACGTATTAGCCGTCGCACAAATCGCAGGTATTATGGCTGCAAAACGTACTTCTGATATTATCCCAATGTGCCATCCTTTATTATTAAAAGGTGTTGATGTCTCTTTCGATTGGAAACAGTCAGAAGAACAATATCGGCTACTTATTGAAGTAAAAGTTAAAACAGAAGGTAGTACCGGCGTTGAGATGGAAGCTTTAACAGCTGCTTCCGCTACCGCTCTTACTGTATATGACATGTGTAAAGCCGTTGATAAGGGTATGATTATTGGCGAAACGTACTTACTTGAAAAAACGGGCGGAAAAAATGGAGATTATATTAGAAATTCTTAATCCTACCTTCTCCATTTGAACCTAAAGGACTCCCCTTTAGGTTCAACCTATATATCTTGCATATAGTCGTTTCGCAACATTCATATCATTCGTACCATGAATAAACGCCCTGCCATCTGTAAATAAAACAAAACGATATTCTTCCACTGGAAATGATAATAAATACGGCGTTGCTTTTACATCCACACTTTTTTGTAAGCGCTTTTTAATTTCTTCTAAATTAAACCCCTGACGCACACCTGGACGGATTTGAACTGTATTTCGCCCACATAATACTTCTGTTTTCGTTTGTGCTTCAAATGTTAAACTCGGATATGTACGTAACTTTCCACAAGATAAACATGTATCCTTTTTCTGCCTATTCACTTTAAATGCCATCTGCTGATTATTCCAAAGATCAAATGATAGCATCGTTTCACGAAGTGCCTCAAAATCTTCTACTAATATTTTCAAGGCTTCCGTTATTTGATGTGCAACTACTAATTGCACTGCTGGCTGTATAATACCGGCCGTATCACATGTCGCTCCGCTCGCTGGATGCTCCATTAAACATCGAAAACACGGCGTTTTTCCTGGCAAGATTGTATAAGTTACTCCGTAGCTTCCAACGCATCCTCCGTATATCCACGGAACGTTATACATCTGCGATATATCATTAATAAGAAGGCGCGTTTCAAAATTATCTGTCGCATCTAATATTAAATCTACACCTTTAATTAATTCTTCCATTTCTTGCACCGTTACATCAGTCACAACCGGTACAATTTCTACTTCGGAATTAATTGCCTTTAAATGTTCTGCTGCCGCTATTGCTTTCGGTTTATAATGCTTTGCATCTTCTTCTGTATATAATTGTTGCCTTTGTAAATTACTCCATTCTACATAATCACGATCCGCAATTGTTATTTTTCCAACACCTGCTCTAACAATTGCTTCTGCATTCGCTGCTCCGAGTGCACCAGCACCGATAACGAGCACATGCTTCCCTCTTATTTTCCGTTGCCCTTCTTCCCCAACACCAGAAAATAACATTTGTCTTGAATATCGCTCTTGCATACGACATCCCCCTTTCTTATCCTCCTATATAAGACATTTCAATTTTCGGACGATTTTTCGCACTTTCTTCTGTCCGTTCATCTGAATATCGATCTTTTCTATTCTTCCATACATATTCTATAGCTTTTAATAACTCATTATCCGAAAGGTTCTCCCTCAGAAGTTTCCTTAAATCCATTCCTTCTGTCGCAAACAAGCAAGTATAAAACTTTCCATCTGCCGAAATTCTTGCTCTCGTACAAGAAGAACAAAATGACTCAGAAACAGAGGTAATAAAACCAACCTCTACATTCGTTCCAACGTATCGATACCGCTTCGCAACCTCACCAAAATAATGAGCTTCAGCTGGCTCAATTGGATACACCCCATGAATCATATCAATTAATTCTCGTTTCGTAATAACTTGATCAAAATTCCATCCATTCGTACTGCCAACATCCATAAACTCAATAAACCTAAGCGTGATTCCTTGTTCTTTAAAATACGTAGCAACCGGAAGTACTTGATGATCATTCATTCCTTTTTTCACAACCATATTTACTTTCACTTCAAGGCCTGCTTCTTTCGCTGCCATAATTCCTTTTAACACTGGCTTCGTATTCATATTCCGGCCATTAATTGCGCGGAACACATTATCATCTATCGCATCCAAACTAACATTTACTCGGTGTAACCCAGCTTCTTTTAACGCCTTCGCTTGCTTCGTTAAATGAATCGCATTTGTCGTTAATCCTATATCTACTAAACCGTCAATTTTCACGAGACGTTCGATAAGTTTTGTTAAGTCCTTACGGAGCAAGGGTTCGCCACCAGTAAGTCTAATTTTCCGTACACCGATGCTAACAAATACTTTTGCTAATCGCTCTATTTCATCAAATGTCAGTAAAAACTCATCTTTCAAAAAAGCATAATCAGGACCAAACACTTCCGCTGGCATACAATACGTACACCGTAAATTACAACGATCAATGACAGAGATGCGTAAATCTTGAAGTGGGCGTCCGAAAAAATCTTTAACCTTCTCCTGCATCGCCACTCTCCCTTTCTGCCAAATTTATACCTCTCTTCATTCTATTATAATATATTTTTGAACCGCGATGTTTTTGCTAAGGTGAATAAAGTGAAACTTTAATCAGTGGGGGTTTTGTCCATCCCCACTGATTATTAGCCCACAAATAGAGGGATAAAAAACCTTGAAACATAAAAGTTCCAAGGTTTTTTTGCTTATTAACTTAATCTAATAATAGTTAGAGTAGCTCCTGGCGTTGTCGTAGATAATGTAGCTATTGCAACTAATCCAAATAATTGCAGACTAATAGCAGCTCCAGCAGGCAAGTTAGCAATTATTGGTGCACTAAATGAGCCAGTAGCCACTGTCGGGGAGTTTATCGTTCCCGCAAGCGGACTGCCATTTACGGTTATCCGAGAACTGACAAGTAATCCTGCCGTTAAATTAATTGTATAGGCTATATAATAATTCCCTGCATTCGCAACTGTAAATACAGTATTTCCACCACTAACGGTTATTCCTGGTCCAATATTTTGATTGTTCGGTAATGGGATATTCGTACCGCCTAATAAAACGGAAATAGCGGTTCCTGATGTATTATTCGCAAATGCATACGTTGCAGTTGTACTAACTCCAGTCACTCCTGTCACCCCGGTCGCTCCTGTTGCTCCTGTTGGACCTGTTGGACCTTGAATTCCTTGTGAACCTGTTGCTCCTGTTGCCCCCGTTGGACCTTGAATTCCTTGTGAACCTGTCGCTCCTGTTGCCCCCGTTGGACCTTGAATTCCTTGTGAACCTGTCGCCCCTGTTGCTCCCGTTGGACCTTGAATTCCTTGTGAACCTGTCGCCCCTGTTGCTCCCGTGTCCCCGGTTGGGCCTTGTGGACCTTGTAAACCTTGCACACCTTGCGGACCGGTTGGACCTATTTCTCCTTGCACACCTTGTATTCCGGTTGGGCCTTGTGGACCAGTCGGACCTTGCACTCCTTGTATCCCTTGAATTCCCTGTGGGCCTTGTGCTCCGGTTGCACCTGTTGCCCCTTGTATCCCTTGTGGGCCTTGACCTCCTTGGATTCCTTGAGGACCTGTTGGACCTTGGATTCCTTGCGGGCCTTGAATTCCTTGCGGACCTTGATCTCCCGTTGCTCCCGTTATACCTTGGATCCCTTGTGGACCTTGAACACCTTGCGAACCGGTTGGGCCTATGTCTCCTTGTACTCCTTGTATTCCTTGTGGACCCTGCAGCCCCGTTGCTCCGGTTGCACCAGTTACTCCAGTTGCTCCGGTCACACCCGTCGCCCCTGTTGCTCCCGTATCTCCTATTCCTCCCGTTACACCTGTCGCTCCTGTCGGACCAGGTGGTCCACCGGATGGACCTGTCACTCCCGTCGGACCTGATGGACCTGTTGGGCCAGTCGGTCCGGCTGGGCCTCCTGATGGACCCGTTACACCTGATGGACCCGTTACTCCAGTTGCTCCTGTAGTCCCTTCCCCTGTCGCCCCTGTTGTACCCGTATCTCCAGTTACTCCTGTCGGCCCTTGGATTCCTTGAATTCCTTGTGGGCCTTGCACCCCTTGCGCACCCGTCGGTCCTTGAATTCCTTGGATTCCTTGAACTCCCTGTGGACCCATTGGACCTGTTGGACCTATATCCCCTTGAGTACCTTGCACTCCTTGCGGACCCTCTGGACCTGTTGCTCCTATATTCCCTTGAACACCTTGAACTCCAGTTGCTCCTTGTGCTCCGGTTGCTCCTGTTATACCTTGAATCCCTTGTATTCCCTGAATTCCTTGTGGACCTTCTGGACCTGTTACTCCTATTGGTCCTTGAATTCCTTGGATTCCTTGTGGGCCCTCTGGACCTGTTGCTCCAGCTGGTCCTGGCACTCCTTGTATTCCTTGCGGACCCTGAAGTCCTTCTGGGCCTTCTGGGCCTGTTGGTCCTATATCACCCATTGGCCCTTGAATTCCTTGGACTCCTTGTGAGCCTGTGTCTCCGGTTGGACCAGGTACCCCTTGTATTCCTTGTGGGCCTTGATCTCCTGTTGCTCCTGTTATACCTTGAGGTCCTATGGCCCCTTGTATACCTTGCGGACCTTGATCTCCTGTTGCCCCCGTTATCCCTTGAATTCCCTGAACCCCTTGGATTCCTTGTTCACCAGTTACTCCTGTCGGACCAGGAATACCTTGAATACCTTGCGGACCTTCTGGACCCGTTGGTCCAATTGGCCCTTGAACCCCTTGGATTCCTTGCAGGCCCTGTGCTCCTGTTTCTCCTGTACTTCCAGTCGGACCTGTATTTCCAGTCACTCCCGCACTTCCAGTTACTCCAGTTACTCCAGTATTTCCAGTCGCTCCAGTCGCACCTGTACTTCCACTCGGTCCACCTCCTGGCCCTGTCGCACCAGTTGCTCCAGTCGGACCTGGAGGTCCTCCAGATGGGCCGGTTATCCCTGTTGGACCTGTTATTCCAGTCGGACCACTAATCCCCTGACCAGTCGCTCCTGTTGCTCCCGTATTTCCACTCGGTCCTTGTGGACCTTGTATCCCTTGGGCTCCTTGTATTCCTTGTGAACCTGTTGCACCCGGTACCCCTTGCACTCCTTGAATTCCTTGAGTTCCTTGAGTTCCCTCTGGCCCGGTAGCTCCAATCGGCCCCTGTAATCCCTGTATACCCTGTATACCTTGTGCCCCAGTCGCTCCGATCGGACCAATCGGACCTTGTAACCCTTGCACTCCTTGAGGTCCTGTCGCTCCAGTTTCTCCCTGTGGTCCCCTTAATCCTTGTGGTCCCTGCTGTCCTTCTGGTCCTGTTGCACCCATTTGTCCAACTGGTCCTTGAATCCCTTGCACTCCTTGAGGTCCTGTCGGGCCCATCTCCCCCATCGGACCTTGGAATCCCCTTGGTCCTTGTGGGCCAGTCGGGCCTTGTGGACCGGTTGGACCAGTAATCCCAATGCCAGTAAATCCCGTTGGAACGGGGGGAAAAGTAGGTCCAATAAGATTCGGTGAAATTCTGAAATTAGAGTTTAATGAATTTTGTCTATCGCGCTCTTTCACACTTTCACCACCTACACACCATCTTTTTTACTTTAAACAAACCTCTTCTTCTTAATATGTATTTACAAAAACAACCTCAAAGACTATTTTTATTTTAAATAATAAAAACTCCCTTAATTCCTTAAGGGAGTCCAACAACTGAATCCATATTATCTGTATTAGGGACAGCTTGCGATATACTCGACACATTTGTACCTTGCCCCATATTTGTTCCCGTTACAGTACCAGCAGGGGTACCTCGTGTATAGGTTGTCGTCACCGAATCTCCCGGTTGTAAACAAAGCTTCGTCTCCGTCCCTATTACTGTAACAACGTCAATCCAAGTGCAACCCGTTGAACCACTATACGATTTCGAAGCAGTAAATGAAGTATCACTCAAATTATCCCCTGTAAATATATTCCCAGTATTATTAACGATAATAAATTCTTTAATACGTGCAGGCATACTTACACTCTACCTTTCCTTTATGAACCTAATGTACGTGTACTCGTCGCTAATGGCGGAAGAAACACTGATGTTCTAATCACAGCTTCTGGCTGTCGTTTCCCATTTAAAAAAACAGCCGCACTCGATCCTCCAGCACCCGCATATATTTTCGATACAGCAAAAGGTGCGATATTATAACAGTCGCCAACATTAACAGCCCCTGTATTATTAATAATTTTTACTTTACGCATGTTAATCCCCATTTACCCCTCCCCCTTTTGTATACTGTATGCAAAAGAAAAAAACTTGAAACAGACTCGTTTCAAGTTTTTTCAGCTACTTATTTAGTTTCGCCTTCATATTGAAGCATACCGCCAACCATGTTCACTGTTTTAAATCCTTGTTCATTTAAATAATGGCATACATTTTCACTGCGCATTCCCGAACGACAAATAAAGATATATTCATTCTCTTTCTCAAAGAAATCTACTTTATTTGGAATATCACCCATTTTAATATGTACAGCTTCTGGAATTTTCCCTGCCGCTACTTCTTCATCTTCCCTTACATCTACTAAAAATAATGTTTCTCCATTTTCTAAACGCTCTTGCACTTCTTCTGTAGTAATTGTTTTTACTTCTGTCATATGTAGTTCCTCCTTATATACAATAAAACCTTCAGTTTCTTCTTTAAACAATCATTTCTCATCAATTTTAGCACGCGAAGGAAGGAACGCAAAGAATGGAACATTTATTTCTCAATTTTCCAGCAAAACTTATTCTTTACAAACATAACTGACGCATTGTATCCTCAATATACTTGTTTGATGAAAGGAGCCATTTAAAATGACACTTTTTCTTTTCATTATGGGCATCATTTTCTTAGTTTTTGCAGTTATTGCTCTTAGTATGAAAAATAATAAAAAGATAAAATCCCCTCAAGAAATGTCATTCTTATTTCTATTACTTAGTATAGCTTTCTTCGGTTTATCAATCGCTTCATATATTTTCCGTCTGCAAATCATGTAAAAAAAGGTGCCTACTATAAATCATGCACCTTTCCACATTAATTATTTCCTACACAAAACTAGATACTTTCCGGTTTAAAAACTCGTAAACTTTCTTTTCAAACAAATGAACATCTAATGCCCCAGCCATATGCCCATTTATACTTTCTATCTCATACACTTCTGCATATTTCCCCTGTTTTTGCAAAATGTCTACCATTTTATAATTATAACGAGGTGGCTGAAGTAAATCTTGTTTGCATGGAATCATGAGTACATTCGCTTCTATATTAGAAAGAGCCTCCTCTAAAGAAGAAAACCCATGCGCAATATCATGTAATAAGACTGCTTTCGCAGTGTACATCCACGAATTTGCATCTACTAAATCTATACTTTTGCATGTCACTTTATTAATCTCTTTCTCAAATGATGTTAATGCAGAAAATTCCTGATAAGGTGCCATTTCTATACTGTTCCGTGGGAATGCCGTTTCATAAAAATGTTCATCAAACGCATTCATAAACATCATTCGATTTGCTAAATGAAGACCCTTCGTTGGCTGCTCTTCTCCATACTTTCCACCTTTCCAGTTTGGATCAAGCTGAATTGCTTCAATCGCATTTTGCGCTACATTTCCCGACGTTATAATTGGATTTTGTGGATTCGTAATAACTCCAATCACTCGCTCTACCATATGAGGATAGTGAACAGCCCATTGCTGCGCAATCATCCCACCTGCCGATGGTCCCATTACAGCATGTAACCTAGCAATCCCCATATCTTTTATTAACTCATATTGCATACGTGCTACATCTAAAAATGTGAAAACTGGAAAATCCATCGCATACTCAAAACCAGTCATCGGATTTATCGATTTTGGTCCCGTTGTAATTACGTAGGGATTCTTCACCTGTACATTACAAAGGTTATCAGTGCATATAACGAAATATTTATTTGTATCAATTGCTTTTCCAGGTCCAATTAATCCATCCCACCAACCAGCTTCCTCATCATGCTCTGTATATTTTCCTGCCGCATGACTTGTTGCACTAAAATAGTGACAAACCAAAATCGTATTTGATCTTTCTCTATTTAAAGTGCCATACGTCTCATACCCCATTTGAACAGGAATTCCCCTGCCATTTTCAAACACAAATTCTTTTAAAACAAACTTCTCCTTTTTTACAATTTGCACAGACTCGCCTTCTTCCCGTCATATTATGAACTGCTTACTAAAGGATTTTTTCTATACAAACCAATCTCCTTCTTCTTTTCATAAATAAATGAATAATATACAAAATTAGCCACAAAATAGCACTATATTACAAGATCAAAGAGGGCATACATATGATTTGGAATTGGTTACGTAAGAAAAAAAACTCAAATACAAAAGAGACAGATGATTCGAAACAACAGCCGGATGATCAAAAGGAACATAACAAAGATAAGAATGGCGAGCCAAAAAGTACGGAACAAACTGAGGATAATTCTCAAAATAAGCAGCAAAGTTCTAAACAAGAGGATAATTCTCAAAACAAGCATCAAAATTCTAAGCAAGATGATACTTCTCAAGACAAACAACAAAATTCTAAGCAAGATGATAATTCTCAAAACAAGCAGCAAAACTCTAAGCAAGATGATACTTCTCAAGACAAACAGCAAAATTCTAAGCAAGATGATACTTCTCAAGACAAACAGCAAAATTCTAAGCAAGATGATACTTCTCAAGACAAACAGCAAAATTCTAAGCAAGATGATACTTCTCAAAAC
>NZ_JAKUDX010000014.1:0-87504 GCF_022662615.1 Bacillus cereus group sp. BfR-BA-01523
CATCATATTTGGCATTTGGTTGTTATCCATTATTGGCATCATATTTGGCATTTGGTTGTTATCCATTATTGGCATCATATTTGGCATTTGGTTGTTATCCATTATTGGCATCATATTTGGCATTTGGTTGTTATCCATTATTGGCATCATATTTGGCATTTGGTTGTTATCCATTATTGGCATCATATTTGGCATTTGGTTGTTATCCATTATTGGCATCATATTTGGCATTTGGTTGTTATCCATTATTGGCATCATATTTGGCATTTGGTTGTTATCCATTATTGGCATCATATTTGGCATTTGGTTGTTATCCATTATTGGCATTATATTTGGTGGTTGATTGTTATCCATTATTGGCATTATATTCGGCACTTGAATATTAGGCGGTATTACTTGCGGGATAATAACACTTTCTTTTGATACGTTTGGTGAGACTATGCTTCCTATATTTTCTTTCTTCACTTGTGGCGAGACTATGCTTCCTACATTTTCTTTTTTCACTTGCGGCGACACTATATTCCCTACATTTTCTTTTTTCACTTGCGGCGACACTATATTCCCTACATTCTCTTTCTTCACTTGCGGCGACACTATATTCCCTACATTTTCTTTCTTCACTTGCGGCGACACTATATTCCCTACATTCTCTTTCTTCACTTGCGGTGACACTATGTTTCCTATATTGTCTTTTTTCACTTGCGGTGACACTATGTTTCCTATATTGTCTTTTTTCGTTTGCGGAGAAATGACATTGTTAGGTTTCATTTTATTAATTTGAGGAGCAATTAACTCGCTTCCCTTTTTTATTACGTCTGAAATTTTATATTCTTTTTTCGCTTTAATTGGTGGTTGCGGCGGCTGCGGTAATACATTGATAGAAAATTTAGTGTTTTCTTTCGTAGTAGGTTTTAGTTTTTCTACTTTCTCTACAACAGGTGGTTTTTGAATGACAGGTGGCTTTTCAACTGGCTTCTCTTTTTGAATCGGAATTTCTTTTTGCACTTCTTTTTGTGGCTTCACTTGCACTTCCTTTTGCGGCTTCACCTGTATTTCTTTTTGCGGTTTTATCTGCATTTCTTTTTGCGTTTGTTGCATAGCTGGTTGTTGTGTAATAGGTGTTGATTGATACGTGATCTCATCTTCATCTTCTATTGCAAGTGGCGTTGGTGTTGATGCAAACTCTTTTTGCTGCACCTCTTTTACATATTGTTTCGGGGGCGCTGAACCCGATCCAGTTTGTTGTTTCACATGAACGCTATGCGATGGCACTTTAATTTTCATCCCTGGCATAATTAGGTCTGGATTGCTAAGCTGTGTATTTGTTTTTTTTAGCGTTTCAAAATCCACTCCGTACTTTTTTGCAATTTTCCAAAGGGTCTCCCCTTTTTGCACGATATGAATTTTCAAATTTTCCCCCTCCTGTATAACTTATCTATAAGTAAAAACACTTTGAAGTAACACTTTCTAAACAACATTAACTTCTTTTACTTTTATCACTTCTTCTATTTTCAATATGATTCGAAGTGGAATAAGCATAGAAAAACCGCAATGATTTCCTCAACACAATGTATGCCTATTTCATCCTTGTTATGATTATATGTACGAAAAAAAGCAACGGAAATCCCGCTGCTTTAAACGCGCTCTAACATACGATTTAATGCAAGAACTGCCTCTTCTGTTACTTGTTTCTCTACACGAATAACGTTAATTTGTTCTCCTCTTTCTATGTTCTCAAGTGCCCATAACAGGTGAGGTAAGTCAATTCGGTTCATCGTTAAGCAAGGACACATAAACGGATTTAGCGAAATAATTTCTTTATCTGGATGTTGCTGAATAATTCGGTTCACTAAATTCATTTCTGTACCAATCGCCCACTTACTTCCCGCCGGAGCTGCTTCAATCATATCAATAATATATTTCGTTGATCCTGCATAATCAGAAGCAGCAACCACTTCATAACAACATTCAGGGTGAACAATAATATTCATATCCGGATGATTTTTTCGCACATTTTCAATATTTTTCACAGTGAAGTTTTGATGAACAGAACAATGGCCTTTCCATAAAATCACTTGAATTTCTTCTATATCTCCATCGTACTCTAATGAATCTGTATGCGGGTTCCACACTGCCATTTTTTCTAACGGAATACCTAAATCATACGCTGTATTTCTTCCTAAATGTTGGTCTGGTAAAAAGACGAGACGCTCTTTTTGTGTAAACGCCCAAGACACCATTTGTTTTGCATTAGAAGAGGTTACTGTTGCCCCTCCATTACGACCACAAAACGCTTTGATCGCAGCTGTTGAATTTACATACGTTAATGGAATCATCGTATCCCCAAATAATTTCGCGAGCTCTTTCCACGCTCTTTCTGTTTGTTCAATATCTGCCATATCTGCCATAGAACAGCCGGCACGCATATCTGGTAAGATGACAATTTGATCATCTGTCGTTAACATATCTGCCGTTTCTGCCATAAAGTGCACACCACAAAACACAATATATTTTGCCTCTTTATTACTCGCTGCAACTTGCGCGAGTTGCAGTGAGTCCCCCGCTGCATCTGAAAATTGCACCACTTCATCTTTTTGATAATGATGTCCTGGAATAAATAGTAATGCCCCCATTTTTTCTTTAATTTCACGGACACGCTCTTCCATCTCTAATGTAGACATCGTTTGATAACGCTCTGGTAACATTACTTCGATTGGCTGAACTTTCTCTAAAATACCCATTTATGATTCTCCCCCTCTAAACCACTCTCATTAGGCCTCAATATTAAAACTAATATCAAGTGCTTTCACTGAATGTGTTAACGCTCCAAGTGAAATATAATCTACCCCTGTTTTTCCGTATTTTGATAAATCTTCAATTGTAATACCACCTGAAGCCTCCGTAACGATGGCACTTGGTACAATTTTTGAAAACTCACGAATCTCTTCTGGCGTACGATTATCGAACATAATAACATCTGCGCCGGCCTCTACTGCTTCTCTTACTTGCGCCTCTGTCTCTGTTTCGACTTCTACTTTCACCATATGTCCCAATCTTTCTTTCACCGATGTAACAGCTTTTGTAATCGAGCCAGCAAAAGCAATATGATTGTCTTTAATCATGACACCATCATATAAACCGAATCTGTGGTTAAATCCGCCCCCGCATACTACAGCATATTTATCAAACATACGTAGTCCTGGCATCGTTTTTCTCGTATCACAAATGCGTGTATGACTGCTATCTAAAGCAAAAAACGCCTTACGTGTCATCGTCGCTATCCCGCTCATACGCTGAATAACGTTTAATATAACGCGCTCTGCCGTTAATAATGATGCGATTGGGCCTTGCACGGTTGCAATTATTTCGCCTTTTTCTACAAGATCCCCATCTTTTTTATGAAGTTCAACTTCAATTCTCTGATCAATTAATTTAAATCCTTCTTCAATTACTAAGCACCCTGCAAATACCCCTGTATCCTTTACAAGAAACGTTCCTTTCGCAAGTGCATTATCGGGAAAGATAAGCTGAGATGTTACATCTCTTTCTCCTATATCTTCTAGAAAAAATCGATTTAATGCTTCCTTAACTTTTAACGTATTCATAAAATCCCTCTTCCCCTTATTAAACAAGTTGTAGTTTTCTTCTCACTCGGATAATCTCTTTTTTCACGCTATTTCTTTCTGGATAATCAATGCGATAATGACCACCAACACTGTCTTCTCTTTGCAAAGCTGATACTGTTATAAGCTCACAAACTGTTAACATATTAATAAGCGTTATCTCTTCATTTGTAAGTGCACCATATTGTAAGATCATATTTCGCACACCGTACCTACTAAACCATCTCTGAGCATATGATAAATTTTTCTCAGTTCGCACAATCCCAACATATTTCATCATGCATTCTTGTATTTCTTCTTTCAACGGTAAATCATTAAGAGCTATAAAACTTTTCCCTCTCTCTTCCGGCACATTTTTTCTTTTCTCTGCTGGCTTAGCTAAAATGTGTTTTCCTATTCGTCTTCCAAACACAAGACCTTCTAATAATGAATTACTCGCCAATCTATTCGCACCATGAACTCCATTACAAGCCACTTCACCGACCGCATATAAGTTTGAAATGGACGTCTCTCCGTCACAATTCGTCTTCACGCCGCCCATATGAAAATGAGCGCCCGGTACGACCGGAATAGAATTTTCTTTTAAATCAATACCATTCTTTTTACATAATGATGAGACGGTCGGAAAACGTTGTTCAAAGTTTTGAATGGTTTCGATGTTTAAGTACACTTTTTCACCTGCAAGAAGTTGTTCATGAATTGCCCTTGCCACTACATCACGCGGTGCGAGATCTTTCCCGGGATGTATATCCATCATAAAACGCTGTCCTTTTCCATTTATAAGGACAGCTCCTTCACCACGGACTGCTTCAGAAACGAGACCACAACATCGCCCGTCCACGTATAACATCGTCGGATGAAATTGTACAAATTCTAAATCAACAAGTTCCCCCCCAGCTCGATATATCATCGCAAGTCCATCGCCTGTAATTGTCTCATCATTCGATGTAAAGGCGTACAAACCACCTATTCCTCCTGATGCTAACACCGTATTATCAGCATAGTAACGCTTCAGCTTCCCTTCACTATTTCGCGTTAAAGCTCCTATGCATTTATTATTTTCTATAATAAAATCGAGCACCATTTCATGCTCAACGACAGTAACGTTCGGAACTACTTCTTGTATTAAATGCTCTAACAGATTTTTACCAGTTGCATCTCCTCCGGCATGTAAAATGCGCCGTTTTCGATGCGCCCCTTCTTTACCAAGGTGGATCCCTTTTTCATCCCCATCAAATTTCATTCCATTCGTAATAAGCTTACTTATTTCTTTCGGTCCCTCTTCAACTAAATAACGAACTGCTTCTTCGTTGTTATAATGGCAACCTGCCACTAATGTATCTTCAAAATGCCCACTCGGATCGTCATATGTAGCAACTGCTGCTGCAATTCCTCCTTGAGCTAAATGTGTATTATTATTACGTCCTGTTTTTTTTGTGATAATTATCACATTCTTTTCGTGACAAAGCTCTTTCGCAACACGAAGCGCCGCAACGCCACTTCCAATAATCAAGACATCTGCACTTGGCATAATTGTTGCCTCCCACTTTACACTTTCCAACTGTCTTGACACCTATATTTACATAGTTTTAAAATAATGACAAGAGTTTTTTTACAATTCTTATTTTCACTACCATTCTAAAAACGAAAACAAATGTCACTCTTACTGAAGAGAGGAAATTACATGATGATATATCTAGATTATGCAGCGACAACACCTATGAGCGAAGAAGCTTTAGAAACATATGTAGAAGCAGCAAAGAAATATTTCGGAAATGAACAAAGTTTACACGATATCGGCGGAAGCGCATCATCTTTATTGCAAGTTTGTAGAGAAACATTTGCAGAAATGATTGGCGGTAAGGAACAAGGTGTATTCTTTACAAGCGGCGGTTCAGAATCTAACTACCTTGCGATTCAATCCCTTCTAAATGCTAGAAATGGAAAGCACATTATTACGACACCTATGGAACACGCATCGATTCGAAGTTATTTTCAATCCTTACAATCGCAAGGTTATACTATTACTGAGATTCCTGTTGATAAAAGTGGGATAATTCATTTAGTAGATTTAGAAGCAGCTATTACAGAAGATACTGCTCTAGCAAGTATACAGCACGGAAACTCTGAAATCGGGACCGTTCAAAACATTGCAGAGATCGGAGCACTTTTAAAAAAATATAATGTTTTATTTCATTCGGATTGTGTTCAAACGTTTGGTAAACTTCCAATAGACGTTAAAGCGATGGAGATTGATAGCCTCTCTGTTTCAGCCCATAAAATATACGGACCAAAAGGAGTTGGAGCTTGCTATATAAATCCCCAAGTTCGCTGGGAACAAGTATTTCCGGGAACTTCTCATGAAAAAGGCTTTCGCCCTGGTACAGTGAACGTTCCTGGAATCGCTGCTTTTTTAACAGCCGCAGAGCATATATTAAAGAATCAAAAGGAAGAGAGCTTTCGTTTTAAACAATTACGATCTTATTTTTTAGAGCAATTACAAACACTTCCTCTAGAAATTGAAGTGAAAGGACATTCTACTTCTTGTTTACCACATATTATTGGGGTTACAATAAAAGGAATAGAAGGTCAGTATACAATGTTAGAATGTAACCGTCATGGTATAGCCATTTCAACTGGAAGTGCTTGCCAAGTCGGTAAACAAGACCCTTCAAAAACAATGCTTGCAATTGGAAAAACGTATGAAGAGGCAAAACAATATGTCCGCTTTTCTTTCGGACATCACACAACGAAAGAACAAATTGATACAACTATTCATGCACTACACACAATTGGAAATCAATTTTATAGAGGTGTTAAATCATAATGAAACAAAATGATCAAAAAAAGATTTTAGGCGAAGAAAGACGACAACTCATCCTCGAGTGGCTTCTTGCTGCAAATGAACCGTTATCGGGGAATGAGCTATCTAAAAAGACAAACGTAAGTAGGCAAGTTATCGTTCAAGACATTTCCTTACTAAAAGCACGAAATGAACCAATTATTGCGACTGCACAAGGGTATTTATATTTAAAGCCACAAACAAGACAACAAGCTTTTGAACGCGTAATCGTATGCCAACATAAACCGGCAGAAGTACGTCAAGAACTTACTATGTTAGTTGACCACGGCGTTACAATTAAAGACGTAAAAGTTGAGCATCCTGTATATGGCGACTTAACAGCATCGATTATGGTAAGTAATCGCTTCGATGTAGAGCAATATTTACAAAAAATCGAAAACACAAACGCTTCCTATCTTTCGCAACTAACAGATGGTATTCACTTACATACAATTGAAGCAGATTCTAAAGAGAAATTAGATGCCGCTTGCGAGGCACTAGACCGCGCTGGATTTCTCGTTTATTAATGTAAAGCACAGAGTTTTTTATCATTCTCTGTGCTTTTTTAGTGATATAATATTGTAATCAATTGTAAAGGGGGTCAAATATGGGAATTGAACTCGTTCACTTTAGCACCGGTAAACCGAAACAAATGAAATATGGCGAAGATAAAGAAATGATAACAGGTATATGTAAAGATCCTACAGAAGAGGCCTTCCTCTCAAAAGACGGATTCCGTGGTGATGATGTAGCGGATTTAAAACACCACGGGGGACCTGATCGCGCAGTTTGCGTGTACCCGCACGAGCATTACGCACTATGGGAAGAGGAATTTCAAACTACACTTCCGGCTTCCACATTTGGCGAAAACATTACCGTAACAAATATGTTAGAGCGTGATGTATGCATCGGAGATACATATCAACTAGGCGAAGCAATCATTCAAGTTACACAAGCGAGAGTACCTTGTAGCACAATTTCAAAACGTCTCGGTATTCCTGGCATTTTGCCACGCATTGTAGCAACTGGATATACTGGCTACTTATGCCGCGTTCTTCAAGAAGGTACTGTGCGTAAAGATTCTAAAATTACATTACTAGAGCGTCCATCAAACAATGTATCTGTTTTGTTCTCTAACGAAATTTATTTTCATAATAGGAAAGATAAAGATGGCATTGAGAAGGTTCTTGCTGTTCCAGAACTAGCCGAGATTTGGCGTGGTCAGTTAGAGGATCGTCTTGCGAAGTTAAAATAAATAGAATCCCACCATTTATAGGTGGGATTCTATTTATCTATCATACGGTATACTAGTGACCGAAATTATATCGACTTAACTACAAAATACGACAAACACTCCCCTTACAACCAATAAGAAGAATAACTCCCCAGCACTGTAACAGAAAAACCGAGTGCTTCAAGTTCCATCATTACGCCTGGCAATAATACGTCATCATATGCTTTATCTACGTCGATTAAGAAAAAGTAATTTCCAAGACCTGTTTTCATCGGGCGCGATTCAATTTTTGATAAGTTTAATTTTCTCCATGCGAAAGCTGATAACACTTGATATAGTGCCCCTGCGTAATCAGCGGGTAACGTTATCATAAGCGTCGTTTTCTCTCCTCGGTTTTCTCCGTTATTTGGGAGTACTGCTTTCTTTTTCTTATGGAGAACAAGGAAACGTGTATGATTGTTTTTATGCGTATGAATATCACGCCTTACAATTGTTAATCCGTATTTTTCTGCCGCTGCTTCATTTGCAATAGCTGCAATTTTTTCTTCAGGATGTTCTTTCACATATTGTGCAGCAGCGCTTGTTGATGTCATATCGCGAACGGTTACCCCTTTTAATTCCTCATTTAAAAATTTATGGCACTGTGCAATGGCATGCGGATGAGAATGTACGGCGTATACTTCTTTCCACACTCCTTCGTACTGCGGGTGTACGAGTAAATGTTGCTGAATTGGCACTGTAATTTCTCCTACAATGGAAAGTGGCTGCTCATGTACGAGATAATCAACCGTTATATTAACTGAACCTTCTATGGCGTTCTCTAACGGTACAACTGCGAAATCTACGTTTTCATTTGCGGCTGCATCAATACAATCTGGAATCGTTCGATACGGTACATGCTCTGCTTCCGGAAAAAAACGACTCACCGCCATATTTGTAAATGTTGCCTCTGGTCCTAAATATCCTACTCGAATCATCGTCTTTTCCCTCTCTTTTTCGTTTTCTTACTGTTATACCATACTTTTTTATATTCTTCTATGTAAATTTCGAATATTTAAAAAAGACTAGCATTCGCTAGTCTAAATGTTTCTTGTATTCTCTTTGAGCGAAGAAGAAATAAATGATACATGCAGCGATATAAAACAGAATAAACAAACCTACTTTTCTTAATGAACCGTCCATAAAGAGAGTATTATGAAACGTATATAACGCAACTGCACTATGCATACTTCCTACTATAATTGGCGCAAAAAATAGCATACACAATTGCCAACGGGAAATCTTCCAAACTTCTTCCTTCGTCATCCCAAGTTTAGAGAGTGCCCCGTACTGCTTACGATCCGATGCAATATTATGAAACCATTTAAAATATACGATACTACATGAAGTAAGGAAGAATAATATACTAATGAATGAGCCTACAAATAGAGTAATATCGCCGCCTTCTTTCATATTCACATATAACTCCATATTACTTCGAAATGCATCATTTGCATCTTGTTTCATATGTTTCCGTAAAGCTTCGTTTAATTCTTTCGTATTTTCGATATTTGGTAATGTGTAACCTCTATATATCATTTTTTCAGAATCCGGAATTGTATTTGCTATACTGTTAAAATCTTCATCATTCATGACAAAAAACAGACCATTAATGTATGAACGGTGATAGTTAAATTGTATCCCTTCTTTCTGACCGTTAAATGCGAATGGATACGCTTGATTCATTACTTGCAATTGAATCTCTTTTTGATTATATACATTTGGATAATTGCGTTTATTATAATAGACAAGTGTAACTGTTCCTTTTTTAGGATAATACATTTTCTGTTTTTGTTTTCTTGCCTCTTGATTGTATTCACTTTCCTTTATAAGCGGTGCTACCTCTGTTTCTCCCTTATTGGACTGAAAGGATGCATACACTCCAACAAAACTCATATATTGAAAATTATCATATCCATATTGATGTAATAAGTTTTCAACCTTGTCTTTCTCGAAAACCTCATGAGCAGAAGTACCTTTTTCTATGTATGAAAATGAGTGTACTCCTCCGCCACGCCACATATCTTGCATGCTAGAAAAATATAAGAACACCGTACCTGTCGCCGTAACGACAAACGTTGTTGCCATAGACAACAGAAAGAAAAAGCGACTATTTTCCTTCATTCGATGTGACAATTGATTCACTATAAATAAATACGGATATGTATACATAATCTTTTTATTTCGTTTTATCACTTCTAACAATTGGCTAACACCATGTGTAAAAGAAAAATACGTTCCAAAAAAAATAAGTATAGACACAGGGAAAAAGTATAATGCTATCGTTGGCATCGTCACTTGTAGCGCTAGCGCATATCCCGTTCCTAAACAAACAAAGCCGAATAAACAAAGCCACTTTGATGTTTTCCTCTCTCGTTTATCTGTTCGAAATTCTTTTAATAACCGTATGATTTTTATATTCCATATACGTAAAGCACTTATAAAAGATAACAGAACAAAGACGAGCATATATATAACAAACGTTACACCAATCGCTCTCATGTCAAATATGACAGGGAGTTCTTTAGGAAGGCGAAGTAACATGCTAAACACCATAAAAAAGAGTTTTAAAAAAATCATGCCAAGCCCAATACCGAAAATATTAGCGAAAATTCCGATCAATATTTGCTCGGTCATAATCACTCCTATTACGTTAGACTTCGTCGCTCCCATTAACATATATAACCCTAATTCTTTCTTACGTGCTTCTATGAAAATAGAAGTAGAGTACAAAATAAATATGACGAAAAAAGAAATAATTATAACGTTACATATGATAAGTCCCCAGCGTACATTTTGATACCACATCGTCTCTTGCATATACGGATGTACAATGACAGACATGTATGCATAAGAAGCAAATATGGCAAAACAACTACTTAAGAAAAACACTTTATAATTACGCCAATTTCCCTTTATATTTTGTAGCGCCAGTTGCCGAATGTTCATCTATCGTCCTCCTGTACCTTACTACATAGGCAAAAAGCTAGAGGTTTCCCTAGCTTTTCACGTGTTTTAAATATCCTCTTTGCGCGATCATAAAGTAAATGGCAGAAGCTAAAATATAAGCCCCTATTACAATCGCACCTGATTTCCATAAATCGATATAAAGCATTTTCCCTAACGTATGAAGAGCAAACCCACTATGAATTGTACCGATTAAAATTGGGATAAAGAAGATAACACCCATTTGTCGAATTGCAATTTTACGAATTTCTTTATCTGTCATACCGATTCTCTTTAACGATTTAAATTGAATACGATCTTGTTCTTTATCGTTAAACCATTTAAAGTATGTCATACTACAAGCGAAGAAGAAGAACAGTACAGCTACAAAGAAACCGATAAACATCGTAATTGCTCCTGATTCTCTTATATTTTTATAAGCGAGCACCGAGTTATTTAATTCCTCTTGCTTATCTGGTGCAACTTCCTTTTTCAAATCTAACACAAGGTCTTCCGTACTTTTCCAGTCTTCTATATAATAACCGTAATATTTCGTCTTTTCTTCATCTGGTACGAGCTTTGCGTATTTCTCAAAATCTTGATCATTCACAATGAGATATTCACTATCATTAAAAACAGAAAATGGAGTTGGCTCATTTAATTGAACAGACTGCGTTTGTCCGTTAATTTTAAATTCATATGGTTTTGCAAGATCTATCTTCATCATATCTTTCGCCATATCCATTATGACCATCGTTGCACTACCTGGTGCATTATGAACTTCTCTAACTTGCTCCCTCTTTTGTTTACGTGCTTCAGCATTATATTCTTTTTCTGAAACAATCGCCATCGGTACTTCATGTTCACTGTTAAACATCGTGATTTTTTGAGTTCCAGGAAGTTTTACATACGTTACTTCTCGCGCTTCTTCAAATCCGTGTTTTTTTATTAATTCTTTTGTTTTCCCTTCTTTTATGACATTATGCGTATGAATGCCTTTTTCCTCATACGAAATAGCATGCGGGGTACTAGTTACTGCCTTATAACTCATATCCTCAAAAAATACGTACAGTGTACCAACTGCCGAAGATACAACCGCCGTAATGATAGAAATTACAAATAGAAAACGAGCATTATCTTTCATTTTATAAATAAGATTGCTAAGTACGAACATGTTTGGATATGTATAAAAAGATTGTTTTCTTTTTTGCAGTGCTTTTAATACGACTGTACTACCTTGTGTAAACAGTAAATACGTTCCGCCTATCGTCAGCCCTACAATCGGTAAAAACAGTATGATAAAATTCATAAATGTCACTTGGAAGCTAAGTACATATGCAACAATAATACATCCTATACCAACTACACCTAACCATGTAAATGCAAAAGGTTCTACTTTTTGTTTTCTTGCTTCTCTTAATAAATCAATAATTTGCAAGCGCCCTACTGTCCAAACACTAAACAATGATAGGATTAAAAATAGAATAAAGTATACACCAGCTGTAATAAGAATTGCTTTACTATTCCATACGAGTGGAAGTGTTTTATCTATTTTCAATATTACGCTTAATGCTTGGAAAAATAATTTTGAACAAAGCATGCCAAGCCCAATACCTACTACAATTGCAATACTACCTAACATAAGCTGTTCTAATATAATCATTCGGCCAAGTTGAGATTTTGTTCCGCCTATTAATGTTAATAGACCAAACTCTTTTTTTCTTGCTCGTAAAAATGTTGAATTCGCATATAAAATAAAGAGTGCTGAGAAGATGACTACAATATAATTCATCGATTCTAGCCCTTTTGAGATCATATCCCTCATACTAATATTACCGCTTACGACATCTGGATGATAAATGAAGGAAGCATACATGAAAAATACGACAATCGATAAACAGCTACTAATAAGAAACGCTTTATAATTACGCCAATTTCCTTTTACGTTATTAAGCGCGAGCTGGCGAAAGTTCATGATATTCTCCTCCTAGCATCGCAAGTACATCCAGAATTTCTTGGAAAAAGGCTTGTTTCGTTCTTCCCTTATGTATTTCTGAGAAAATTTCTCCGTCGCGAATGAAAAGAATACGTTCGCAATAACTCGCCGCTACTGGATCATGCGTTACCATCGCAATTGTCACTTTCTTTTGTTCATGTAAATCTTGCAACGCGCTCATTAATGATTTTGCTGACTTCGAATCTAAGTTTCCAGTTGGCTCATCCGCTAAAATTAGCGTAGGTTCATGAATGATTGCTCTCGCTGCTGCTGCACGTTGTTGTTGTCCGCCTGACACTTCATATACTTTTTTATTTAAAATTTCTTCGATGTTTAAAAACTTTGCAATCTCAAGCACTTTCGCATCGATTTCATTTACAGATTTCTTCGCCATTACAAGTGGTAAAATGATATTTTCTTTAATCGATAACGTATCAAGTAAGTTAAAATCCTGGAAGATGAATCCTAAATGTGTACGACGAAACTCCGCTAATTTTGCAGCACGCATTTGATTAATCTCTTCACCATTTACAAGCACATGGCCTGAAGTTTGCTTATCAATTGTTGCTAATAAATTTAAAAGCGTTGTTTTCCCGCTCCCTGAAGGCCCCATAATCCCTACAAACTCGCCTTCTTCAATTTTAAAATTTATATCATTTAAAGCAGTCGTCGCTACTGAACCTTTTGATTGGTACACCTTTGTTAACCCTTTTACTTCAAGAACACTCATTTCTAATCCCCCTACGTGTTTTCTTCTTACATTTACTATAAGAAAAATAAGAAAAAGAAACGAGTGATTTCCCTTACAAAACGTTTTGTTATCTTACAGTTTTGTCATTTTTCTCATTAATGTATGATATTCTTCATCTTTTGCAAATTGGAACGTAACTGTTGTTCCTTCCCCTTCAGTTGATTGTACATACACTCCATGATGTAAATTACCGCAGATTTCCTTCGTAATATATAAACCCATACCTGTCGCTTCCCTTGTTTTACGGCCGTTTATTCCCGTAAAGAACGGATCAAATATACGCTTTACATCTTGCTCTGGAATACCGATTCCATTGTCCTTAATATGTAATAGCACCTTTTGATCTTTCTCTTCAATTTGAAATTGAATTTCTTTTTTCTCTGCTTCTGAAATTTTTGTATACTTAATTGCATTCACAACAATTTGGCTCATCGCGATACTAAGCCACTTTCTATCAGACGCAATCATACAAGTCTCTTCTTCAAACATCATTTTCGGAAATACAGAAGATTGAATGAACGACTTTCGATTTTCATTAATAATATCTCGAATGACCTCTATAACATTTACTACTTCTACTTTATAATCTTTCGAAAACTGATCTAACCTTGCCATATGTAACGCTAAATCTAACCCATTTAAAATACGGTTATTTTCTTCACGAATACTTTCAATCGTTCCCCTTGCTTCACGGTGTTCCTTACCATATTTCTGTAACAATAATTCAATAACGGATACTGGTGTTTTCATTTGATGGATCCATTGATTCATGAAAATCATTTGCTGTTGCTCTTTTGCATGTTGTTTATGAACTTCATTCATATATTGCTGCCTTAATAGCGTAAACGCTTCAACAACCAGTTCTTGCTCTGACGTATAAGAAGTATCGATAAGTAAAGAGTCATGTAATGTATGTCCACCGGCAATATACTGTTCTATTCTCTTTAAAAACACACTTCGTTTTCGGTAATCGTAAATAAGGTATACACTAAACACAACTGTCCCTAATAACAGTCCGTATAGCCATGTACTCCAGTCCAGCGAACGCTTTTCTAAAAGGCTTTGCAACTGCAATACGAGCCCAAATAAACAAAGGCTAATAATATAAGAAAGAAGTAAAGAAAAACGGTCCATGAGGTAATTTTTAACCTTCATGCCCTTCGCCCCACTCTGTAAGAAGTGCATAACCATATCCGCGTTTCGTTACAATTGCATTTTTAATGCCTAACTCCTCAAGTTTCTTCCTTACACGCTTTACATTCACGGTTAATGTATTATCATCAACAAAAGCTACTTCATCCCATAAAGCCTCTAACAGCTCTTCACGTGTCACGTATTGATTTGCTTGTTTCATTAAACATTCTAATAAATAAAACTCATTTTTTGTAAGTTCCGTTTGTTGACCTTTCCACTCTACTGTGTGCTGTGATGGGAATAATAACAATCCATTAACACCTAAGCAGTCACTTTCCGCGGCCAAAGCATACTCACCATACCCGCGGCGGAGTGCACTTTTCACCTTTGCCATTACGATATCTAAATGGAATGGCTTTGTAATGTAATCATCTCCGCCATTTTCAATCGCCATTACTTGATCCATTTCCCCTGTTCTTGCAGAAACAAAAATAATCGGCGCATTCGATACAGTGCGGATTTGGCGGCACCAGTAGAAGCCATCAAAGTATGGTAAATTAATATCAAGTAACACAAGATGAGGACTTACTTTTACAAACTCATCTTTTATATGCCGTAAATCGCTCACTCTGAAAGATTGATATCCATACCTTTCTAAATGCTCCTCTAATATCTCTGCAATTTTTTCATCATCTTCTACAATTAATATTTTATACATATTCCTTTTCTCCCCATAAAATATTCTTCTAAAATCACTCCTTTTTCTATTATAAATTGAAACTTTAATCAATGGGGTTTTTTTCCTATATCGACTTATAGTTCACCTATATGAATTGGGTTTTCACTGGACTCAAATAACGAAAAAAAAGACCGCCATATTTCGGCAGTCTTAATCGATAAATTCAAATTGATATTCAAGAATTTTCACAATATCTCCGTCTGTTGCACCACGTGCACGAAGGGCTTCATCAATACCCATTCCACGCATTTGACGAGCAAATCGGCGTACAGATTCATCACGTGAGAAGTCTGTCATCTTGAATGTTTTCTCAATGTCATAACCAGAAATAACAAATGTGCCATCACTTTCGCGTGTAATTTCAAAATTAGATTCAGATTCAAATTTGTACATTACACTTGCTTCAGATTCTTCTACATCATCGTACATTGGGAATTCTGGTGTTGTTTCTAATAAGTTCGCTACTTCAAATAGTAAGTCACGAACACCTTGTTTCGTTACAGCTGAGATTGGGAAAATTTTCACTTCGTCTCCCAATTTCTCTTTAAATGCTTGTAAGTTTTCTTCTGCATCTGGCATATCCATTTTGTTTGCAACAACAACTTGTGGACGCTCAGTTAAACGCATATTGTATTCTTTTAGTTCATTATTGATTGTGACATAATCTTCATATGGCTCACGTCCTTCTAGACCAGACATATCGATAACGTGTACAATTACACGTGTACGTTCGATATGACGTAAGAATTGGTGTCCAAGTCCAACGCCGGAGTGTGCGCCTTCAATTAGTCCAGGAAGGTCAGCCATAACGAAGCTGCGGTTATCACCAGTTTCAACAACACCAAGATTCGGAACGATTGTTGTAAAGTGATATTCTGCAATTTTCGGACGCGCTGATGATACAACAGATAATAATGTAGATTTACCTACACTTGGGAAGCCAACAAGTCCAACATCTGCTAGCACTTTAAGTTCTAGCGTGACATCACGTTCTTGACCTGGTTCCCCGTTCTCAGCGATTTCTGGCGCTGGGTTCGTCGCTGTTGCGAAACGTGAATTACCACGGCCACCACGGCCACCTCTTGCGATTACAGCTGTTTGTTCATGCGTTACTAAATCGGCAAGAATTTCACCTGTTTTTTCATCTTTCACTATTGTTCCTGGTGGAACCTTTACGATTAAATCTTCAGATTTACGACCGTGCTGACCTTTACTCATTCCGTGCTGACCGCGATCAGCTTTGAAATGACGTTGGTAGCGGAAGTCCATTAATGTACGTAAGCCTTCCTCAACAACAAAAACAACATCTGCACCTTTACCACCGTCGCCACCTGCTGGGCCACCTTTAGGTACATACTTCTCACGACGATACGCAACCATTCCGTTACCACCGTCGCCGCCTTTTACATATATCTTGACCTGATCTACAAACATTATTTCACCACACTTTTTTCGATTAGTTGTAATATAACTGAGACTTCTTCGTCTCGTACTGTATAAGAAATGGAATACCATTTATTGTTTTCGTTCGCAAGCCACGTTTGTAGTTCTTCTACATTCGTTAGCTTTCCACGAAAATCAAAAAAGAAACGAGCATTCTCCGCGTCACTTTCAATTGTGATACAAACATAATTTTCAACATATACGTCTAAACTATGCTGAAGCATTAAGAAAAACTGATTCGTCCATGTACATACAGTCTCATCTAGATGAGATAAGTTATGTAATTTCCCTAATACTTCGTACTCCAATAAGCACGGTTGCTGTTTCCAATTATATGTTAAAATCCACTCTGAAAATAAAGGCATTGATAGCCCCATCAGATTGGATTCTTGTCTCGCTTCTTGGACAAAACGATCGATGAGCCTATGAATCTCTTCCACTTTTCCAAGGGAAAGATTTCCTTTAACCATCTGCAAACGATTGAGCCAATCATGTCTCGAGTGGCTCAACGCATCTATAATTGTCCATTTTTCATTCATTTAGATACCCCTTAATATAGAAAAACTCTAACCTGCACTCAGGTTAGAGTTTTCCGTGAGTTCTTATGCTTCTTGAGCAACAGGATATACGCTCACTTGTTTGCGGTCACGACCAAGACGCTCAAAGCGTACTACGCCGTCAACTTTCGCGTATAAAGTGTCATCGCCACCACGACCAACGTTAACACCTGGATAAATTTTTGTACCGCGTTGACGGTAAAGAATTGAACCACCTGAAACCGTTTGACCATCTGCGCGTTTAGCACCAAGACGTTTTGACTGAGAGTCACGACCGTTCTTTGTACTACCTACACCTTTCTTAGATGCGAAAAACTGAAGATCTAATCTTAACATACGTTACACCTCCTGCACTTTTTCTATTAAACGGATATACTTTCCGTAATCAAGTTCAATCGTCTTAAGTGAAACAACCAATCCTTCTAAAAGTATTTGTGCTTTTTCTGCTGTATGAACGTCTAAATCATTAGGCAATTCATACGTCAAGAATCCGCCATCACTTCCGAGTTCAATAGTTGCCTGCACATTACAAAGTTCTTCCACTGCATTTATAGAACCAAACACAACCGCTGTAGTTCCAGCACAAACAAGATCTTGTCCATGTGGCGCATAATTGGCATGTCCAGTCATTTTAAATGATCGGATACTTCCTAATTTCGTGCGACTTATCGTAATCTTAATCATCTTAACCAGAATTAAGCGTTGATAGCTTCAACTACTAGCTTAGTGTAAGGTTGACGATGACCTTGTTTCTTACGATTGTTCTTTTTCGCTTTGTATTTGAAAACGATGATTTTCTTAGCGCGACCTTGTTTTTCAACTTTCGCAGTAACTGTTGCACCCTCTACAACTGGGCTACCAACTTTCACGTTTTCGCCACCAACGAAAAGAACTTTGTCAAAAGTAACAGTTTCACCAGCTTCAACATCTAATTTTTCAATGTAGATTGCTTGACCAGCTTCAACTTTAATTTGTTTTCCACCTGTTTCGATAATTGCGTACATACTTGCACCTCCTCTTAATTACTAAGACTCGCCAAAAACGAGGTAGACATAAAATGTCTTTAGGGAACCTGTCTTGTGCGGTTGTAGCATATAGCAGTTTAGGTGCTATAAACTATAACATAAAAATATTACCATGACTCATTGACTGTTGTCAATGAATGTTCTGCTAACTATTTTTTCCGTTCTACAATTTCTTTCTTACTTCCAAAACGGATAATAGCGTACTTTTCGATAATATCATCTTTGAAATAAATTTCAAATGGAATATTTTTTTGTAATTCTTTTTGTGAAAAATGTTTTTGTACTTTTTTTGAAGCACCAATCAATACAGCTTCATCCTCTATATTACCATAAGTAATAAGCTCTCTCTCTAGCTCATACGCAATTGTTTCATTAGATATAACGTAACCTGTCGCTTTACAAGGCGCACACTCTTCTAATAATACGTCACGTAACGAATGTTTCTTGCGCTTACGCGTCATCTCTAAAATACCTAACTCTGTAAACCCAAGCACTCTTGTATATGTGCGATCATCTTGTAAAGCTATCATTAAACGCTCTCTTACCTTCTCTTTATCTTCCCGTCTTTTCATATTAATAAAATCAATTAATATCATCCCGCCAATATCACGAAGTCTTAATTGACGAGCAATCTCTTCAGCAGCCATTTCATTTGTGTGAAATACGGTATCTTGTAAATTTTGTTTTCCAGTAAATTTACCTGTATTCACATCAATTACAGTCATCGTCTCCATTTGTTCTACAATTAGATAGGCACCATTTGGTAGCCACACAATTTTTTGAAGTGCTTTCTCGATTTCACGATCTATTCCAAAATGGTTAAACATCGAAGATTTTTCATTATAAAAGGATACTCTTTCTTTCCCTACTTTTTCTTCTAATTCTTTTACTATACTTCTCGTATCTACAACTATTTTTTCAATTGTTTCAATTGGGTTCTCCTGAAATACACGATCTAAAAACGTCGCTGGTTGATGAAGTAGTAAGGGCGCCTTCCCTTGATCTTCTTTTCTTTTTAACTCTTCATATAACTGCTGCAACCCTTGCATTTCAGCTTGTATTTCATCGATTGTTCCTTTTTCAGAAGCAGAACGGAAAATGTATCCACCTGTTCCTTCTACTTCAATTCCCAGTAACTGTTGTCTTCTTTTATTATTTTTTATTTTTCGAGAAACAGCGCGCATGTCATCATAGGGCATGTAAACGACATATTTTCCGGTAAATTCTATCTTCGCCGTTAATTTTGGCCCCTTCGTATCAATTGCCTCTTTCACAACTTGTACAAGTATCGCCTGTCCTTCATGTATGCGATATGAAGATGGTACATCATCAAATGAAAGATATGCATGTTTTTCTAATCCGATATTTACAAAGGCTGCGTTCATTCCAGCAATTGTTCTTACGATACGCCCAACATAAATATGTCCGACAATCTCCTGCTCTTCATTCCGTTTCCATAAAAGCTCGACAACTTTTTGCTTCTCTTCTATCGCAACACGCTTTTCCGAACCAGTGTAGTTAATATATAACGTCTTCAAAATTCTTTCCTCACTTTTCATTTCTTTTCCTTACAATATAAAAGGTTAGTGTCGTCGTCAACACTAACCAATTAATTCTTCAACAGATGAGGTTGTTCGTTTTTCAGCAAAATACGCATACAACAATTCATTTTCGTCCAATGTATAATGCTCTTTATATTTTCCATGGACGATAATAGAGTGTTTATATCCTCTGCGAAATTTTGTGAAAATCGTATATAAATGATCTTCCGTTTTCACCTCAATAGGTGCTATTTTTTCAATATCTCTTTTATTCCCATAATAACGCTCTAATAAAAAACGCATAAATGCGTACCGTCTTTGTTTCCATTCTTGATATAAAGAAATCGCTAGAAAAACGAGTAATACCCACATCATAATGTTATTACTATTCCAAAGTAACTGCCATCCTAATATTACACTAAAAAAAACACATGACAATTTCATCATCTTTTCATGTGCTTGTAAATAGGGAAAACGATATGATAATACATTAAATAATACTTTTCCACCATCAAGTGGCCAAATAGGCAATAAATTAAACCCTAAAATAATGACATTATTCCATACAAAGAAATGGTACAAATCGTCAGTTACCCAGCCCGCTTTATACAAAATGTAAGCGACCGCAATCATCCATATATGCTGAATTGGCCCCGCCATAACGACAATTAATTCTTCTTTTAACGATTTGTTCCCATGTTCTTCTATCTCAACTACGCCACCAAACGGCAAAAGCTGAATTTGTTTAATACGCCAATTATAATATGCTGCGGCAAATGCATGCCCAAGTTCATGAACTAAAACGATACAAAATAGTAATAGTAACTCTTTAAAACGTGCTGTAAAAATACCAATGACAATAATAACCCAAAACAACGGATGCACAGAAATTTTCGTGAAAACATCCCTATATTTAATCAAATGAAATCACCTGAATTGGATCAATAAATTTTTCATTCTTTTTTATTGCAAAATAAAATTTTCCATTTTTATTATTTTCATCATTACTCACTATTCCAATTTTTTGTTTCTTTGAAACGTAATCATATAATTTTACTGACATATCATTTAAATTTGCATACCATGACTCCGTGCCATCAGCGTGCTGAATTTGAACTGTATTTCCAAGTTCCTCTTTCTTGCCCGCAAAAACAACTATACCTTCATTTACTGACTCCACCGTTGCATTTGTAGCCGTTTGAACAAATACACCCTGGCCGTTTTTTTGAAATCCTTGCATCACCTTTCCAGAGGCAGGAATCGCATAATCCTTTTGCTGAATAGCCTCTTCTTTTTTCTCATTTGGAGAAAAGAACACGAGAGGTTTTCCAAACTGATTTTCATACCATTTCGATATAGTAGCAAATTGAAATTCTTCTTGCATAACTTTTTCTGTAACAGCTCTAGTACCATCAAAAGAAGAAGGTGCGTTCTTAAATAAAATAGCAACCGAAAGAACTAATATTGCTGATAGCAAAACTTTGAAGAGAAAAACTTCTTTTCGAAATAGAGGATGAATTTCCTTCTCCCCCTCTTCAATAAAGACCGTTTCGCTATCAAAATCTCCCCCCGCAAAATACCGCTCTTCTTCTAGCAATTCTTGCTCTGCTTTCCTTTTCGCAATCCGCTTTTTAATTTCTTCCACACGTCTATTCTTCATACTGTCTCCTTTCTTTCGTTAGCCTTATTCAAATAGAAACAGTTATATACAGTTTGTACATATGTATGAGTTATAGAAGGAAGATATTCATGCGAAGAAAAAAGAAAGCACTCCGCATTTATGCGAAGTGCTTTTAACGGATTCCAAAGAAATTTTTCATCTTTGTAAATACCGATACTTTTTCTTGTTCAAATGCTTGTAATGGTACATTCTCACCTAACAAGCGTCTTGCAATATTACGATAAGCTATTGCTGCTTTCCCACTAGGTTGCAGCGCTACAGGTTCACCTGTATTCGTAGCACGAATAACTTCATCATCATCCTCGACAACTCCAAGAAGCTCGATTGACAGTGTACGTACGATTTCATCAACGTCTAACATATCCTGTTCATGAAGCATATGACTACGCACACGGTTAATGACAAGTTTCGGTGGTTCAATATCCTCTTTCTCTAAAAGCCCGATAATACGATCCGCATCACGCATTGAGGATACTTCTGGTGTTGTTACAACGATTGCTTTATCCGCACCTGCTACTGCATTTTTAAACCCCTGCTCAATCCCCGCAGGACAATCAATTAATATGTAATCATAATCTTGACGTAATACTTGTATTAATTCATCCATTTGTTCAGGTGTTACCGCCGATTTATCGCTCGTTTGTGCTGCAGGTAATAAATAAAGATCATCAAAACGCTTATCTTTAATAAGAGCCTGAGGTAAACGACAACGCCCTTCAACGACATCAACAAGATCAAATACAATACGATTTTCTAGCCCCATTACTACGTCTAAATTGCGTAAACCGATATCTGTATCAATTAAACACACTTTTTTTCCAGATAACGCAAGGGCTGTACCAATGTTCGCAGACGTTGTAGTTTTACCTACTCCGCCTTTTCCAGATGTAATTACTATTGCCTCTCCCACAGCTATACAATTCCCCTTTCTAACTTTGTTAAATTAGGTCTAAGATGAGTGAGAAGTTGCAGGCGATCGACAACAATGTGATTATTCTCATTAATGTACGCACATTCTGCCGCCTCTGCTCCGTCTTCTTTCTCTTCCGGAGCCCGCATTGTCACATCACTAATTCGGAGTTGCATAGGGTTCATAATAGATGCAGCAATAACAGCTTCTGAATCTCCATCATACCCCGCATGTGCAATTCCTCTTAATGATCCCAAGACAAAAATATTCCCCCCAGCGATAACCGTTCCGCCTGGATTAACATCTCCAATTAATAATAAATTGCCTTTTACATGTAACACTTGTCCAGAGCGAACAATTTTGGAAATAGGGACAATTTCTGTTTCTTCTTTCCAAGCTATTGCTTCTGCTTTTGTTATAACATCACTTTCGATTGATTCTACAACAAGGTTCTTCTTATTGCGAATTAACGTACGAATCTCTTCTTGTTGTACTTCTGTTAAATAGCGATTTCCTACTTTAACACGCACTTCAATTAAAGAACGTCCGTCACTCTCATAGTAATGTGTAGAAAGCTTTTCATCCAATTCTTTTAGTAGCTCAGAGAATGAACAGCAATCATCTAAATGAAGTGTTATTCCATCTTTTGTCCCTTTTATCGTTACATTTTGTTGCTTTTTTTCTTCCACTAAAGTTCACCCCACCGATTCAATTCGACATAAAATTAGAAAATCCTTTTTTCTTTTTCTTCTATCGCTTTTGAAAGACGCACTAAATATCGTCTCAGTGGGAAACAAACTATTAATAAGAAAATTCCATTTAGCAATAAAGTAGCAAGGAGACGATCTGTGAAAAAGACAGATGCTGACATGTGAGTACGTCCTAACAAAGTTAAAAATCCATACACATAATACTCTAATGCTGCAATGCCAGCCAGTACGATAGAAGCGACAATAAATAAATTCAATTGTAATACTTTCATCACACTATAAACTAAATAAGCTAAAATCGGATAAGCAAATATATATATACCGACAAGTTCCGTGTATACGGTATCAAATAAGAAACCAAATAATAGTCCGTAGTAAATCCCTTGAACCGGACTATAGTACACTGTAATAAAACATAACACAATTATAAAGAAATGCGGTGCTGCTATACTGCCTTTCCAAAAGACGTCTGTTGGAACAACAGTAGAGAACATATTTTCAAATAAAAAAACAAAAAGGAGCAAAAGAGGAAGAGCTGCTCTTTTTAAAATCGTCATCATCTCTTCTCTCCCTCCTATTCTAACGGCGCTGTAGGCATATCACGTTTTGCAACTATAATATGCTCTACATCATTCAAATCAGCGGATGGTTTTACATAAGCTGTTTTTGTTAAACCGTATGGATCTGGCTGAACATCAACAATTTTCCCAATCGCAAGACCTTTTGGGAAGATATCACCAAGTCCAGATGTTACAACTAGTTGATCTTTTTCTACTTTTGCATCAGAGCTAATCTTTGTGAAAAGAAGTAGTTGTTTTTCTTTATCGTAACCTTCAATTAATCCAAAGATATTTTCTTGTCCTTGTACAATAGCAGAAACACGGTTTGTTCGGCTCATCGAACTTAACAACTCTACTGAAGATGTAAACTGAGATACACTTTTTACGCGTCCAACTAAACCTTTCGGAGTTACAACAGCCATATCTTTTTTGATCCCTTGCTGTGCTCCTTTATCAATTCCAACTAAATCGTACCATTTATCGGGATTACGAGAAACCACACTAGCTTGTACTTCCGTATAATCACCACGGGACTTTTCTTTACCAGTTAATTCTCGTAGTTTTTTATTCTCATCGTCTAAATTTTTCACTACTGCAGATAAATCTGCGGTAGAATCTAATTTTGCTTTCAGCTTTTTATTCTCTTCATACGTGCGCTTTACATCTTCTACGTTCTCGAAGAATCCGGCAACATAATTCGCTGGCTTTTGGAATACACGTTCTACAACACCGACAGTATCTTTTATAAACTGCTCTGGCCATGATAAACTGTTCCGTTCTTTCAATGAGATTCCAATCAATGCCACGAGAAGAATAATACTAACTAACAAAACAATTAATCTTTTGTTTAAGAAAAACTGTGGCACGTTCACACCCTCTTAATTTCATTGATTTTTATTTTGCAATATTATCGAGCAGCAGTTTTGAAAAGGTCGATATTGTCTAATGCTTTACCCGTTCCAATTGCTACGCAATCTAATGGATCCTCTGCAACAAGAACTGGCATATTTGTTTCTTCACTAATAACTTTATCTAAGTTACGTAGTAATGCCCCGCCACCCGTTAATACGATACCGCGGTCCATAATATCCGCTGCTAATTCAGGTGGAGTTTTTTCTAACGTATTTTTAACTGATTCTACAATTGCATCTACTGTATCTTTTAATGCATCTGCAATTTCTTCTGGTTGAATTAGTACTGTTTTAGGTAAACCACTTACTAAATCACGACCGCGAATTTCCATAGGCTCAATACCTTCTGGCTCGCCTGCAGAACCGATTTCTAATTTTAGTGCTTCTGCTGTTCTTTCACCAATCATTAAGTTGTAGCTTTTCTTAATGTACTGAATGATTGAATCGTCCATATCATCACCAGCAACACGAACTGATTGACTTGTTACGATACCACCTAAAGAAATAATTGCAACTTCTGTTGTACCACCACCGATATCAACAACCATACTACCAGTCGGCTCCCAAACAGGTAAGTTTGCGCCAATTGCTGCTGCAAATGGCTCTTCGATTGGATAAGCATCACGAGCACCAGCTTGACGAGTCGCATCGATTACTGCACGTCTTTCTACAGCTGTAATACCAGATGGTACACATACCATTACATATGGTTTACGTGAGAAGAATCCATTTGATTTTTGAGCTTGTTGAATGTAGTATTTCATCATTATTGCTGTTGTTTCGTAATCAGCAATTACACCATCTTTCATAGGGCGAAGTGCCACTACATTTCCTGGTGTACGACCAATCATTTGTTTTGCATCGCTACCTACCGCAACGATTTGTTTCGTATCAGTTTGTAATGCTACTACTGAAGGTTCACGTAAAACTACACCTTTCCCTTTCACATATACAAGCGTGTTCGCCGTTCCTAAGTCTATTCCAAGATCGCGAGTAAATCCACCAAATCCAAACATATCATTTATCTTCCCTTCTTATTTTCACGGACTCATTTTTCTTACTTTATATTTATAAAAACAGTACGTTTTTTTATATCTGCATCCTTTTTGTAGATAATTTTCTACAAAAAACTCATAAATCACATTATAAAACAAAATAAGTAAAAAGAATAGTCTTAAATATGACCTTTTTCCTTTAAACTCACGAATTTATGGTCACCTATTATGATATGATCAAGTACTTCAATTCCGATAATTCGACCACATTCTACTAATCGTTTTGTAACTTCAATATCTTCACGGCTCGGCGCCGGATCTCCTGAGGGATGGTTATGAAGACATATAATAGAGGCTGCTGCCCGACGGAACGCTTCTTTAAAAACTTCCCTTGGGTGCACAATCGACGTATTTAAACTTCCAATAAAAATAGTTTGCCTATGTATAACTTGATTTTTCGTATTCAAATATAAACAAACAAAATGCTCCTGTTGCAAAAAACGCATCTCTTCCATCATATAACTCGCACAATCTTCTGGACTTCGAATACTATATCTATTTTGATATTCTAAACGTACCATTCTTCTACCTAATTCAAAAGCAGCCATAAGCTGCGACGCCTTTGCAATCCCAACACCATAAATGCTCATCATCTCTTCTAACGTTGCATCCTTTAACATTCGTAAGCCGTCAAAATGATGTAGAATATTATCTGATAACGTTAACACCGTTTCTTCTTTAGAACCCGTTCTGAGTAAAACTGCAAGAAGTTCTCGATTCGATAAACTTCCTGCTCCTTCTAACAATAAACGCTCCCGTGGCTGTTCTTCTCTCACAACATCACGAATACCGTTCATCTCTCCACCCCTTTTTTTACGATTTCTCCTAAAGAAAACCCCATGCAATTTTACACATGGGTTACATCGCTATCAAACTGTTTTAATTCACGGACAAGACGTGCAATTGGCAAGCCAACTACACTGTAGTAGTCCCCTTGAATATGTTGAACAAAAATAGACCCTTTACCTTGAATTCCATAGCTTCCTGCCTTATCAAGTGGTTCCTTCGATGCAACGTATACGTCTATTTCTTCTTCTGTTAATCCCCAAAATGTTACTTCTGTACGTTCATAAAAAGTTACAGTTTTTTCTTTCGATATAATTGCAACACCTGTGTATACTTCGTGTGTTTTCCCTGATAATAATTGTAGCATTTCTTTCGCCTCAGCCCCATTAGACGGCTTTCCAAGAATACGCGAATCATATGTAACAATTGTATCTGCACCTAGTACAACTTGATTACTATGGTTTTCTGCCACAGCAGATGCTTTTTGCAAAGCAAGCGACATGACAATATCAGAAGGTGATGAATATGCACCAATCTTCTCTTCTACTTCACTAACAACGATGTCAAATGGCACATCTGCTAATTCAAGCAGTTCCTTCCTCCTAGGTGACCCTGAAGCTAAAATAATTTTCCTCATATTTTCTCCTTCCCTTCTCACATGAAGCAGAATAATTCAAATCAATCGTATCAAAGGAATAGTTTCCCCACAAATTCTAGAAATATCATTTTCTCTAAACAAAATAATAGTTCTTTTTAAATACGATTATATGCTGCCCATACAGAAAGCACTTTGTTCTAAATTCAAAAGAAAAGAAAGAAGTATATGTACTTCTTTCTTCGTCATTTCATTATCCTATTATTTCACTTTTTGTGAAACCATTTTTTCATACGAAAGTATACCATCAATAATAACTTGATTTAATTTAGCTACAGATTCCTTATCGCTCTTCCCTTCCTTAATCGTTTGCACCGCTATTGACGTATACGTATAAAGCTTCTTCGCATCTTCACGCTTCATACTCTTCCCTTCCTTTTCCATAGCTTTCCACTCTTTTTGAATCGCTTCTATATCTTTTGGATTACTTTTCCCACTAGTTTGTACGCTGGACACATATTTTGCTAAATGAGTATATAATGGCTGCACTTTCGCTAAAAACATTCCTACTTCTTTATCATTTTTGAGCAATGCTTTATCTGTAATATCCCAATTTTTTTTCAAAACTGAAACACCATCTTGCTTATACTGATCTATTAATTGATTAACAGCCTGTTCATCGCTCGTAATAGCAACAACTAACGCATACTTATCACCACTCGGTTTCAAAGTAGCCACGCCCCCATTACTTTTCCACTCTTCAATAGCAGCCTGTCCTTTTTCTTCAGAGGAATAAAGCCCTCCTTGAACGAAAAATAGTTTCATTGGTTCTAATGACGTTCCTACCTGTTCTTTTGGTTTTTCCTCTTTCGGTGTTGGTGTTTGTTCTGCCGTTCCACCCACCTTTTGTTCCTCATTACCTGTCTGCTTCGAAGCCGTTACCTTACCTTCTCCTGTCGTCCCTTGTCCAGTTAATAAATGAATCATACCCATCCCAAATGCAGTACCGATAATTATTGCAGTTGCAACGATTGCGATTATTGTATTGCTCCACTTCTTTCGATATTTTTCCATAGATACTGATTTCGCTTTTTGAAACGGAACGACATTTTTCGGTCTCTCACTTTCTGCTATCATCCAGTCAAACTCATCCTTCTTTTTTTCCTCATACTTCGCTTCTGTTCCATTTACTTTCACCGAGATCGTTCGTGATTGCTTGTCCATACACTCACACCTCACCTCTTGTCATTGTCCGCATCATATCATATTCATTCCACAAAAAAACGAGATATTTGTCAGAGGAATTCGTCAAATAACCCTATATTATTATCTTATATGTATGCATTTGACTTCATTTGTAGAACAAAAAACTAGATAGCAAAGACTATCTAGTTTTTCTCGCGAATATATTTTCTAACTTCGGAAATGAAATACAAAGAACCTGTTATGATAAAAACATCATGTTCTCCTATCATGTCAGCCTTTGTATCAATTGCCTCTTTCCAATCTTCAAAAACTAATTTTGACTCTTGTTGCGAATACGATGCAAGCTTGTCAGCAGAAATGGCACGATCAAAGGCAAACGTCGTAAATATTATTTCATCAGCAACTTTTTCTAATTGCCCTACCATGTTATGTAACTGTTTGTCACCAAGAGCAGTAAATAAAACTATTACATTCTTCTTTTTATAATGTGCCTCTACTGTTTTTACAAGACTTTCAATGCCTTCTGGATTATGAGCACCATCTATTATAATATCTGGATTACTTTGTAACTTTTCAAATCGACCAATCCAGTAGGCTTCTTGTAAGCCAGCTTTCATCTCCTCTTCATTAATTAAAAATGATAAATATGTTTTTAAATACATTACTGCCATAAGCGCTAGCGCTGCATTGCCTACTTGATGAATACCTTTCATTGAAATTCGAACATTTTCAAACGAGGCAAATGGACAATCAAAATCAAAATGTTCCCCATCTTTATTAGAATGTTTATGTAGTATTGTAAACTGTTTTCCAAGTTCATATAAGCTTGCATGGTTTTCCTTAGCAACCTTTTGAATTACTTGCAATGCTTCTTCATTTTTCACACCAGTAATAACTGGAACACCAGACTTAATAATCCCTGCCTTTTCATATGCAATTTCTCCTAGTGTATTGCCTAAAATATGCATATGATCGTGGCCGATATTCGTAATAATCGTGAGAACCGGATGAATAACATTTGTAGAATCAAATCTTCCCCCAAGCCCCGTTTCAAATAAAACAACATCACAGAAATTAACTTTACCGAAATAATAAATTGCCATTACTGTAATGATTTCAAACTCAGTCGCTTCTCCTAAGTCCGTCTCATCTAATTTTTCAACGACTGGCTTTACCCTATTTACAAGTTCCGCAATCTCTTCATCTGCAATCGGTATTCCGTTTACACTAATACGTTCATTGAATGTTTCTATGTAAGGCGATGTAAACGATCCTACTTTATATTTCGCACCTTCTAACATGTAGCGCATGTATGTTAAAGTTGAACCTTTTCCATTTGTGCCGGCTAGATGAACACATTTTATATGACGCTCTGGATTTCCGAGTTCTTCTAACATCCATTGCATTCTTTCTAGCCCTGGTTTTATCCCAAATTTCAATCGGCTATGAATCCAGTTTATCGCTTCTTCGTATGTATGTATCACGTGTGTTATTCCCCTTTCAAAAGACAACCTTCATACTCCTATTATACGCAAAGAAAAGAGACTCACCAATATAGTGAGTCTCTGAAAAACATTTTTATTTCTCAAGATCAGCTAGACGTTGACGAACCGCTTCGCGTTTTTCTAGATAATCTTGCTCTTTCGCACGCTCTCCGTCAATAACTTCTGCAGGAGCTTTCGCTACGAATCCTTGGTTTGAAAGTTTCTTCTGTACACGTTCTACTTCTTTACCAAACTTCTCAAGTTCTTTTTCAAGACGCGCTTTCTCTTCATCAAGATTGATAAGATCAGCTAACGGTAAGAATAACTCTGCACCTGATACGATTGCAGTCATCGCTTTTTCTGGCGCTTGTAAATCAATCTTAATTGTTAGTTCACTTGGGTTACAGAAACGCTCAATGTAAGAGCTGTTTTTCGTAAGCTGGGCTAGTACTGCCTCGTCTTTTGCTTTAATTTGCATTTGAACTTTTTTGCTCATTGGCGTATTTACTTCCGCACGGATGTTACGAACAGAGCGAATGATATCAACTAGAAGGTGCATTTCTGCTGCCGCTTCTTTATCTTGTAAATCTTCGCGAACTGTTGGCCATGCTGCTACTGTAATAGACTCGCCTTCATGCGGTAAATGCTGCCAAATTTTCTCTGTTACAAATGGCATGAATGGATGTAATAGACGCATTGTTTGGTCTAATACGTAAGCTAAAATCGAACGAGTTGTTTTCTTAGCTGCTTCATCTTCACCGTATAGTGGAAGTTTCGCCATCTCAATGTACCAGTCACAGAAATCATCCCAAATGAAGTTGTATAATGAACGACCAGCTTCACCGAACTCATATTTATCCATGTTACGTGTTACACTTTCGATTGTTTCGTTTAAGCGAGTTAAAATCCACTTATCTGCAACTGATTTTTCACCAGTTAAATCGATTTCTTCATACTTCATGTCATCCATGTTCATTAATACGAAACGTGATGCGTTCCAAATTTTATTAATGAAGTTCCAAGTAGATTCTACTTTTTCCATGCTGAAACGTAAATCTTGACCTGGTGCACTTCCTGTTGATAAGAAGTAACGCATCGCATCTGCACCGTACTTCTCGATAACATCCATCGGATCAATACCGTTACCAAGAGATTTACTCATTTTACGTCCTTGCTCATCACGAACTAAACCGTGAATTAATACATCTTTAAATGGACGCTCTCCTGTAAACTCTAAACCTTGGAAAATCATACGAGATACCCAGAAAAAGATGATGTCATAACCAGTTACTAAAGCATCTGTTGAATAGAACTTTTTAAAGTCTGCTGCATCTTCATTCGGCCAGCCAAGTGTTGAGAATGGCCATAATGCTGAACTGAACCATGTATCAAGCACGTCATTATCTTGATTCCAGTTTTCAAGATCTGCTGGCGCTTCTGTACCTACGTATACTTCACCAGTTTCTTTATGATACCAAGCTGGAATGCGGTGTCCCCACCATAATTGACGAGAAATACACCAGTCATGAATGTTTTCCATCCAGCGTAAGTATGTGTTTTCAAAACGCTCTGGTACGAACGTTACTTTTTCTTCTTCTTTTTGTTGAAGTTCTACCGCTTTTTCTGCAAGTGGAGCCATTTTTACGAACCATTGTGTTGATAAATAAGGCTCAACAACTGCACCGCTACGCTCACTATGACCTACTGAGTGCATATGAGGCTCGATTTCTACTAATACGCCAGCTTCTTGTAAGTCTTTCACTAACTCTTTACGGCATTCGAAACGATCCATACCGTTATACTTACCAGCTTTTTCGTTCATCGTTCCATCTTCGTTCATTACTAAAATACGTGGTAAGTCATGACGGTTACCTACTTCAAAGTCATTCGGGTCATGAGCTGGTGTAATTTTCACAACGCCTGTTCCGAAGTCTTTTTCTACGTATTCATCAGCAATAATCGGAATCTCTCGGCCTACGATTGGAAGTGTAACTGTTTTTCCGATTAAATGTTTGTAGCGATCATCTTCTGGATGAACTGCTACCGCTGTATCACCAAGCATTGTTTCTGGACGAGTAGTTGCAAGGCGAATGTGACCAGAACCGTCTGTTAACGGATAGTTCATATGGTAGAATGCACCTTGAACTTCTTTATGAATTACTTCAATATCAGAAAGAGCTGTGCGTGTTGCTGGATCCCAGTTGATGATATACTCACCGCGGTAAATTAAGCCTTTTTCATATAATTGAACGAATACTTTATTAACAGCGTTAGATAAACCTTCGTCTAATGTGAAGCGTTCACGAGAATAGTCTAGTCCTAAACCAACTTTCCCCCATTGTTGACGAATGTGAGAAGCGTATTCTTCTTTCCATTCCCAAGCTTTTTCAAGGAATTTCTCACGACCAAGATCGTAACGTGAAATACCTTCTTCACGAAGTTTCCCTTCTACTTTCGCTTGCGTTGCGATACCAGCATGGTCCATTCCTGGAAGCCATAATACATCGTAACCTTGCATACGCTTTGTACGAGTTAAAATATCTTGAAGCGTCGTATCCCAAGCGTGACCTAAGTGTAACTTACCAGTTACGTTCGGAGGTGGAATTACAATTGTATATGGTTGTTTCTTCTCATCTCCTGTTGCTTCGAAATATTTGCCTTCAAGCCACCACTTGTAAAGGCCTTCTTCAACGGACATATGATCATATTTAGTTGGTAAATTATTTTCCGTGTTTGACATTATTTTCCCTCCTTAAAATAAAAAATGCCCCTCATCCAAAAAAGGACGAGGGACATCGCGGTACCACCTTTATTTACAAACAAATTCAGAATTTGCTTATACTCTTAATTTGATAACGGACAAATCCGTCTTTTCCTAATAAGAATCATTCCGTTCAGAAAAGATGCTCCAGGGCTACCTTCTAACATAACTATCTAGAGAACCTCCCAGCCAATGGTTCCCCTCTCTGAAGACGTTTCATGTTATACTCTTCCCCTTCAATGCATTTATGTGATTGTTAATTATTATATACAATAGTGTAAAAAACGAAACCTTATTCGTCAAGATAAATTTGAAACTACGGCTTTTATCTCTTTATGGAACTAATAAAAAAAAGATAAGCAGGGTTCTCCCTACTTATTTTCTTTATCCGTTCCCTTGCTGGGCAGCTTGTAATTGCGAAAGGAAATATTCTGTATTACTAATCAGCCAATGCGATTGCTGCAGAATTTTCACCCCGCGAAGCTCATTTTCTTCATTACGACTCTTTCTTCTTTTCGTATACGACTGAATTTGCCGAATAAAATGCGACGGGTACGTCATATACGCAAACATAAGAAGCTGCTCCTCTTTCGTAAATGGGAAATTTTTTTGATACATTTGATACCATTCAAAGCGGTCGCTCCGCGCAATTGGATATGTGTTCAAAGACCTTGAATAAAAGCCGACGATATCCTGTACCGGTGTAGCAAACTGAGACTTTTCTAAACTAATAAAATAACCGTTTCGTTCATAATCAAATAAAAAGTGATTAAGTGATACATTTCCATGAACGAAAGTAGTACGTGTTTTTTCCTTTTCTTTCATTGCATCATGCCATTCACTTAATTGTTTCGTTGCGAACTCACGTGCTCTCATAACGTGGTGATAATACGTACAATATTGTAATTCAAATGGAGACATATACCACTTCGCTTCAGATTCTATGAGAAACTCTTCTAATATCTCGCCATCATTTTCCCAACGGTCGGATATATTTGTATAATGTTTTTCTAAATCTTCTTCTGTATAAGTCTCCTCTTTCACCGTTTTTTGATGCAACGTCCCGAGCGTTTGAAACATCTTATGGTATTGATCATTATCTTCGCCGTTTCCTTCCGCACGTTCTAACCAAGGCATTAAATAATAGCTATACGCCCCATCACTTAAAACATAATTCCCGTCCGTCGTGTGATAGATAGGTACATAATTCGAAAAACCTTTCTCCTTCAAATATTGAATATGGTGTAAAAAATTATTCCGCTCTAATTTTCTATCTTGTATTTTCTTTAACGCATACGGACCTTGATTCGTATAAATTTTCATTACACTTCCGTGCTCTTCCATATGCTGAGTGTCCAATCTATATTGCCTCACAATGGGTTCATAGCGATTTCGTAATTCAATATCCATACGAATAACCCTTTCTTATTCAAAACATAGCTTCTAGGAAAAGAAAAGAGGTGAGTGAAAAAACTCACTCACTTATTTCACTGTTGCTTTTGAAACAGGAATATATATAATTTGCCCTGTAGTTAAATATATATCTTCTGATTGATTTACACGATATAAGCTTTGTACAGTCGTTTCATAACGTTCTGCAACCGATTCAATTGTATCTCCTTCTTGTACGAAGTACATTCTTAACTTCGTAAATTCTTCTTCTGGTTCTTTCGTAAATAATTTCGTTAAATAAAGTGCATTTTCATCTCGCTGTGAATATGCTTCTTCCTCTGGCTCTTCCTGCTTTTTCGCTTTTTCTTTCTTGAAATTTTTCCGCCCGAATAATTCAAATTGTGGCGTCTTTTCTTGCTCCTCTTCACGCTCCACAAGTTCATGTTCTTCTAATTCCTCTTCTTCTATTTCTTGCTCTTTTCTTTCTTCTAACTGAAACGGCTCAAATGCATAATCTTCCCATCCATCTGATTCTTTATAGGCTGGTACCTCTTCGTGCGGCGCAGGTCTACTTTCATCCTCTTCAGCTGAATCAGCTTCCAACTCGGCATACACCGTCTCTTCCTCTTCATCCTCGGTTCTTTCTTCGTCACATAAACCTGTAATAGATATATCCGCTAATAGTTGTAAGCAACCATTTTCCTTTAATTCATAATCAAATTCCTCGATTGATACATATAATTCTTCAATTACTTTCACTCGATTTCTTGGAATTGATATTTCGAGCGGAAAGGAATGGACAAGCTCATTAACCCCGTCTGCCCTTGTTTCTACATAATCAATTGCCTTTGCTGGTGATAGCTCTCTTAATGAATAAGCTGAATCATCTTGCCTTGCAACGTACTCTCCCGTTAAATCTAATTGCCCCCTCACGATAACTTCATGATCGAGCTCCTCTATCTCAACGTCTGGATCTAACGAAATTGACAAAAGTTCTTCGACTTCCTGTCCCTTCTGGAACCAAACAGATTCTTTTAATGAAAATCGTAATGAATGATCTGTTGCCACTTCTTTTCCCCCTCCCAAACTATATGTCATTACAGATTTATGTTCCCTAAGGCTACTTTATGAATAAAAAAAATCGCTCCCCTAATGGAAAGCGATTTTCTCTAAGAAATTATGCTTTTAATTTTGACATTGCAATTTCGGCCGCCGCAATTGTCGCCTCAATATCTGCATCACTATGTGCTGTCGATAAGAATAAACCTTCAAATTGAGAAGGTGGTAAAAATACACCTTGTTCTACCATTTCACGATAGTAAGCTGCAAAGAATTCTAAGTTTGAAGATTTTGCTGCATCATAATTAATAACGTGCTCATCTGTAAAGAAAATACCAATCATAGAACCTGCACGATTAATATGATGCGGTATATTATGCTTTTCAGCTGCCTTACGTAGTCCAGCCTCTAACATTTCTGCTTTACGCTCAAATTCCAAATATGATTCTGGCGTTAACTGCACTAACGTTTCATAACCTGCTGTCATTGCAAGTGGATTACCCGATAATGTTCCAGCTTGGTAAATCGGTCCGCTTGGCGCAACTTGACGCATAATCTCTGCCTTCCCACCGTATGCTCCTACCGGCAAGCCACCACCGATTACTTTACCTAAACAAGTTAAGTCAGGAGTTACACCGTAGTAACCTTGTCCACAATTATAAGCAACACGGAATCCTGTCATTACTTCATCAAAAATAAGTAGTGCACCGTTTTGCTCTGTCACTTCACGAAGTCCTTCTAAAAACCCTGGTTGAGGGGGAACAACACCCATATTCCCTGCCACTGGTTCTACAATTATACAAGCGATGTCATCACCGAATTGTTCGAAAGCATATTTTACACTTTCTAAATCGTTATACGCTACTGTAATCGTATTTTTCGCTACACCTTCTGGTACACCAGGGCTATCTGGTAAACCTAGCGTTGCTACACCCGAACCTGCTTTAATCAATAAAGAATCACCATGACCGTGATAACAACCAATGAATTTCAAAATTTTGTTACGTCCAGTGTAACCACGAGCTAAACGTAGTGCACTCATTGTCGCCTCTGTTCCAGAGTTAACCATACGCACAACCTCAATTGATGGTACACGCTCGATAACAAGCTGCGCTAATTTATTTTCAATTTCTGTTGGTGCACCAAAGCTTGTTCCTTTTTCAGCAACAGCTTTTAAAGCCTCAACAACACGATCATTCGCATGACCATGAATTAAAGGTCCCCACGATAATACGTAATCGATGTATTCATTCCCATCGATATCATATACTTTAGAGCCTTTTCCGCGCTCCATAAACAGCGGATTCATACCAACAGACTTAAAAGCACGAACAGGGCTGTTTACGCCTCCAGGCATTAAATTTTGAGCCTCTTCAAACGCCGCAATCGACTTATCAAATTTTTTCATTATTTAGCGCCTCCTTCTTGTAACCATCTTGCTGCATCTTTTGCATGATACGTAATAATCAAGTCTGCTCCTGCGCGTTTCATGCTAATTAATTTCTCAAGTACAACTTCTTTTTCATTAATCCAACCATTTTGTGCTGCTGCTTTAATCATCGAATATTCACCACTTACGTTATAAGCAACGACTGGTAAGTTAAAGTTATTTTTCACATCACGAACGATATCTAGATAAGAAAGAGCTGGCTTTACAATTAAGAAGTCGGCCCCTTCCATTACATCTGATTCTGCTTCACGGAATGCTTCCATACGGTTCGCTGGGTCCATTTGATATGTTTTACGGTCACCAAACTGCGGTGCACCATGTGCTGCATCACGGAACGGTCCGTAAAATGCTGATGAATATTTCACAGCGTACGACATAACTGGTACGTGCGCGAAACCATTTTCATCTAATGCATGGCGAATTGCTGTTACAAATCCGTCCATCATGTTAGATGGTGCAATAATGTCTGCCCCTGCTTTCGCTTGACTTACAGCTGTTTTTGCAAGAGCTGCAAGAGACTCATCATTTAAAATAACGCCATCTTCAATAACACCGCAATGACCATGGCTTGTGAATTGACATAAACATGTATCTGCAACTACTACTAGCTCTGGGAACTCATCTTTAATTTGCTTAATTGCACGCTGTACAATTCCATGCTCACAATATGCCGATGATCCAACTTCGTCCTTTTCAGCAGGTAAACCAAATACAATAACAGAACGAATACCTAAATCAACGACCTCTTGCATTTCAGCTTGCAATAAATCTAAAGACATTTGATATACGCCTGGCATAGAAGGAACTTCATTACGAGTATTTTCTCCTTCTAATACAAAAATAGGGTAAATAAAATCTTCTGTATGTAAAAATGTTTCACGTACAAGCGCACGCATGCCCCCGCTTTGTCTTAAACGACGATGACGATTAAATTGTAAAGAATTCATAGATTTCTATCCCCATTCTTTTATTTTATAGATTCACAAATGCATTGTAGTAATGCTTCTACAGTGTACTCTTTTGGCACAATAACATGTGGAAAATAGAGGTTCGCCTCTTTTTCCGTAATAGGCCCTATACAAGCAATTGTACATTTTTTCGTCCATTCTCTCCAGTTTGTACCCTCAAGTAAACGAACAAAACTATCAACAGTTGAAGGGCTCGTAAATGTAATAATATTTACTTCCCCTAATTTCAATGCTGTTATAAGTTCTTGTTTTTTCTCTACATTCACCTTCGTACCATATACAATTAACTCATCTAGAAAAACACCAAACTCCCTAAGTTTAACCGGGATTACATCTCTTGCTAAATTCCCTTTCGGAAATAAAATACGCTCGTTTCCACTTAATTCTTTTAGAAACTCTTCGGCAAATGTTTCTGCAACAAATGCAGTGGGAACAAACTCTACTTGATAGCCCCTTTTTTCTAACTCTAACTTTGTTTTCACGCCTACTGCAGCAATTTTAATCGGTCCGGGGAGCTTCTTTCTCAAACTATCTAGAAAGAAAGCTACACCATTTTTACTCGTAAAAATAACCCAGTCATACGAATGTAGCTGCCCTGCTATATGTTGAATTTGCCTATGAGACGTACCTTCCATACGCAAAAGCGGAATTTCCAATGGAATTCCGCTCCTTTCTTTCACTGCTACACTCATTTGTTTCGCTTGGTGCTGGGCACGTGTAATCAATACTGTTTTGCCAGCGAGAGCGTTCATATTTATTGTTGCTCCTTATTTGCAGCAAGGATGAGCTCTTTTGCTCCTTGTTTAATTAAACGGTCCGCAGCCTCTAATCCAACTTGCTTCGGATCATTACCTACTACTATCTCTTTCAATAAAACAGAACCGTCCATAGAACCGACAAGCGCTGTTAATTCGATTGCATCATTTTCTTTAAGAGTTGCATATCCAGCGATTGGAACTTGGCATCCACCTTCAAGTTTATGAAGAAATACTCGTTCAGCAGCCACTGTTCTTTCTGTTACTGCATCATTAATATGCGCTAACAACTGAAGTAAATCCGTATCATCCTCACGACATTCAATCGCTAATGCACCTTGTCCTACGGCTGGTACACATAACGTTTCATCTAAATGTTCTGTAATAACTTCTCCGTCCCAGCCCATTCTCTGTAATCCAGCTGTCGCTAAAATAATTGCATCGTAATCTTCATCTTTTAACTTACGTAAGCGTGTATCGATATTCCCGCGAATCCATTTCACTTGTAAATCTGGTCTCGCAGCTAGTAGTTGTGCACTGCGTCTCAAACTACTCGTTCCTAAGATCGCGCCTTCTGCTAAGTCTTTAAACGATTCTCCGTTTTTAGAAATAAAAGCATCACGAGGGTCAACGCGCTTTGGCGTACAACCAATCGTTAATCCATCTGGAAGTACAGCTGGCATATCTTTCATACTATGTACAGCCATATCAATTTCTTTCGTAAGTAACGCATGTTCAATTTCCTTTACAAATAAACCTTTTCCGCCTACTTTTGAAAGAGTAACATCTAAAATAACATCACCTTTTGTGACGATTTCTTTCACTTCAAATTCATATGGTAAACCAAGCGCTTTTAATTGATCAATAAACCAATTAGTTTGTGTTAATGCTAGTTTACTCTTTCGTGAACCTACAATAATTTTGCGCATAATTCTCTCTCCTCATTATAAATACCAAAAGTGGAAATTAGATAAACTGCTTAATAGAAAAATGTTAACTAGCATTACGAGAAATGCCCCGATATTCCACTGCACAATTTTCTTACCTTGCAACACATCTGCTGCTCGTAAATATAAGCCCACGCAATATACAAATAGAACGACAAAAGACCCAATTACTTTCGTATCATACCAATGGAAATTATCCAATTTTGTATATCCCCATATGCATCCTAATATAATTGCTAATAAGAAAAACGGAACAGAAAATAAATTTAATCCGTAAGACATAGATTCAAGCTTCGGCAAATTTCCTAATCTTCTTAATCTCGCATTCCACTTTTTCTTTTTTAATAGTCGGTATTGCAATAAATACATAATAGAAAAAATAAACGATACAGTAAACGTTGCATAAGAAATAATCGCCATACCGACATGCACGTATACAAGTTCTGAAACTAATTGCTCTGCAAGTACTGGCGACATCTTCCCGAGCGGTGTAAAAATAGAAAAAGCGCTTACGCCAAATGCTACAACATTTGTAAAAAAGACTAAAAAGTCAATACGCATAAATCGATTAATGACTAATGACATCGTAATCAATAACCAAACATAAAAATAAATCCCTGATAATAAAGTTAAAATAGGATTCGTTTCTGAATCTGTAGCCCTAAGCAACATAAAGATAGACTGCAGAACCCATACAATCGAAAGTAACCAAAAAGCAAAGCGGTTCGCCTTTCGGTTACTTTGGAAATAATCTATAAAATATAAACTAATGCTACAAGCATATAAAATAATTGCAATATGATAAATAATACTGTTATTTAAAAAACTCATCCGATCATCCTTCCAAGTTATAAAGATGGAACGGATGGTGTCCACGCTCTTTTATGTTCTACTTCTTCCGTATTTCCCGCTTCTTCCACTTCTAAATCAAAAATCTTCGCAAATAAAGCTAATTTTTCGCCAGCTCCCTCTTCAACAGCTAATTCTTTAGCTACTAAAATTGGGTCTTTTAACAATTGGTTAATAATACTTTTCGTATGTTTACTAATTACTTTTTTCTCACGATCACTAAGGTTTGGTATTTTTCGCTCAAGACTTTCCATCGTATCACTTTGAATTGCTAGCGCTTTATCACGAAGAGCTGATATTAACGGTACAACACCTAGCGTACTTAACCACGTTTTAAATAAAACCATTTCTTCTTCAATCATAAATTGAATTTTCTCTGCTTCTTTTAAACGTTCAGCACGGTTTGCTTCAACTACACCTTGCAGATCGTCGATATCATATAAGAAAGAGCCTTCTAATTCATCAATCGCCGGATCAATATCACGTGGTACTGCAATATCAACCATAAATAACGGACGACCAGAGCGCATTCTCTCTACTTTTGTCATCATTTCTTTCGTAATGACATATTCTGATGCACCCGTTGAACTAATTAAAATATCCGCTTCTAATAATGCACATTGCAATTCACTTAAAGGCTTTGCATGTCCCATATATTTCTCAGCCATCACTTCCGCTTTCGTAAGCGTCCTATTCATAACCGTTACTTTACGAGCTCCACTTCCGTATAAGTTTTGCAGTGCAAGTTCACCCATCTTACCCGCACCAAGAATAAGTACATGACAATCTGTTAAATCGCCAAATATTTTCTTTCCGAGCTCAACAGCAGCATAACTAACAGACATCGCACTTTCACCAATCGTTGTTTCTGAGTGCGCACGTTTTGCTAACGTAACCACTTGCTTAAACAACTCATTAAAAATTGTACCTGTCGCTTTTACTTGTTGTGCTTCTAAAAAGCTATCTTTTATTTGACCTAAAATTTGCGTCTCTCCAACAACCATAGAATCCAAACCGCATGTTACGCGGAATAAATGATCTATTGCGCCATCTTGTTCAAAAATAGACAAGTATGGTGCGACTTCTTCTATTTCAAGCTGAAACCAATCAGCTAAAAACTTCTTAATGTAATACCGTCCCGTGTGTAATTGATCGACAACAGCGTAAATCTCAGTGCGATTACAAGTTGATACAATGACATTTTCTAGCACGCTCTTTTGGTTTTGTAATATAGTCATTGCTTGCTCTAGCTCTGCTGCCTGAAATGTGAGTTTCTCACGAAATTCTACAGGGGCTGTTCGATAATTTACACTAACAACAAGAATATGCACGCAGCATGTCCCCCTTCACCCGTTTTATCACTTTATATACTATCATAATACAACTTTCCTCTTATGAATCTGACAATCGTGTGAACAACTGATTATTTTTTATTTATTCTCCATATGTAATAAAGGAGCTTCAGTAAGATTAATAAAGAACTTTCTACTTTATAATAATTATAAAATAATAACTCTATTTGTACGTTACCAAAAAAAGTCCTCATAATCAAGTGATGGAAACTATTCCATATTAATTATAACATCATCTTTTCTATCTTCTTTCATCATGAAGGAAAATATGTATGATTGTTCCAAAATATAGTACTCACTTTCTCGATGCAATGCATTTGACATTGTATTTCTTTTTCGTTATATTGATTTTACAAAATTAAATTGTGCACAATTTAAAAATACAAGGAGTTGCCTATGAAAGAAAATCCTTTGCATCTAGATAACCAACTTTGTTTTTCTATTTACGCTTGTTCTAGAGAGGTTACCCGTTTTTACCGCCCCTATTTAGAAGAAATGGGCATTACGTATCCCCAGTACATTACTTTACTCGTACTCTGGGAACAAGACGGACTAACAGTAAAAGAAATTGGAGAACGTCTATTTTTAGATTCTGGTACTTTAACACCTATGTTAAAACGTATGGAATCATTAAAACTTGTACAACGTGTTCGTTCAAAAGAAGACGAGCGAAAAGTTTGTATTGAATTAACAAAACAAGGTAAAGATTTAAAAGAAATAGCTTGTTCATTACCAACAACGATGGCTACAAATTTAGGCATTACAGAGCAAGAATATCATTCTTTATTAATCCAATTAAACACATTAATTGAAACAATGAAAAAAATTAATGACAGAAAAGGGGAATAAACATGGATAAATTATATACTGCTTTAGTAACAGCAACAGGTGGAAGAAACGGTAAGGTAGTTTCAGATGATGGCATATTAAATCTTGATGTAAAAATGCCAAAAGCACTAGGTGGCGCAGGCGGAGAAGCAACAAATCCAGAACAATTATTTGCAGCTGGTTATGCAGCTTGCTTTGATAGTGCATTACAACTTGTAATTCGTACAAAACGTATGAAGGTGGAAAGTACAGAAGTGACTGCACACGTTTCTATCGGTAAAGATACAGATGGTGGTTTCGGACTATCTGCTGTACTTGACGTACATGTTGCTGGTGTTTCTCATGCCGAAGCACAAGAACTTGTAGAAGCCGCTCACGGTGTATGTCCTTACTCTAAAGCAACAAGAGGAAATATTGAAGTTACATTAAACGTACGCTAAAAGTTTAGTAAATAAAAAAAAACGCGCGACATTCGTCACGCGTTTTTTGTTTTTGTCATTTTATGAATTGCTTTCCATGCTTCTTCTTTTCCAAGTCCTGTTTCAGAAGAGAATAGAACGATTTCATCGCCAATTTCAACAGCAAGCGTTTCTTTTACAACTTTTAAATGCTTTTGCCATTTCCCTTTCGGAATTTTATCGGCTTTCGTTGCAATAATAATTGTTGGGATTTCATAATGCTTTAAGAAATCATACATCATAATGTCATCTTTTGTTGGTTGGTGACGTAAATCAACTACTAATACAGCTGCGTCTAATTGCGTACGTGTTGTAAAGTAAGTCTCAATCATTCTGCCCCATGCCGCGCGCTCTGTTTTAGATACTTTCGCATATCCATAACCTGGAACGTCAACAAAATGCATCATTTCATTGATTAAGAAAAAGTTCAGCGTTTGCGTTTTTCCTGGTTTAGAAGAAATACGTACTAACTTTTTACGATTTAAAATTTTATTAATAAAGGAAGACTTCCCGACATTAGAACGACCTGCTAAGGCAATTTCTGGTAAATCACTGTCTGGATATTGTTCCGGTTTAACGGCACTAATTACAATATCTGCTTTTGTTACTTTCATTGTTTCACTCCTACTAATGCGTGCTCCAATACTTCGTCTAAATGAGATGCAAGCACAAACGTAAGGTTTTCTTTTACGCTCTCTGGAATATCATCTAAATCTTTCTCATTTTCCGCCGGTAAAATAATTTTTGTTAATCCCGCGCGGTGAGCACTTAATGTTTTTTCTTTCAAACCACCAATCGGTAATACACGACCACGAAGTGTAATTTCACCTGTCATACCAACTTCTTTACTTACAGGAATACCTGTTAGTGCAGAAATAAGTGCCGTTGCCATCGTAATACCTGCTGACGGTCCATCTTTTGGAACTGCTCCTTCTGGAACATGAATATGAATATCGTTTTTCTCATGGAAATCCGGATCAATATGAAGTTCTTCTGCACGAGAACGAATATAGCTAAACGCGGCTTGTGCGGATTCTTTCATAACATCCCCAAGTTTCCCTGTTAAAATTAATTTCCCTTTTCCTGGCGCTACAGACACTTCAATTGCAAGTGTATCGCCGCCCGCTGCTGTGTAAGCTAAACCTGTTGCCATACCAACTTGGTCTGTTTTTTCAGCTTGACCATAACGGAATATATGCTTACCAAGTAAATCAACAATATTTTTCTCTGTTACAACAATGCGCTTGCGTTCTGCTGTAACGATAATTTTTGCTGCTTTACGGCAAACTTTTGCAATTTGACGCTCTAACGTACGAACACCAGCCTCGCGTGTATAATAACGAATAATTTCAAGAAGCGCTTCATCACGTACTTGCAAATTACCTTTTCGCAAACCGTGCTCTTTTAATTGTTTCAGCAATAAATGCTCACGAGCAATGTGCACCTTTTCAAGTTCTGTATAACCAGCAATTGAAATGATTTCCATACGGTCAAGCAATGGGCCCGGAACACTTGCAAGTGTATTAGCAGTTGCAACGAACATAACTTTCGATAAATCATATGGCTCTTCAATGTAATGATCACTGAAGTTATGGTTTTGTTCTGGATCTAACACTTCAAGTAACGCCGCTGATGGGTCTCCCCTGAAATCGTTAGACATTTTATCAATCTCATCTAATAAGAAGACTGGATTAACTGTTTTCGCCTTTTTCATACCTTGAATAATACGTCCTGGCATCGCTCCTACATATGTACGACGGTGACCACGAATTTCAGATTCATCACGCACACCACCAAGAGAAACACGTACAAAATTACGGTTTAACGATGTTGCGATAGAACGTGCTAACGAAGTTTTCCCAACCCCAGGAGGTCCTACTAGACAAAGAATTGGGCCTTTTAATGAATTCGTTAACTTCTGTACAGCTAAATATTCAAGTACTCGCTCTTTCACTTTTTCAAGACCGTAATGATCTTTATTTAAAATTTCTTCCGAATGAGTGAGGTCAATCATATCCTCTGTTGCTGTTGTCCATGGGAGAGCTAATAACCAATCAATATAATTATGAATGACACCACTCTCAGCAGAACTTACAGGTAATTTTTCATAACGATCTAATTCTTTCAGTGCAGCCTTCATTGTTTCTTCAGGCATTCCCGACTGTTCAATTTTCTCACGAAGTTCTTCAACTTCCCCGCCCTTGCCTTCTTTATCACCAAGTTCAGTTTGAATCGCCTTCATTTGCTCACGTAAGAAATATTCTTTTTGCGTGCGCTCCATTGAACGTTTCACTTTTTGTCCAATTTTCTTTTCTAGGCTAAGTAACTCTTGTTCATCTTGAATAATTGAAATAAGTGTATGTAGTCGCTCTTTCACAGATACAATCTCTAAAATCTCTTGTTTCTGCTTCGTTTTAATCGGTAAGTGAGAAGCAATTAAATCAGCTAGTCTTCCCGGTTCTTCTACATCAGCTACCGTTGCAAATGTTTCATTTGAAACTTTTTTCGAAACTTTAATATATTGTTCGAAATGCTCCAGTAACGTACGCATAAGAGCCTTCTCTTCTAAATCATCTTCTACTTCTTCCGTTACCGTTTTAATAGAAACTTGCACTATATTTTCTTCTTCGATAAACTCTACTACTTCTGCTCTATGTAAACCTTCTACAAGGACACGAAGCGTACCGTTCGGCAATTTTAACATTTGCTTCACTTTCGCCACTGTACCTACACTATATATGTCATCTTCTTTCGGATCGTCGATATTCATTTCTTTTTGCATTGCTAAAAAGATGATATTTTCATCCATTGCCGCCTGCTCTAGTGCTTGTATCGATTTATCACGTCCTACATCAAGATGCAGAACCATCGTTGGATATACGAGAATGCCTCTTAATGGTAGGAGGGGCACAATTCTTTCATTCGTATTCATACTAGACATAGCACCTCCATAATAAATTAAACTCCTGTTCAACTATTTTATATTACAATACATCTAGATGCAATTGCAGAGATTCTTCGCAATTGTTAATCCCCTGTTTTTTGTGCCTCACGAAAAGAAAAAAGACTCCGCTTAAGCATACAAACTTAAACGAAGTCTGGCAAATTTTTATTATTGTATATTCTCACATTGATTGTGCATCTGTTTCGTCCAAATCATTATGTGCATCAAGCTCACGATGCATATTTTCCTGCATAAATGTTAATTCAAATACTTCTTTTAATTTGCGAACAGGAATGATCTCAATTCCCTTTATTGTATACAAAAATGGTTGCATGTTTTCAGCCGGAATGATGACTTTCTTAGCTCCCGCTTTTTTCGCAGCTTTTATTTTTGCGTACACACCACCAATAGGCTTCACTTCTCCGTGGATACTTATCTCACCTGTCATCGCTACTTCATTATTCACATACGTACGATGCACTGCTGAATAGACACCTGTTGCCATAGCAATACCTGCTGAAGGACCATCAATCGGGATACCACCAGGAAAATTAATATGTATATCATACCCTTCTGGCAACACATCTAGAGAACGAAGTACTGTTAACACATTATCAACAGAACCTTTCGCCATACTTTTACGGCGGATTGATTTCGTTTGATTTCCAATACTTTCCTCTTCTACAATTCCAGTGACATTTACTGATCCTTTATCTTTCGCAGGAATAGCTGTTACCTCAATTTCTAATAACGCACCTGTATTCGGCCCATATACAGCAAGCCCGTTCACAAGACCGATTCTCGGAATTGGATAAATACGTTTTTCGTACTTTGGTGTAAGCTGACTAGAATGAACAACCCATTCAATATCTTCATCTTTAATGAAAGGTCGTTCTTCATTTATCGCCATACCAGCAGAAATTTGCACGAGATTAATTGCTTCTCGCCCATTTCTTGCATACATTCCAATCATTTCGATACCGTTCTCACCTACTTGCATCTCCACTTTGTCAGCTGCATTTTTCGCTACTTTTTGAATTTCTTCTGTATCTAACTCACGGAAGAACACTTCTAAACAACGCGACCTAATTGCAGGAGGAATTTCCTCTGGTGAACGTGTCGTTGCACCAACTAAGCGAAAATCTGCAGGTAAACCTTTTTGAAAAATATCATGTATATACGTTGGAATCATCGAATTTTCTTCACTATAATACGCACTTTCCAAAAACACTTTCCGATCTTCTAACACCTTTAGCATTTTATTCATTTGAATTGGATGTAATTCACCAATCTCATCAATGAACAAAATACCACCATGCGCATCTGTTACAGCCCCTTTTTTCGGTTGCGGGATACCCGCTTGTCCCATTGCACCTGCTCCTTGATAAATAGGATCATGCACTGAACCAATTAATGGATCCGCAATACCACGCTCATCAAACCTAGCTGTCGTCGCATCAAGTTCGATAAATGTTGCATTTGTACGAAATGGAGATTTCGGATTTCGTTTCGCTTCTTCTAATACAAGGCGTGCTGCCGCTGTCTTTCCGACACCTGGCGGACCGTATATGATCACATGTTGCGGATTAGGACCACAAAGAGCCGCTTTTAACGACTTAATCCCGTCTTCTTGCCCTACAATGTCTATAAAGGATGTAGGACGTACCTTTTCCGCAAGCGGCTCTGTTAAAGAAACCTCACGCATTTTACGAAGCTGCTCTAATTCTTTTTTCGATTCTCGATCAATTGAAACTTTTTGTGTTCGCTGATTTCGAAGTAAATGCCAAAAATACAATCCGACAATTACGCCAAAAACAAGTTGAACAAGTAAAAATATATTTGTCCAGCTCATAATTCATTTCCTCCCGCTATGTTTTACCTTTTAGTATTTCCTGGGAGGAATAGTGCTAAACATAAAGAAAAACAGCAATTATAAAAATTGCTGTTTCTTCTTCGCATTATGCAGATGTTTTTGTATCAAGTACAGTACCGTCTTGTAACACCAATTTCGGCGGTTCATTATCAGCTACTGTTTCTTTCGTAAGAATACACTTCTCGATATCTTTGCGAGATGGAAGTTCGAACATTACATCAAGCATCAAGCCTTCAATAATAGAACGAAGTCCACGAGCACCTGTTTTACGTTCAATTGCTTTTTTCGCAATCTCAACTAGTGCACCTTCTTCAAACTCTAACTCAACATCGTCAAGCTCCAATAATTTTTGGAATTGCTTAACAAGTGCATTTTTCGGTTTAGTTAAAATATCTACAAGAGCATCTTCATCAAGCGGCTCTAGGTTCGCAATAACTGGAAGACGACCGATAAACTCCGGAATTAAACCGAATCTTAAAAGATCCTCTGGTAAAACGTGAGATAAAACATGCTTCTCATTTACATCAGCATTTTTCTTCTCAGCACCAAATCCAATTACTTTCTCACCAAGGCGACGTTTAATAATAGGCTCGATGCCATCAAACGCTCCACCACAAATGAATAGGATGTTCGTTGTATCAATTTGAATAAACTCTTGATGCGGGTGCTTACGACCACCTTGAGGTGGAACGCTCGCTACAGTACCTTCTAAAATTTTCAGAAGTGCCTGCTGTACACCTTCACCAGATACATCACGTGTAATTGATGGATTTTCGGACTTACGTGCCACTTTATCAATCTCATCAATATAAATAATTCCTTTTTCCGCTTTTTCTACATCGTAATCAGCCGCTTGAATTAGTTTTAGTAAGATGTTTTCTACATCTTCCCCAACGTATCCAGCTTCTGTTAAAGATGTTGCGTCCGCGATTGCAAATGGAACATTTAAAATACGCGCTAATGTTTGTGCCAATAATGTTTTACCACTACCAGTTGGCCCAATAAGTGAAATATTACTCTTCGCTAATTCTACATCATCAATTTTGCTGTTAGAATTAATGCGTTTGTAATGGTTATATACCGCTACCGCTAGTGCTTTTTTCGCGTTATCTTGTCCGATGACATACTCATCTAAGATTTCACGAATTTCTACCGGTTTCGGTACATCTTTGAATTCTACTTCTTCGTCCTTCGCAAGCTCCTCTTGTACAATTTCAGTACAAAGCTCGATACACTCGTCACAAATGTAAACACCTGGACCTGCAACTAACTTTCGAACTTGCGTTTGTGTTTTACCACAGAAAGAACATTTTAATTGACCTTTTTCATCATTAAATTTAAACATATTTTCACACCCCTTACAAAGTGCTAACCTCTTGCCTTCGTATGTACACGATAAATGTATCGTATGTAAATACATATTATGTCACTACGTAGCGAGAAATACAAATAATATGACTAGTTATGTACAAATAAAAAAATTTTAAAACTTTTGAAATATGTATATTCGACTTACAAAGGCACTTTTCCTTCTTCATCGAAAAGTTTTATAAATATATTTCTATATTTATAAAACAAGGCACGATTAAAATCGCGCCTTGTTATTTTATTATGCAGCGTTGTCTACTAAGAAGTCTACAGCTTTACGCACTTTAAGATCTTCAGATAAAGCGTCTACGCTTCCAAGAGCTTGCTTGATAGCGTCTACTGGCATACCGTACATTTCAGCCATTTTTTCAACTTCTGCAGTTACTTCTTCTTCAGTAACTTCGATGTTTTCAGCTTCAATGATAGCTTCAAGAACAAGATTGATTCTTACACGTTTTTGTGCATCCTCTTTCATTTGCTCTTTTAATTTGTCAGCGTCAGTACCTGTGAATTGGTAGTAAAGCTCAAGGTTCATACCTTGTTGGCTTAAACGTTGCTCGAATTCACGAACCATACGATCTAACTCAGTGTCGATCATAGCTTCTGGAATGTCGATTTCAGCGTTAGCAGCAGCTAATTCTACTACTTCGTCACGTACTTTGTGCTCAGCTTCGTGCTTTTTGCCTTCTTCTAAGTTTGTACGAAGTTTTGTTTTTAATTCATCAAGAGTTGCAACTTCTTCGTCAGCATCTTTAGCGAACTCGTCGTTTAACTCAGGAAGTTCTTTTGTTTTGATTTCGTGAATTGTTACTTTGAATGTTGCTGGTTTACCAGCTAATTCAGCAGCATGGTACTCTTCTGGGAATGATACTTCAACTTCTTTAGAATCACCAGATTTAAGACCAATTACTTGCTCTTCGAAACCTGGGATGAAAGTACCAGAACCGATTGCAAGAGAATAGTTTTCGCCTTTTCCGCCTTCAAATGCTTCGCCATCAACGAAACCTTCGAAGTCGATTACAGCTGTATCACCATCTGCAGCAGTTCCTTCTTCTTTAACAACTAGTTCAGCTTGACGCTCTTGTAAAGCTTTTACTTCGTTCTCTACATCCTCGTCAGTTACAGTTGTTTCAACTTTTTCTACTGCTAAACCTTTGTAATCACCTAATTTAACTTCAGGTTTTACAGTAACTTTTGCAGTGAAAATTAAGTTTTGGCCTTTTTCGAATTTCTCGATGTCAATCTCAGGATGAGCAACTGGGAAGATACCAGCTTCATCGATTGCTTCACCGTATGCTTTTGGTAAGATGATATCTAAAGCATCTTGGTATAAAGATTCAATACCAAAGCGTTGTTCGAATAATGGACGAGGCATTTTTCCTTTACGGAAACCTGGTACATTAATTGTTTTTACTACTTTTTTGAATGCAGCGTCGATAGAGTTATTTACTTCTTTAGCATCAACTTCGATTGTTAAAACGCCAACGTTACCTTCTAATTTTTCCCATTTTGTAGACATTTATTCTTTCCCTCCAACTATAATAATGTATGCACATACCTCTATAGATCAAAATTTTTATTATCTCTTTCTTGAAATAACAAATGTACAAATAACCCTCTAGCAAAAAGCTTTCAGATACAATGTTCCAATCTACTAATTGTCTAAAAGACAACTACGGTATATTTTGTTCGAGACTAATATGAAACATATTAAGTAAGAGAATTATACTCCTCTTCTCTTACAAACAGGCAGATTTCTGCCTTTTGCAACCCTTACATTATAACATAGAATGTGCTCGTTTCAATAACTGAACGATTCTTTTTCATAATTATACGGGCAAATACCCTTCTCTTTCAATGCGCAGTAACCATTGATAGGCAATATGAAATTCCTCAAACTCAATATTGTATGCTGTCATAAGTTCTTCTTCATCAATAGCCAATCCGAAACGCTTTCTTCCAATTCTCTCTAAGACAGCAGCCCAAATTTCTACTTTATCCATTAATAGAGGGAACGGAAAAATGCTAATTTGTAATTCTTTCCAGTATGTAACCATCGTACTAAATATATCTGGATAATTTTGCTCTAATCGGTTTGAGAATTTATGTATAATTTTATCGGATTGCTCCTCATTATGACCTGTAAATGCTGGAATCACCTTTATCGTATTTCCAAACTTCTCTACTTCTATCTCTTCTTCTATTTGATTTTCTACCATTTTATACAAAATAGAAGTTTTTAAATACGGGTGCTGATCTTCGTCTATTAAAAATTTCTTTAAAGTAGGAAGTGCGAGATCCAGGTCTTTTAACGCAAGTTTCTGGATCACTCTTAGCTTTTGACCAAAGTTTTCTCCAAAAAGCCCATCGGTAAATTCTTCTAATTCAAAATTCGAATCCACTAGCGGTTTATCTTCTTCATTCAGCATCCCTTGCGCAAACAAAGCAAGCTGCGCCAATTTTTCCTTTTGCTCAGGAATTATATCTTTCGTTTGCAAAACTTCCTCAACAGTTTCAATGACACCTTCATAATCATTTGTTTGAACTAAAATAGTTACATACGTTTCAAGAATATCACCAAATAATACAGCTCCTGTTTCAAGCAACTGCTCACATTTTTCTTTCGCTTCTTCCATACGTTTTAATTCTAGCAAACAAATAACGGAAGCTAATTCTGTTTGTTCCGTTTCTGCATTATACTGACGTAATATTTCAAAGCAGCGCAATGCATCTTCGAATTCCCGCTCTTTCAACGCTAAAAAACCTTTATCAATATAGCGTTCTGATAGTTGCGGAAACAATACGACCGTATTTTCTTTTTTATCCATACGTCCGCCTCTTTTTCTAGATTTTAATGATCTTCAAAGTAAATATATCAAATGCGTAATGAGAACACAACATTCCAAAATTATTTATTTGAAATATAGGAATATTCTATTTTCATAACAAAAAAGCAACAAACTTCTAAATGAAATTCATTTTTCACAAACAAAAACCCTCAGCAACAGACGGCAGAGGGTTCATCATTAATGGAAAGCTTTTATAATTGTGGGGTATATAACAAGGGTAATAATTTGGAGAACAATAATTGCCATAACAATCATGCTAAAATAGAAGATTGGTTTACTTCGCTTCATTAAAAACATAATAATAAGCATCGTACAAGCAAACAAACTTAAAAAGAACAAACTCGTTGTCGAACTAAGTATACCACTCGGGACAAAGAACAATAAAACTACACTACAAGTACCTATAATTCCAAATAACCATTCCATTCATTCACTCATTCCCTTTCCCTCTCATGGCAGTTTTTTCTACGCTACTAAATGTTTTACAACATCAATTACATATGTTAACTTTTCATACGCCACAAACCCAAAAGCTACTGTTAAACCCGTTACGATTAATCCTTTCATCATCTCTTCCTCCTCATTTATCGTTGTTATCTTCATTATATAGGATTAGTAATTTGTTACCATCGAACTTCCTTACACTTACCTTACAGAGTTGTAAGATTTCAAAAATAGATTTAAAATCATGTTAATATATTTTTGTACAATTAAGAATTTAATTTACAAGGGGGATTATATATGTTCAAAAAAATGGCAGCTGACGTTTTAGGATTAAGCGATGTAGGTTCCGTTATCACACCAAAAGATTACGATAAGGTCGATGCTGATGATTACGTAATGCATGAAGATGGGGAGAAAATTTACTTTCTTATTAAATCAAAATCAGATGAATATTGTTTCACAAACAAAGGATTAATTCACCTAGATGGTACAAGTGCCACAAGCAAAAAACGTACATTACGCCGCTTTAGCTATAGTAAATATCAAATTAAAAACGTAGCACTTGAAACTGCAGGAACGATTGATTTAGATGTAGAAATTAAATTTCAAATGGGAGATGAGCATTACTCAATTGATATTCATAAAAAACATATTGAAGAATTAAAAGATTTATATAAGGCTCTTCTTAAAATCGAAGAAATTTCATACGACAACGACATTACATTGCAATATGCACATAAAAGTTTAGATATGGCATCTAACGCTTTCAGCCGTATTTCAAATGCACAAGTAAATTTAGCAGAACAGTTTAAAGAGATGAACGAGATCGCCTTTAACTGGCTCGTTGATACGAAAAAGCAATATAACGTGAAAGATTACGGTTTTGTCTTTGAAAAATTTATTAATAACTAATTTAAAACAAACAAAAAACCTTGTTATCAAAAGATAACAAGGTTTTGTTAGCGTCCCAGGAGAGATTCGAACTCCCGACCGTACGCTTAGAAGGCGTATGCTCTATCCGGCTGAGCTACTGGGACATGGAGCGGGTGAAGAGAATCGAACTCTCGACCAGAGCTTGGAAGGCTCTTGTTTTACCACTAAACTACACCCGCATATGTTATTTTATTTTTCTTCGTTAGCGCTGTTGCCCTATCGACAATATTTATTATATTCATAACTACTTATAAAGTCAATACTTTTTTAAAAGAGGATAATTTTCCTTATCCTCTTTTAAAAATTGCTTGTTCCACCAGCTGTCCATCTAATGTTTCAAAACGAACTTCTATATGATTTTCATCCATTCCTAATAAAGCGAATGTTTTTTCCACACGAGAGCGTGGGAGCAAAATACTTCCTGGATTAATAAATAAAATCCCATCAATTAATTCTGCCCCTAATATATGAGAATGTCCAAAGCATGCTACTTGTGCTCCTACTTCTTCTGCATGATACGCTAACGTTTGTAACGTCATTTTCACATTATGACGATGACCGTGTACAACTAAGAAACGAATTCCATCTACATCAGTTACAATTTCATCTTGAAAGTTAGCATAATCACAATTCCCTTTTACAACTTGGAAACCTTGTAGCTCTTCGTGAGCAGGCGTTAGCTCTGAATCACCACAATGAATCATGACATCTACTTTCCCTTCGTAATTCTCTTTTAACTGCTGTAATTCCTTCACAGAGCTATGACTATCGCTTACGATTAAAGCTTTCATCAATCTCTCTCCCTTATTCTTCTAAAAACCATTCTGGGATTTTTTTTTCTAATTTACGAAGAGCGCGTCCGCGGTGACTAATCGCATTTTTCTCATCCGAATTTAGCTCAGCCATCGCTTTTTTATATTCTTCTACATAAAAAATCGGATCGTATCCGAAACCATTTTCCCCGCGACGCTGTTCTAGAATTTTCCCTTCGCACGTTCCGTTTACAATAACCGGCTCTTTATCCACTTCAGGGAAAGCAACTGCTAGCGCACAGTAAAAACGAGCTGTACGTTTTTCTAAATCGACGTCAGTTAACCCTTGTAACACCTTATCTATATTCGCCTGATCATCTTTCGGCTCTCCAGCAAAACGAGCTGAATACACACCTGGTTTCCCGTTTAAGGCATCTACAATAAGACCAGAGTCATCCGCAATTACGATGGAATTCAACTGTCTACTAAGACTGTCCGCCTTTAAAATTGCATTTTCTTCAAATGTTTCACCAGTTTCTTCGACTTCTTCAATATGAGGAAAATCGTGTAAAGATTTCACTTCTAAGTCAAATCTCTCAAATAACTCAGCAAACTCACATACTTTCCCAAGATTTTTCGTCGCTACAACAACTTGCTTCATATTTTCCACCTCTACTCTATATGAGATACGATGTCACCTAACGCTTCTTTTTGCTTTTCAACAAGTTGGAAAATCCCTTGTTCAGCAGCATCAAGTAATTCATTTAATTCAGCTCTGCTAAACGTCGCTTCTTCTCCAGTTCCTTGCACTTCAACAAACTGACCTTTTCCAGTCATAATAACGTTCATATCAACGTCTGCTTTAGAATCTTCAGCATAATTTAAATCTAAAACAACACCTTGTTCTTCAACAACACCTACTGACGTTGCCGCTAAATAATCTTTCACCGGAATTTTAGATACTTTTTCTGCTCGCAATAATTTTTCAAAAGCTAATACCATCGCTACATAAGCACCTGTAATAGAAGCTGTTCTCGTTCCGCCATCCGCTTGAATTACATCACAGTCAATCCAAACCGTTCTTTCGCCAAGCGCTTCTAGATCAACAACCGCACGTAATGCTCGTCCAATTAAACGCTGGATTTCCATTGTGCGCCCTGTTACTTTCCCTTTACTTGACTCTCTGATTGTACGTTGCTCTGTCGCACGTGGAATCATTGAGTATTCTGCTGTTACCCAGCCTTTTCCTTCTCCGCGCATAAACGGCGGTACACGCTCTTCAATTGTCGCTGAACAAATTACCTTTGTATCTCCAACTTCAATTAGTACTGATCCCTCTGGATGTTTTAAATAATTTGTATGAATATGTATATGGCGTAGCTCTGCTTTTCCTCTACCATCTACTCGCATAAAAATAACCCCCTCATAAATACTCTCATTAGTATAGCCAAATTTAAATGTACGCTATGTATAACAATAAAAGAAGGGGAACTCAAAAAGCAATTCCCCTTTCTTACATAAGTATATCAAATTATTCGCGATTAAAAACTACCTGTATTCACGTTTTGTGGACGATCAACAGGTTTTATTAACTTTTCACCTTTCTCATCCATAAGATTTGCTTTCCCATTCACTTCAATAGAAACATTTTTCACACCTTGTTTTTCCGTTAAAGATAAGACTAACGATTTCAACACATAATTTGAAATCATGTTTTTGTCTGGGTTCACAAATATATTTTCATTAAAGTTTAATGTAATATTTCCGTTCTCCACTTTTGGATTCGTAATAAGCTTAGCTCCTGGATTAAAATCATTTAGTAGCGATCCTTGAATCGGACCTTTTACAAGCTCATCCACAATTGCCGAGTAATCATTTTCTTTTCCTTCTGCAACGCGCCTTGTTACCGGTACGTAATATTGCTGCTTATTATTATTTTGCGCCATAAAGTAAAGTGTAACCGGTTTTGTATGCGTCACATCTGCTACTTGTTCATCATCAAAGTTAATTCCATTCGCACGACTTACACCTTCACCAAGCGGTGTACCCGCAACAGGCATCTTCGCTAATTTTTCACCATTTATTTGGAACTGCACTTGTTTTATTTCTGTAAATTGAGTCAAAGTCCACGCTACTGATTCAACAATTTGACGTTCTTCTTCTTTTGAATAATTTTTCATTTCTTTAGAGAAATCAATTACTGCCGTCCCGCCTTTTTTCAAATTCAAGGTCATCGTCGTATTCGCTGGAAGGACTGCTCGAAATCCATTTGGCAATAAATTTGTGACTGGTCCATCTTTCACAAGATACTCTAACGTTTGCTGTACAACTTCATTCGCTTTCGGAGTAGGCATTGCAATAGTTTGCGGTACGACATATCCATTTTTATCAACGAGGTATAACTCTCTATTTACTGTTTGCCCTTGTTTATCTTTTTTAGCAGTTTCTTTCTTTTCACCTTCTGTATACGTAACTTTTTTTGGCGGATCAATTTGTTCTGTCGCTTTCTCTTGATTTAACAAGCCACACCCTGATAATAAAATCGCACTCACAGTAGCACCAACAACCCATTTAAAAGTGGATTTAGGCATGCCATTCCCCCCTAAAATCTAAGTTTGTACTATTATGTATACGAGCTGTTTCATGTTTTAGAACAAGCTATGGCTACTTATACAGAAAAAACCCCTGATTTCTCAGGAGTTCTCTTATATGAATCTACTATTATTCTGTTTCTAAATTGATATGCTTCACATTTTCAATCGGCTGACCGAACCACTTTGATGCAATTTCTTTAAACAAGCCTATTTTACCAGTCGTTAAGAAGAGATGATCACTTTGTTCTTCTCCCTCATTTAGCATCTTACTATGGTATAAAATCGTGCTTACCTCACGCGCTGTTTCATCACCCGAACTAATTAATTGTACTTGATCCCCCATTACCTTTTTAATAACAGGACCTAAAATCGGATAATGTGTACATCCTAGAATAAGCGTATCAATGTCAGTACTTTTCAACGGTTGCAATGTTTCTCTTACAACTTCATACGCCATTTCACTTTCGAAATTCCCACTCTCTACAAGCTCAACGAAAGGTGGGCACGCTAAACTTTCTACCATAACACGGTTATTAATAGACTTTAGCGCCTCTTCATAGGCGCCACTTTTTACTGTTCCAATCGTTCCAATAATCCCAACATGATACGTATTTGTCACTTTTAAAGCTGTACGTGATCCTGGATGAATAACTCCAACTACTGGAATTGGTAATTGTTTCTGCATTTCTTCTAATACAACCGCAGTTGCTGTATTACACGCAATAACTAACATTTTGATATTTAAATCTAATAAATGCTCCGTCATTTCCCACGTAAATTGACGCACTTCTTCACGAGAACGCGGACCATAAGGGCAACGTGCTGTATCCCCTAAATATATAATACGCTCTTTCGGCAACTGACGAATTAATTCCTTCGCTACTGTTAAACCGCCCACTCCTGAATCAATAACACCGATCGCTCTATTCAACTTAATCACCCGTTTTCTCATTCATCATCTTTTATGTTTATCAGTATATTTTACACACTTTAAGTTCGCTAACTTAAAGTGCCCCTGTATAAAAATTTTCATTTGTACCTATATAGATCAGGACATTTTTTATTTTGCTCCTTTTTTTCATAATTTGCAAGACAGAAAAATAACCGACCTTCTATATGAAAGTCGGTTTCTTCTATATAAAATACGCATTTACCCCTCTCTTTGCCGGACAGTAAGACCCCCACCTCAAAATTCAGCGAAAGCAAAGAAGTTATATCGGGGATCGGGCTGCCCGTAAAAGCCCGAATGGTGGGGGCTAATAATTAGCAGGGGATGCCCCCCCCACTAATTAAAGTTTCACTTTATTGCTCCATCTTTTTTTGGAAAGAAGACATTCCTATTAATAAGAAGAAATGAGCAGAAATTAAAATGATGATTAAAATAAAATTCAAACGATAACTATTTGTAGATTCCATAACCTTGCTCGCTACAGCTGGCCCAAATGCCATACCGAAAAAGTTAATTAAATTATATAAACCAAGACCGACTCCAACTTTAGCTGGATGTAATGTTTTCGGTATAAATGTGTTTAATGATACTTGAATAGCTGAATAACTCATAAATGTTAAAATAACCGCCACTAAAATAATGATTAAGTTCCCGTTCGGAATAAGCCCTAAAATTAAAAAGCCAACGATCATAACTACAGACGCTACATAAATCATATTCACATTTCCAAACGAAGGGACAATCTTTCCCGTAATAAAACTAGATACAATACCAAAGAGTGATGCAACAAACAATGCAATTCCGATAACGAATGGCGACAATCCGTGCACTCTTCCTAGCAGTGATGGCAATAATAATAGACTAGCACATAACGCCACATTAATTATAAACCCGACCGCTATTAAACGAAGAAATGGCTTGTTCGAAAATAACTCAATATCAATAAAGGGATGCTCCGCGTTCTTCATACGAACCGTGAATAAAAATAAGAAAGCTACCGATAACACAAATAGCCAACTATTAATATTGACACCTAATAAAACAGTCGTAATGAATGCAAATAATAACACCGCTCCAATGTAATCAAAATGAAACGCTTCATCCGTATGCTGCGCTTCTTCTGGCATAAATTTTATAAGCAAGAAAATCCCAACTACTGAAATAACCATAAATAAAAATAAATATGGCCACCCTAATGTATTTGTAATAGCCCCGCCAACTAAAGGACCAATGCCTATTGCTAATGCAATAGAAGAACTAATCATCGCTAATGCACCAGGCTTCTTAGCAGGAGCAACTAATTTTGCCACTGCAATCATACTAAGCGCAATAAACGCCGCACCCCCACTCGCCTGCACTAATCTTGTAAGAATGGTAATCGCATAAGATTGATTCATAAATCCAATAATAGAACCCGCTACAAATATGATAATTGAAATAATCAATAGTTTTTTTACGCTATAACGATCCGCCAACTTCCCATATATCATCGAACCAATACCGACAACTAAGGAATAACCTACTACAACCCAACTTACTTTCGATTGACTAATAGATAAATCATTAGCAATATCCTCTAACGCTACATTAAATAACACCGCATTCATCGGTCCTAATAAAACGATAAAACACAATGTGAAAACAAACCATTTTGAATGGTTACTTATATCTTTTCCCATGCGTAACACCTCTTCTGATTGTAGTAACTGTAAATGAAAAATAAAGTTGTTTAGCTCCTCTATCACTACTAAACAACTTCATCAAATGTATAAATTTATCGCGCGACAAATTGAATTCGAAACGTAACATTATGTTGTTCGATATTCATGGAACTATCATAGTTTCAGCATTACAGTTTGTCAACGAAAAATATACAAAGTAAACTAATTTAGTGTTTTTAGTTTACTTTGTCCAAAAATTGTTATACACTAATTTCGAATCCGGTATAAGGGGGACTGACATGGTTATTCAAATTTGCAATTTCTAACTTAATACAATCAAGTAAATAAAGAACTTTTATATAGAAGAAACATTACAGGAGGATTATGATGAAGAAAAAAATGTTAGTTGTATTAACGAGCGTAGAAAAATACCCAAATTTAAATAGAGCTACCGGGCTTTGGCTTGGCGAAGCTGTCCATTTCGTTAAAAAAGTAGAAGAAGCTGGTTACGAAGTAGATTATGTCAGTCCACAAGGCGGCTATACACCGATTGATCCGCATAGTTTAGCGATGGCGGAGAGCATTGATTGGGAATGGTATCAAAAGAAAGAATTTATGAATCGTCTCGGTTCTACAATGAAACCGAGTGAAGTGAATCAAGAAGACTACGCTGTTATTTATTACGCGGGTGGTCACGGAGTTATTTGGGACTTCCCAGAAAACAAAGAACTTCAAACTATTAGCCGCAACATTTATGAAAATGGCGGAATTGTTTCCTCTGTTTGTCACGGAGCTGCTGGTTTATTCCATATCACATTAAGTAACGGGGATCGTTTAATTAACGATAAAAAAGTAACAGGATTCTCAAATGAAGAAGAGAAACTAGCTGAATTAGATCAATTCGTTCCATTTTTAACAGAAGATGAACTCGTTAAATATGGGGGACTTTACGAAAAAGCTGCGCAACCTTGGGTAGCTTACGCTGTAGAAGATAATCGTGTAATTACTGGTCAAAACCCTGCTTCAGGTGGTCCAGTAGCTGAATTAGTATTAAAACAGTTGCAAAAATAATATGTACTAAAAAAGCAGATTTCCCTCTAGTAAGGGAAATCTGCTTTTTTTACGAAATCATTTGTAAATTAGCTATAATTTCTTTTTCAATTTCAGAATCATCAACTACATCTAAAAATTCCGGTTTAAACAGTTGGTATTTCTTCAAATTGTAGAAATCAAGTATCGCTTGCTTTAACGTAATATCGTACTGAATGCAAAAAGTATGATCTATAATGCGTCTTAACATCACATCATCTTGCACCATAAATAGTTGCGCATTCATTTTATTAAAGTACCCTTGTTCCATACCCGACTCAAAAAACATTTGCAAATTACGATTGCGATTTTGTTGTGCAGCGACTAATTGATCCGACAAATGCGGATACGCTTCTTTCAAATCTTGTAAAAAGACATCCGAAATATACGTCACACATTTTAAAGAATGGATAAACGTCTTTTGGAAACGTTCTGCAAACGACATACTTTCATCTTGATTATCCGCATCTCCTTCAAGAAGATAGTTTATAAAATCCTCTACTACTGCCTCAATAATCTCATCTTTCGAAGAAAAACGTTTATATAAAGTAGCTTTACTAATATCCATATATTTCGCAATTTCATCTATTTTTAATTGGCTAAAACTCGTCTTTCGAATAACGGGCTTTATTTTATTAATATAAGTATTTGCACACGCTACTTTTCTCATTTAAAAGAGCCTCCCCTTTTGTTCATACAAAATAGTATAGCAAATTCATGAATGTTTATAAATGAAGTTATTATACTCATTACGTCTTTTTAGTTTATTACAATTTCAATCTACGCTATACATAAAAAGTACCCGCTACCTTTGTTAGTAGCGGGCACCTTTTCTATAATTTATTTACAACTCTTTTTATAGCCTTACCTATTCCCACACTAGACTGCGGATTCTGCCCTGTAATCAAACGCCCATCTACTACAACATGCGGCGTGAAATTAGGTGCTACATAAAATAATGCCCCTTCTTCTTTCAACTTACTTTCTAGCAAAAACGGAACTCGATTTTCTAAATGTACAGCTTTTTCTTCATCGTTTGTATAACCTGTTATACGCTTACCGGCAACAAAAAACGAGCCATCTTTATTTTTCACACCAACTAAAGAACTTACCCCGTGACAAACAGCCGCTACGATCCGGTTATTATTGTACATATTCTCAATTAAATTTGCGACATATGGATTACCTGGAAAATCTACAATCGCCCCGTGCCCACCACCAAATAATACCGCATCATACTCTGAAGAATGAACAGTTGAAATCGCCCTCGTATTTTGCAATAAAGAAGCGACATGCTTAAATTCACGAGGTATGCCATTCGGAATAGACACTCTATCAATTGGTACTCTCCCACCTTTTATCGACACAATATCAACATCGAACTTAGCTTTTTTAAATAAATGATAAGGAGCTGCGAGCTCTTCCAGCCACAAACCAGTCGGGTGTCCATTTAAATCATGAGCGCTTGTTGAAACTAATAATACCCTTTTCAACATATCCCCTCCTTACTACCTATTTATGTATGAAACATTCTTATCATTCACATGGAGCATGAAACAAACAGAAAAATAGCCGACCTTTTGTATAAAAGTCGGCTGCTTTCTTATAGTTCTAGCTCTCCCATACGAAGAAGCTCAACAACTGCTTGTGAACGTCCTTTAACCCCTAGCTTTTGCATTGCGTTTGAGATGTGATTACGTACTGTTTTTTCACTTATAAACAGTTCACCTGCAATTTCCTTCGTCGTTTTATCTTGAACCAGTAATTCAAATACTTCTCTTTCTCTCTTTGTGAGTAACGGTTTAGATTGATACGCTTTTTCCTTCAACTGGTATAACCCTCCTTGCTTAAGCCAGAGCTGTATATGTGTAAGTTGGGTGTTTATTTAGTCAAGATATTGTATGAACGAAATGTGCAGGTGGTGAATGAAAATGGGCTTTATTTCTTATGTTATTTTAGACTTTTATACAGTGCGTACACTCTTTTTATCCACTTACTTTTCAGTACGCCATATTTGTTCTAGTAATATGCTGACAACTGTACCTACGAACAAACCATTTCCGAATATATATTGCATCACAGACGGCAAGGATTGGAGTGCTCCAGACGGTAAAAACATAACACCACTTCCAAATAATATAGCAACTCCTAAAATCGTTACATTCCTTTCGCTAAGTGGTACTTGTTTTATATTATGAAATCCAATTCCAATAAGCTGCACGAACGAAGCCATTAAAACCGCAGATGCGACCGCGGATGGCAGAGAGGCTAAGTAGCGGATAATACTTGGAAACAGCGACATACCGACTAATAGTACACATGCAAATAAGAATGAACGCATGTACTTTTGATTTGTTAAACGTATGAAACCTGCCGTTGCTGGTAGTGGAACGACACCTACAGTTGAAAATACAGAGGAAATGATATGTGAAATCCCTCCAACCCACGTTCCATCCTCCAACTGTTTTTGTTCAATAGTCGCTTTATGAATGGTAGCTTGATTGATTGCTATAATAGCTGCCACTGTATTTGAAACTAAAATACATACCATAACGAAACTTGATACAGCCATACCTGTATTCCATTTTGGAATTCCCCACGCGAATATATGTGGAAGTTGCACAAAATGAGTTACTTGAGATGGGATCGTCACTTTTCCTGCAATGAGAAAAATAATCCAGCCACTAATTAACCCTATTAAAACCGCATAACTTTTAACAAACCCTTTTCCGAAGTTGGAGAGTATGACTACGAATAAAAATATGCCAAAAGCAATTAATGCTGTAAATCCATCAATTTGAGAAACAGTAGCTGTAATTCCTAGCATTCCTTTTAAAAATACACCACTTAATTGTAAACATAATAAAAGTAAGAACGTCCCTGTCACGAGCGGCGTAAATAAAAATAAAATACGCCCGATAACTCCCGTTACTCCTAGCCCTATTAAAACAACTCCCGCAACCATCATTCCTAATTCTAAAATTTGCAACGTACTATGTAATTGATCCTGCCCTACAGTTGCATAAGCAAGCACGGTAAATACACCAACCCAAGATCCAGCTGGTCCATCCGCAATCGGAAGCTTATGTCCAAGCCATCCTTGTAAAAAAGAAGATATACCAACTACGAAAAACGTACGCTGCATTAAATAAAATACTTCTTCCGTCGTAAGATGAAATAATCCGCCAACGACAATTGGTAGCGCGATTGAGTTTGCTAATAAAAAAATAAACCATTGCAAAGTTCCCATAATATGATTTTGATTATGTTGATTGTCCAAACTTTTCATCCCTTCTTGCTTCCTTATAAGGAAGTATAGTACTTCCCTGTTTCTACTAAATAAAAAAGAAGGGTTCTATTTTCACAATTAGAACCCTTCTCAAAACATCTAAACGATTCCTCTATACAAGATTATCAGATTTCACTTGATCTAAATCCCCTATAACAACATTCCCTTTATACATAACTACACGCTTCTCTGTTTGACGAGCCACTGCTTCCGCGGCGCATGTTGCATTCGTCAAGACAAAACTTGCCTCATCTCCTACATTTGGCCATAATCTCTTGCCTTCATCATTTAGCGTAGCTTTCCCTCCTGTAATAAAACGAAGAGCTTTTCCTAAAGATTTTTCATCACTCCAACCAAATCGTTCTGCCAATCGATTTGCCTTTTGAAGCATATCACCTGTGCCAAACGGAGACCAATGATCTGTAATACTATCATTTCCTAATGAAACTTTAACTCCTTTTCGATCTAGTAACGGAATTGGGATTACTTGTTTACCGATTGGAACGGTTGAAGTGATATCAATCTTTAATGCTGCTAGTCTTTCTGCCACTTCTTCAGCTTCTTTATTAGTAACACCACCAAGTCCAAGCGCATGACTAATTGTTACACGACCTTGCCATCCTGCTTCTTCCGTTAGACTTGCCAATCTCTTCATTGTAAACGTTCCAAGGTTATTCGCATCGTGCAAATGAATATCAACATCCGCATTAAACTCTACCGCAATGTCCATAATCGTATGTAATGATTTTTCAATATCATTATCTACTGTAGCTGGGTCCACTCCGCCAACTAATTGTGCGCCCATACGCATCGCATCTTTCACAAGTTGCATAGAATTACTTCGCAATAATCCATGTTGCGGAAATGCAACTATTCTACCAGACAACCGATCTTTATATGTTCCTAAAGCCGCTAACGTTGCCTCTAAATTACGAAGTCCAATAACCGGATCCACATTACAATGCGTTCTAATATTTGTTGCGCCATTTCGAAGCAATAACTCTAGCATATTTTCCGCCCTGTCTTGAGCAGTTGCTAATTGCTTTGGTAAAATCGTTTTTTCTTCATTAAAACGTGTAAAAATATTTTCTGCTGGCATACAAGCTTTCCAAGGCCCACTATAATATGTTTTATCAATATGAATATGCATCTCTTCAAAAGCTGGTAAAACTAATAAACGATTAGCATCAAAAGTTAACGTTCCTTCCTCTTGGGCGATTCCCGATATAATTCTTTTAATTCGCCCATCTTCAATAAGAAGACTGCATATCTCAGTTTCCGTTTGTGAAATTTTCGCTTCTTCATATGTATAACCTGTTTCAAGCTTTACATTAGTCAACCAATATAATGTCATTACCATTTCCCCACCTTATATTAGAAAATACGTCACACCCTCATTTTCATTTTAATACCAACTGAAAATTAAGACAATTAATCCACTGTATTGTCCTTTCACAAAAAAATGTAATATAACCTAATGGTCTTCTCATAAAGTGAAACTATAATCAGTGGGGGTTCATCCCCCACTGATTATTAGTTGAACCAATCGGGCGTTTACGGGCAGTTGATCTCCCACCTAACTTCTTTGCTTCAGCCGAATTTTGAGGTGGGAGTTTTACTGCCCGTTAATGCGGGATAAATTTCCATATAGAATAAAAGTACACTGTATCACTCATACATAACAGCAGTGATATAAAAAGGAGAGGATCATAATATGTCGAAGAGGTTATATAAATCCGAAACTGATAAAATGTTATTTGGTATATGCGGTGGTTTAGGAGAATATTTTGATATTAGCTCTACTCTCATTCGCATACTTTGGGTCATTGCTATTTTATGTTTTGGGACGGGGTTTTTAGTTTATTTTATTTGTTTATTACTTATGCCACGCTCTTACTAATAACATTCTTTCATATATTTGAGCATAGCGTATAAAAAATCCCCTATAGATTTTTCTATAGGGGATTTTTTCATGAAGAATATTTCATCGTTAAATGTAATACCGCTACTTCATCCTCTTCATTTTTATAACTATGTTTCTTATTAGCTTCAAACTGAATGGAGTCAAACTCATTTAGCACATATACGTCATTCTCAACTTGAATAGAAACTTTCCCTTTCATTACTGTTACAAGCTCAATTGCTCCTTCATGATGAGCTTCCGGTTCATATATACTATTCGCTCTTAAACAAGCACGGTGCATTTCCATCCCTGTTTCTTTCGTGTAACGGAACATCGTTTCTAAATGCCATGCTTGTCCTACATCTACTGCAAATCCTTCTCCGCAGCGCGCAACAGCTACAGGTTCTCCAACAACCATTAATCTCGATAAAGGAATCGATAACCCTTTCGTTATTTTCCAAATGACAGCTAACGTTGGATTCGTTTCGCCTCTCTCAATTTTCCCTAATGTTAATTTACTAACCCCTGTTTTTTGGGCTAATTCTTCTAAACTTAATTTTTGTTCATTTCGAATTTGTCTTAATAGCTGACCTACTTGCTGAATTACTTCTTTCGTTTGCATATCTTCATTTTCTTTCATATATAAAAACCACCTTAAAATATAAAATAGTTTACTTTTATTATCTTTAAGTATATTATACTATACATAAATACTCAATTCCGAAAGGAGTGCCATACTTCATGCGCGCAATATTACTAGGTCTTTTATCATCGGCCTTTTTTTCTGCAACCTTTATTATTAACAGAGCAATGAATGTATCTGGAACAAGCTGGGCTTGGACTGCTTCCTTCCGTTTTCTATTTGCTCTCCCTATTTTATTCCTTATCGTTTTATTTCGCAAAAACTTAGGAGCTTTATGGGCAGAATTAAAAAAACATCCATTTGTATGGATCGGGTGGGGTTCGGTCGCTGGCATCGGCTTCTATTCTTTATTAAGTTTCGCAGCTGTTTTTTCTCCAGCTTGGCTCGTTGCTGGAACTTGGCAAGTTACGATATTAGCAGGGTTACTACTATCACCATTATTTTTCGTTAAAATAGAAACAAAATCAGGTACAAAACTTGTACGTGGAAAAATTCCACTTCGCAGTTTATATGTAGCATTATTTATTTTACTTGGTGTAATTTGTATGCAAGCGACTGCAGCGGGTCATATTACAATGACTCAGTTCATCTCGGGATTTTTACCTGTCGTATTAGCGGCTTTCTTATATCCGTTCGGTAACCGAAAAATGATGGAACTTGTTGGCGGGCGTCTTGATACATTCCAACGTGTATTAGGAATGGCAATCGGAAGTCTCCCTATTACAATCCTACTTGGTATATACGGATTTTCCACTACCGGTATTCCATCATCAAGTCAAATGATGCAAGGATTTTTGTTAGCATTATGTTCCGGAGTTATTGCGACGATGACATTTTTCTTTGCTACTGACTTAGCAAAAGACAATCTTGCTTTACTTGGAGCTGTTGAAGCAACACAAGCTGGAACGATGGTCTTCACTGTGCTTGGTGAGATTATTTTCTTAAATGGTTCATTCCCTAGCGGGCTGTCACTGATTGGGATGATTATTATCATGCTAGGAATGATCGTAAATAGTGTTTTAAACCGTTCTGTTCCAGTCATTAAACAAAAAAAATCAGCATAAAAATAGATATGGTTCTTCTTCATAGAACCATATCTATTTTTATTATCTCCCTATTTCGCCTTATCAGAATAGTATTTTATTAGCTGTTTATACTAAAACCTATGTTATAATACGTTTCATGTGCATTAATAGGAGGTAAATTATGTTAAAAAAAGCAATTGCTGAATTTATTGGTACATTTGTACTTGTATTATTCGGAACTGGAGTAGCTGTCATTGGTGGCGGAATTGAAGGAATTGGAACATTAAGTATCGCTATGGCTTTCGGATTATCTATCGTGGCTATGGCATATAGCATTGGAACAATTTCTGGATGTCATATTAACCCAGCAGTATCAATCGCTATGTTCATCAACAAAAGAATGAACGCTATGGAACTTAGCTATTATTTATTAGCTCAAATTTTAGGTGGTTTATTAGGAACTGCAACGTTAGTAACAATTTTACGATCTGCTAAATTACCTTTAGATAATTTAGGACAAAATAGTTTTGGAACTCTTGGTTTATCTGGAGCATTTTTAGTTGAATTCATTTTAACTTTCGTATTTGTTTTAGTTATCGTTGCTGTAACAGGTAAAAAGGGAAGTTCTTCTTTAGCTGGACTAGTAATTGGTTTCACATTAGTATTAATTCACTTATTAGGTATTCCATTAACTGGAACATCTGTTAACCCAGCTCGTAGTATCGCACCAGCTCTATTCGCTGGCGGAGAAGCAATTTCTCAACTATGGGTGTTCATCGTTGCCCCAATTTTTGGTGGTATCGTAGCAGCTGTTGTAGGAAAGTTTATTTTAAATACGGAAAAATAGAACTTCCAATATTTCCGAATAAAAAAAAGCGAGCCCTCATCATGAGGAAGCTCGCTTTTTTTTATTCTTTAATTTTCGACTTTAAATTTGTAACTAATTGCTGCACCGTTACATTTGCAAGTACGTTTTCCATCGCTTCTTGCGATTGTATTAAAATAATCTCTAATACCGATTGAATATTAGCTCCTACTGGACATTCAATGTTGGGATTTTCATGGAAAGAAAATAGATGTCCTTCTTCTACAACTTCCACAGCTTTATATACATCAAGTAATGTAATTTCATCTAAATCACGAGCAAGTGTCGTACCACCTTTACCAGCTTGTACATCAACAAGTCCTGCTCTCTTCAACATTCCTGTAATGCGACGAATCACAACTGGATTTGTATTCACACTACCAGCAATCCATTCAGAGGTACAGCGAGAGTTTCGATCTATTGCAAGTAACGTTAACATATGAACACCTACTGTAAAACGACTACTAATTCCCATCTGCACACCCTCCTTTTTATTCATTCTATTAAAAGACAACTCTTATCATTATATACTATTTTTAATTTATACATAAAGTGAAACTTTAATCAGTGGGGGTTTTGTTCATCCCCCACTGATTATTTGCCTTCACCAATCGGGCGTTTACGGGCAGCCCGACTCCCATCTAACTTCTTTGCTCCAGCTGAATTTTGAGATGGGAGTTTTACTGCCCACAAATAGCGGGGTAAAGAAAAAGCATGATTCCATTAGAAAATCATGCTTTCCCTCTATTATTGACGCTTTATAAATTTCGCCAAATCTTTAAACTTCACTTTATCAGAGTAATTCATTACACCGTTTACATAGATACGGCTTGTAATCGCATTTAATATACCAATCGTCGCCAATAAAACTACTAATGTTATCGTAATCTCTAACATACCTGCTTCACCAGCTACAATCCGCGAGAAGGTAACCATTGGTGTGAAAAACGGAACATACGAACTTACAACAACAATAGTACTATTTGGATCACTTAATGATTTAATACTAATGAAGAATGCAGCCATGATCAAAATCATTATCGGGAAAGATACAGCTTGTAAATCCTCTGTCTTAGACACAACAGCTCCAGCCGCAGCGTACATCATCGCATAAAGTAAATACCCCGTAATGAAATAAACAAGAAACATACTTATAACCTTTGCATCTAATTTTGTAAAGTCAATTGGAACACCAAGTAATGAAGCACTTTCTAAATCGACCCAACCTAACAAATAAGGAATAAGATAACCACACGCCAATATTACAAGTTGTAATAACGCCGTTGAAACAACCGCCAAAATTTTCGCATACATCATCGTAAGAGGCTTTACTTTCGGAAGCATTACTTCCATTACACGTGACGCCTTTTCAGATGCAATATTCATTGCGATTGTATTTCCGAAAGCTACAATAAACATATACAAAGCAAATGTAAAGAAATATGCAATTCCGAAAGAAGATGTACGATCTTTTATCGCTTCTTGCTTCACTTGAATTTCTGCTTGTAATTGCTGCGCAATTTCTGGTGAAACATTATTTTTTACAATCGTCACCTTCGTATATTGTTGTTTTAAATAACCCGCCATAATCGCAGAAGTTGCTTGGCTTGGAAATCCATTATACATATATGTAACTGCTGGAGTCCCATCCTTTTCCGTCACATGGAATAGACCATCTAAATCGCCTTCTTCTACTTGCTTATGCAGTTTATCAAAATCATCCTTTGAACCAACCGTTATTTTTGCTGATGGCAATAGCTTATTTAGCTCTTCTTTTTGTACTTTGTATGTGGAGCTCTCTACTACAACTGCAATTTTATCTTTATCCTTATTTTTATCATCGCCTGAAGTAAAATGATTAAATGCAAAAATCCCAAACACAACCAAAAATAAAATCGCACTCGTAATTAATGATTTTTTAGATAAAAATGCTTCTTTAAAATAAAATGAAAATACATGAGAAAATTTACGCATCTTTATTTCGCCCTCTCTACAAAGATTTCGTTTAACGTCGGCTCTAACATTTTAAATTGTCGTAAACCAACACCTTGTTCTTGCAATTGTTGCAAAATCTTTAGAGCTTCTGCATCATCTTGTACTTTCACATAAAGAAGGCCTTGTTGTTTTTCATATGAAACATGTATAGCTTCTAATCCTTTTTCATTCTCTTTTGTATCTTCGATTGTTAAATTACGAAAACCGTATTCTTTCTTAATATCACTTAATTGTCCTTCTACGACTGCTTCACCTTTTTTCAAAATACATACATGTTGGCAAAAAGCCTCCACTTGCTCCATACGGTGACTAGATAAAATAATTGTCTTTCCGCTCTGTACTTGTTCTCCAATAATACTAGCCAACATTCCAGCATTAACTGGATCAAGTCCGCTAAATGGTTCATCCAAAATAAGAAGTTCTGGATCATGAAGAAGAGCAGCAATCAATTGAATTTTTTGCTGGTTCCCTTTCGAAAGTTCTCCTGCTGTTTTGAATTTATATTCTGGGATTGCTAAGCGCTCTAACCAGTAATCAATTGCAAGATCCACTTCTTTTTTCGTCATTCCTTCTAATCTGCCAAAATATCGCAACTGATCTATTACTCTACTTTTTGTATATAATCCTCTTTCTTCTGGTAAATATCCAATTGTTACCCCGCTATCACCAAATGATTTTCCATCCCACGTAATAGAACCTTCATTTGGCGTTAATAAACCTAGTAACATTTTAATTGTCGTTGTTTTCCCTGCACCATTTCGGCCAAGTAACCCTAACACTTCACCTTTCGGTAACGAGATTTGCAAATCATTAACCGCTTTAGATTCTCCGAATATTTTTGTTAAGTTTTGAATTTGTAAACTCAATGTATAAAGCCTCCCCTTTAGTATCATTCGTACTCTCTATTAAAGACTATGATTGTTCGAAATAAAATATAGTACTATATTTCAATCTTTTATACGTATCATGATCCCCCATCCACCATTTGTTTTATTTAGTTAAAATTGTAAATAACAAAGATATATTTGTCAATTATAATTGTCATTTCGACAATAAAACACGTCAAATCACTTTTTGTTATTTTTCCCATCTTTCTAATATAGGACATACTACTATATATACAAAAGACAATATGCAAATGTTCATAAAAAAAATTTTATATTTTAATATATAATATAAGATGATTTTCTAACATCAAGGAGGATACATATGAAGATGAAAAGGGGCATTACCACTTTATTATCTGTGGCCGTTCTTTCCACATCGCTTGTAGCATGTTCAGGAACAGCTGAGAAAACAGTGGCAAAAGAAGAGAAAGTACAATTAACAGACCAGCAATTGATGGCCGATTTATGGTATCAAACAGCTGGTGAAACGAAAGCACTTTACTACCAAGGCTACAATATTGGTCAATTAAAGCTTGATGCAGCTCTTGCAAAAGGGACAGAAAAAAAACCTGCTATCGTACTTGATCTAGATGAAACTGTTTTAGATAACAGTCCCCATCAAGCAATGAGCGTAAAAACAGGAAAAGGCTATCCTTATAAATGGGACGATTGGATTAATAAGGCTGAAGCTGAAGCTCTTCCAGGCGCTATTGATTTCTTAAAATATACAGAGTCCAAAGGTGTAGATATTTACTACATCTCAAATCGTAAAACAAATCAACTAGATGCAACAATTAAAAACCTTGAGCGCGTAGGTGCTCCTCAAGCGACGAAAGAACATATATTACTACAGGACCCGAAAGAAAAAGGGAAAGAAAAGCGTCGTGAACTTGTTTCTCAAACACATGACATCGTCCTATTCTTCGGTGACAACTTATCTGATTTCACTGGTTTTGATGGAAAATCTGTAAAAGATCGCAATGAAACAGTAGCAGAATCAAAAGCACAATTTGGTGAGAAATTCATCATTTTCCCTAATCCAATGTACGGTGATTGGGAAGGTGCTCTATATGACTATAATTTCAAAAAATCAGATGCAGAAAAAGACAAAATCCGTCGTGACAATTTAAAATCATTTGATGCAAAATAACAAAGAGGATGGCCTTCGCCATCCTCTTTTATTGCATATTTCTTGTTAAAGGTAAAATAAATACTTCTACACGTCTATTTTTCGCTTTTCCTTCTGGCGTATCATTTGGTGCAATTGAACGGTATTCTCCATAACCAACTGCACTAAATTTTTCTGGTTGCAATTCTTTATTTTGGAGTAACACCTGCATAAAATTAACTGCACGCTGTGTACTTAACTCCCAGTTTGATGCAAACTGAGCATTTGCGATAGGAACCGTATCTGTATGACCCGACACTGTAATTTCACGAGGTGATGCTGAAACAAGTAGGTTAGACATCTCTTTTGCAATCCCTAACGATTCCAACTTCACATCTGCTTTCCCTGAATCAAATAGTACATTTTCTAATATCGTTAACATTAATCCTTTTTCAGTTAACTTAGTTTGAAAAGAAGAGGATAGTTGTTTCTCATTAATATATTGATCAATCTTTTTTTGTAATGCTTTCAACTCATCCATTTCTTTTTTTTCTTTAGCTCTATCTTCCGCTTGTTTTTTTGCTTGTTCTGCCTCAAGGCTATTTGCTGATAATTCTTTTTCCTCATTTGGTTTTTGATCGCTTAAAAATTCTTTATTTCCTGTTCCACCGGCTAACTCACTTCGAAAAGCAACTGCCATCTGTTTAAACTTCGCAGCATCTATACTACTCATTGCGAATAATACGATGAACAATGCAAATAACAACGTTAACATATCAGAATATGGAATTAACCAAGTTTCATCGATATGCTCATCATGTTTTTTCTTTTTACCTCTTCTATTTTTCTTACTCCGCATTTTTTTCTGCTCCTTTTTCTAGCTTTTTACGCTCAGTTGCAGAAAGTGCACCTAAAATGCGGTTCTTCATAATAAACGGATATGTACCTTCTTGTAACATTAATAAACAATCAATAATTAAACGTTTCTTCTCTAATTCAGCAGCAGACTTTTGCTTTAATTTATTTGCAAACGGATGCCATAATACGTAACCTGAAAAAATACCGAAAATCGTTGCAATAAACGCACCTGAAATAGCATGCCCTAGCTTTTCAATATCAGTTAAATTTCCAAGTGCAGCTACAAGACCAATAACAGCACCTAAAACCCCTAGTGTAGGTGCATATGTACCAGCTTGCGAGAAAATAGCAGCCCCTTTTGCATGTCTCTCTTCAATCGCTTCTAATTCGGCTTCTAAAATTTGTTCTAAATCCTCTGCAGATACACCATCAATAACAAATTTCATACCACGCAAAAGAAATTCATCTTCAATTTCATCTAATTGTTGCTCTAAAGACAAAATACCGTATTTTCTACTCTCAGATGTCCAATGAACAAATAATTCTAGCAATTGTTCATAACTTAAATCTTTTTTATTTGAACCAAAAAGAACTTTAAATAATTTTGGAACTTTTTTTAGTTGATTCATCGGAAAGGCAATACACACTGCAGCAAATGTACCGACGAAAATAATTAGTGCTGCGGCAGGATTTAGTAAGGCTGTTATGTCAGCGCCCTTGACGACCATCCCTACGACTACCGCTAATACTCCTAAAATGATTCCAATAATTGTTGCAAAATCCATTCCCATTCACTCCTAGTCTATACCAGAGATCTTTTATTCTCGATAATCGCTACATCTTCTTATATACATATATTACATAAAAAATGAACTTCATGAAAGATAAGAAATGAATTATATGAAAAAATACTACAATTTCACACATTTTCTGACATTTTCTTTGCGTTTTTATTACGTTATGACTCTTATATTTCTTTCTCAATAAACTAGACTTATAATAAAAGCGATACATATTTTATTAAGAAAGGACAGTGATTACAAGGTATCATGAAAAAGATAATAATTATTTCTGCCATTACTATTGTAATCGGTATCACATCTTTCGCTTACTTTGCTTCTAAATCACCACTGCAAAATGAGGCGAAAGCTGTCGAAAGTCAAAAACATAGTAACCATCCAAAAGAAGAGATTCCTGCTTTTCCAAAAGCTGATCATAACGCAAAGAAACTAGATAATAATTTTTCCGTTGTAACAAATCCAGATTCTGCTCTTGTATTAGTCAATAAACATCGTAAATTACCAGATGGATACATTCCAGAAGATTTAACGAAACCGAACGTACCATTTACTAGTCCAAAAGATAAAGAGAAAACATTACTTCGCAAAGATGCTGCAGACGCTCTTGAAAAAATGTTCCAAGCAGCGAAAGAAGAAGGTTTAGAACTTACAGCAGTTTCAGGTTACCGTTCTTACAAACGCCAACAGTCATTACATAATACATATATTAAACGCCAAGGAAAAGCTGAGGCTGATTCGGTAAGTGCAATTCCTGGAACAAGTGAGCATCAAACTGGTCTAGCAATGGATATTAGCTCAAAATCTGCCAAATTCCAATTAGAACCAATTTTCGGAGAGACAGCAGAAGGAAAATGGGTTGCAGAACATGCCCATGAGTTTGGTTTTGTCATTCGTTATTTAGAGGATAAAACAGAGACAACAGAATATTCATATGAACCGTGGCACTTACGCTACGTTGGCAATCCATATGCCGCATACATATATAAGCACCACCTAACATTAGAGGAGGCAACGAAGGACAAAAAATAAGAGAGCGAATCGCTCTCTTATTTTTCTTTTATTCTATTATTGTAATAATTCCTTCCATTCCTCAGTCCACGGTTCGCCTCTTCCAGTTTTTTTCGATGCTTGGACCATCATACCGCGTCCAACTAAACAAACTTCTCCTTCTGCATTTTTGACCATATAGTGTAAATCTAAAGAGGAATTCCCAACCGCTCCCGCCTTTACATATACTTTCAACTGCTCATCAAAATAAATTTGTTTAATAAAATTGCATTGTAGATCTGCGACGACTATCATCGTTTCTGATGATTCATGTGTCCATTCTTGCATAAATCCGAGTTCTTTAAACAATGCGATACGCGCTTCTTCAAAATATGTAAAAGCAACGACATTATTTACATGTCCAAACATATCTACTTCACCAAAACGAACTTTGACAGGATTATAAAATGAAAAACCACTTTCCCATTGCTCAAAGTCTTCAATATAAGAAATTCTCTTCATCGTTCCCTCTCCTTTTCGCCCTTAAAATAAAGTGAAATTTTAATCAGTGGGGGTTTTGTTCATCCCCCACTGATTTTTACGGGCAGTTGATCTCCCACCTAGCTTCTTTGCTCCACCTGAATTTTGAGGTGGGAGTTTTACTGCCCGTTAATGCGGGATAAACAGAATAAACAGAAATATAAAGTTATAAATATTGCCTCTTCAACATGAAGAGGCAATATTTATTAATAGTTATTATCGCTACCAAAGAAATCTTTGAACGATTGAATTGTTGTATCACGGTTTAATGCTGCAATTGAAGTTGTTAATGGAATACCTTTCGGACATGATTGCACACAGTTTTGAGAGTTACCACAGTTTGCAAGTCCTCCATCACCCATAATTGCACGTAAGCGATCTGCTTTATGCATTTCACCAGTTGGATGCGAGTTAAATAAACGCGCTTGTGAAAGCGGTGCTGGTCCAATAAAGTCAGACTTACTGTTTACGTTCGGACATGACTCTAAGCAAACACCACATGTCATACATTTCGAAAGTTCATATGTCCATTGACGCTTTTTCTCTGGCATTCTTGGACCTGGCCCTAGGTCGTACGTACCGTCGATTGGAATCCAAGCTTTAACCCGTTTTAACGCGTTAAACATACGGCTACGGTCAACTTGTAAATCACGTACAATCGGGAATGTCTTCATCGGCTTTAAGCGAATTGGTTGCTCTAACTGGTCAATAAGAGCTGTACATGATTGACGTGGTTTTCCGTTAATCACCATCGAACAAGCACCACATACTTCTTCTAAACAGTTCATATCCCATGCAATCGGAGTCGTCTGGTTTCCTTTTGAATCAACAGGATTACGACGAATTTCCATCAGTGCCGAAATAATGTTCATATTTGGACGATATGGAATTTCAAACTCTTGATCAAACTCTTGTGCATCTGGTCCATCTTGTCTCGTAATGATGAGGCGGATTGTTTTCTCAGACATGTTGCTTATCCCCCTTCTCTTCACCCTTAGCAGCTACATCATGTTTTGAGGAATAGTCACGTTTACGTGGTTTAATTAATGAAACATCCACTTCTTCGTAATGGAATGCTGGTGCCTTTCCTTCTCCCTCAAATTTCGCCATCGTAGTTTTTAAGAAGTTTGCATCATCACGATTTGGGAATTCTGGTTTGTAATGCGCTCCGCGGCTTTCATTACGGTTATATGCGCCGATTGTAATAACACGTGCTAACTCGAACATATTTGCAAGTTGGCGTGTAAATGAAGCACCCTGGTTACTCCATCTTGCTGTATCGTTAATGTTAATGCGTTTGTAACGCGCCATTAACTCTTCAATTTTCGCATCAGTTTCTAGTAACTTTTTATTTTCACGAACTACTGTAACGTTATCTGTCATCCATTCTCCAAGCTCTTTATGAAGAACATATGCATTTTCGTTACCATCAAGCATTAAAATATTGTTAAATTTCTCTGTTTCGATTAATTCATTTTGCTCATATACAGTAGATGAAACAGCATCAGATGATTTAGAAAGACCTTTCATATACTCAATTGCGTTCGGTCCTGCTACCATACCACCGTAAATTGCTGATAATAATGAGTTCGCACCAAGGCGGTTACCACCGTGCATAGAATAATCACACTCACCTGCTGCAAATAAACCTGGAATACTTGTCATTTGCTTATAATCAACCCATAATCCGCCCATTGAATAGTGAACTGCTGGGAAGATTTTCATTGGTAGTTTACGAGGATCATCACCTGTAAATTTCTCATAGATTTCAATAATTCCACCAAGTTTAATATCTAGTTCTTTCGGATCTTTATGAGAAAGATCTAAGTACACCATGTTTTCACCGTTAATACCTAGTTTTTGCTCTACGCAAACATCAAAGATTTCACGCGTTGCAATATCACGAGGTACAAGGTTTCCGTAAGCTGGATATTTTTCTTCTAAGAAGTACCATGGCTTACCATCTTTATACGTCCAAACACGTCCACCTTCACCACGTGCAGATTCACTCATAAGACGTAACTTATCGTCTCCAGGAATTGCCGTTGGATGAATTTGAATGAACTCACCGTTCGCATAAGATGCACCTTGTTGATATACAGCAGACGCTGCTGTACCTGTATTAATAATAGAGTTTGTTGATTTTCCAAAGATGATACCAGGGCCCCCTGTTGCCATAATCACGGCATCAGCTTGGAAACTTTTTATCTCCATAGTTTGTAAGTCTTGCGCGACGATTCCTCGGCACACACCTTCATCATCTACAACAGCTCGTAAGAAATCCCAACCTTCATATTTCGTTACAAGTCCTGCTACTTCATGACGACGTACTTGCTCATCTAATGCATATAGTAATTGTTGACCAGTTGTTGCGCCAGCAAATGCTGTACGGTGATGTTGTGTTCCACCGAAACGACGGAAATCCAGAAGTCCTTCTTCCGTACGGTTGAACATAACACCCATGCGATCCATTAAATGAATAATACCAGGTGCTGCATCACACATCGCTTTAACTGGTGGTTGGTTCGCTAAGAAGTCCCCACCATAAATTGTATCGTCAAAGTGGATCCATGGAGAATCCCCTTCACCTTTTGTATTTACGGCACCGTTAATTCCACCTTGGGCACATACAGAATGTGAACGTTTTACTGGTACTAAAGAAAATAGTTCAACATTTACTCCTGCTTCTGCCGCTTTAATCGTTGCCATTAAGCCGGCCAAGCCACCGCCGACTACTATAAGTTTCCCTTTCATGCTCTCCCACTCCTTACTGGTTTGCTAGCTGTGGATCGATGAACGCTAATAATGCACTCACACCTACATAAGATAGACCTAAGAAAATAGCTAATGTTACATAAGTAGAGATTCTTTGTGAACGTGGAGATACTGTAATTCCCCAGCTTATACAGAATGTCCATAGTCCATTTGCAAAGTGGAAAATTGTTGAAACAACACCAACTAAATAGAAACCAAACATAAATGGGTTGTTTAAAATATCTGCCATCATATCATAGTTTACCTCTTTACCTAACAATGCTTGAATACGAGTTTCCCAGACGTGCCAAGAAATGAAGATCAGCGTAACGATACCTGAAATTCGTTGGAAGACGAACATCCAGTTACGGAAATAGCCGTAAGATACCGCATTGTTCTTAGCTGTAAATGCAATATATAAGCCATATATAGCATGGTACAGTATAGGTAAAAAGATGATGAAAATTTCTAGCGCATACCGGAATGGAAGGAGCTCCATAAAGCCTGCAGCTTTGTTAAAAGCCTCTGCTCCCCTTGTTGCAAAGTTGTTTACAATTAAATGTTGCGTCAAAAAGACACCAACCGGAATGACCCCCATTAATGAGTGCCACTTACGAAACGTATACTCGCGGCCTTTCATGTCCCCATTACCCCCTTGAATGTTTGACTGCTGTTTTCAGATTAATTTACAACAATAATGTTTTTTCACTATTGGCATAAGAAAAACTGAAAAAATTATTCGAAATATTTCAGCATAATTTGATAACAAGTTCATTTTACCCCTATTTTTGTCGAAGCGTCAAGAAAACGTATACATAATTTGTACATAATTTGCATATAATTTGCCAATTCTTTTTTTTTCTTATATATTCAGATTTCCCCAAAGAAAAATCTATTTTTATAAATGAAAAATGTTATATAATAATCCCTATAGAAAGAGGGGAATATTGTGAGCAAAAATACAATCGATATAACATCTTTAGAAGATGTTTCATTGAACGCCTTCGCTTATGAATTGCTACGTGAAGAATTACTACCTGATTTAATTGGTAACGATTTAGATGGTATTTTATACTGGGCTGGTAGAAACCTTGCGAGAAAATATCCGCTAGAAACAATTGAAGAAGTCATTCAGTTTTTTGAAAAAGCTGGTTGGGGCACTTTAAGTATCATTGAACATAAACGTCGTGAAATGCAGTTTCAACTTAAAGGTACACTTATTACTGAGCGTCAAAAACAAAAAAGACATTCATCTTATCAATTAGAAGCTGGATTTATCGCCGAGCAAGTTCAAAGACAAAGAAACGTCGTTGCAGAGTCCTATGAGGAACAGAAAAAGCGTTCAGACTCTATTACATTTCTTGTTAAATGGGATATAAAAGATCTCATTGAAGTGTAGCATCTACTTACAGTCAACTAGACATATAAGTTTAGTTGACTTTTTTGTATATTCATTTAGGTGTGTTTATTTTAAATCTTCAGAAATTATACCAAAAAACAGAAGACGTTGTAAACTACAACGTCTTCTTATCTGTTAAATAAGTATAAATCATCTCTGCAACATTTTTCGGCATACCTGCTTCGACAAATTCCGATATGGAAGCTTCTTTCATCTTTTTTAATGAACCAAAATGTTTTAGCAATACCTTTTTTCGTTTATCGCCGATTCCTGGAATATCATCCAATGCTGATTGAATGACCGATTTCCCGTGCAACTGGCGATGGAATGTAATTGCAAATCTATGCACTTCATCTTGAATGCGTTGCAATAAATAAAATTCTTGGCTATTCCTCTCAAGCATCACAGGTTCAGGCGGAGCTCCAATAATTAAATGTGATGTTTTATGTTTGTCATCTTTTACAAGCCCTGCCATCGGAATATATAATCCGAGTTCATTCTCCAGAACATCACTTGTAGCGGCCAGATGGCCTTTTCCACCATCAATAATGATTAAATCTGGTAAAGGTAAATTCTCTTTAAGCGCCCTCGTATAACGGCGTCTTACAACTTCCCTCATAGATTCGTAATCATCAGGACCTTGAACCGTTTTAATTTTATATTTCCGATATTCTTTCTTCGCTGGTTTCCCATCGATAAAAGCAATCATTGCTGAAACAGGATTTGTTCCTTGAATATTTGAATTATCAAACGCTTCAATACGATATGGTGTTTCAATCCCTAGTTGCTTCCCTAGATTATCAACAGCTTTAATCGTCCGTTCTTCATCACGTTCAATTAAGTGAAATTTCTCTTCTAGTGCAATTTTCGCATTTTTATTTGCTAATTCCACAAGATCTTTTTTCTTCCCACGCTTCGGCTGTGTCGCTTCAACTTCTAAAAAGCGCTCTACTAATTCTGAATCTATACTTCCTGGAACAACAATTTCCTTCGGCTTGAAATGACTACTGTTTTCATAAAATTGACCGATAAAAGTTAAAAATCCCTCTTCTGGTTCATCATAAATCGGAAACATAGAAACATCACGTTCAATTAGCTTTCCTTTTCGAACGAAGAAAACTTGAACACACATCCACCCTTTATCAACTGCATATCCAAACACATCGCGATCCACTAAATCACTCATAATCATCTTTTGCTTTTCCATAATTGCATCAATATGAGCAATTTGATCTCGCAACTCTTTCGCCCGTTCAAATTCTAGCTTTTCTGAAGCCTCATACATCTTCGTTTCTAATTCTGAACGAATTTCTTTATGCCCACCGTTTAAGAATTTAATAATTTCATCAACAATTTCTTTGTTTTGCTCATCCGTTACTTCTTTCACACAAGGTGCTAAACATTGGCCCATATGATAATACAAGCAAACTTTATCTGGCATATTTGAACATTTACGAAGTGGATACATACGATCTAATAATTTCTTTGTTTCATGTGCCGATTGCGCATTTGGATAAGGCCCAAAGTACTTTCCTTTATCCTTTTTTACATTCCGCGTAATGAGTAAGCGCGGCTGTTTTTCAGCTGTAATTTTAATGAAAGGATATGTTTTATCATCTTTTAATTGAATATTATATTTTGGATCATATTTTTTTATTAAATTTAACTCTAAAATAAGAGCCTCCAAATTTGAGGAAGTCACAATATATTCAAAATCAACAATTTCTCCAACAAGCCGCAGTGTTTTCCCATCATGCGAACCAGTAAAGTACGAGCGCACACGATTTTTGAGTACCTTTGCTTTTCCGACATATATAACCGTTCCCTGCTTATCCTTCATTAAATAACAACCAGGTTGATCGGGCAAAATTGCTAACTTCTCTTTTAAATGCTCGTGCACTCGTCTCCCTCCATTTCTACATGCTTATCATTTTTATTTTCACATAAAAACATACTATGCCAAAACACCCAACATACGTTCTTTTATTGTAACGGAAAGGTTGTAAAAAAGAAAATAAAAAAAGCTACCAAATGGTAGCTTCTTTATTTTAGAAGTGTTTAGAAACTAATTCTACTAACGCTTCTTTCGGTTTATATCCTAACGCTTGATCAACCACTTTACCGTCTTTTAATACGAAAAGAGCTGGAATGCTCATTACTTCGAATTGACGAGCAGTTTCTTGGTTTTCATCAACGTCCACTTTTACTACTTTTACTTTCTCGCCTAACTCTGAATCGATTTCCTCTAATACAGGAGCGATCATTTTACAAGGTCCGCACCAAGGCGCCCAGAAATCTAATAGTACAACACCTTCGCTAGTTTCAGCTGCGAAGCTTTGGTCATTTGCATTTATAATTGCCATTTTATTTCCTCCTTCAAGTATATTCTACCAAGAGTATATCATTAACTTTTATACGTGGCGAATATTATGTATCGTTATGTATTGTAACAAAAAAATGTTCCTTTATACTATATAAAAATATGGATGAAATACTAAAAAGATGAGAGACAGGGGATCTCTCACCTTTTTCTATATATAGGGGTACTTCACTTGGAACTCAAGGGTACTCAAATCATGAATGTACTTTTAACTTTTTAAACTCTTCTGTTAAAAGAGGTAATACTTCAAACAGATCACCGACAATACCATAGTCAGCTACTTTGAAGATACTAGCTTCTGGATCTTTATTAATCGCAACGATTATTTTTGAATTAGACATACCAGCTAAATGCTGAATTGCACCAGAAATCCCGCATGCAATGTATAGGTCTGGTGTAACAACTTTACCTGTTTGACCAATTTGTAATGAATAATCACAGTACTCAGCATCACAAGCACCACGAGATGCTCCAACAGCGCCGCCTAGTACGTCAGCTAATTCTTTTAAAGGTTTAAATCCTTCTTCACTCTTCACACCACGTCCACCAGCTATAATAACTTTCGCTTCAGAAAGATCAACACCTTCTGCAGTTTTACGGACAACATCTTGAATGATTGTACGTAAATCTTTCACATCAACTGTAATAGAAGACACGTCAGCTGTGCGAGACTCGTCTTTTTCAAGAGTTGCAATGTTATTTGGACGCACTGTCGCAAATAATATACCATCTGTTACGATCTTCTTCTCAAATGCTTTACCAGAGTAAATCGGACGAGTGAAGATAACATTTCCACCTTCAACTTCTAAAGCCGTTACGTCAGAAATTAAACCAGCTTCTAATTTCGCTGCTAATTTTGGTGATAAATCTTTACCAAGTGCCGTATGTCCAAATACAATGCCTTCTGGCTTTTCTTCAGCATATACAGCTAAAAACGCTTGTGCATATCCATCAGATGTATATGATTTTAATTTATCATTTTCAACTGTCACAACGCGATCTGCACCGTAATGAATCAATTCATTTGCAAAAGAGGCAACGCTGTCTCCAACTAGAAGACCTACCACTTCACCGCCTTCTGCAATTGTTTTTGCTGCTGCTACCGCTTCAAACGAAACGTTACGTAGCGATCCATCACGAACTTCACCCATTACTAATACTTTACGAGCCATAGATTTTCCCTCCTGCATATATAATTTCGTATTTTATTAGATTACTTTCGCTTCTGTATGGAGCAACGATACAAGTTCTTTTACTTGATCTTGCAGCTCGCCTTGTAACACTTTTCCTGCATCTTTCTTAGGAGGCAAATAGATTTCAATTGTTTTTGTTTTTGCTTCCACATCATCTTCTTCTAAATCTAAATCATCTAATTCTACTTCTTCTAGTGGCTTCTTCTTCGCTTTCATAATACCTGGAAGTGATGGATAACGCGGTTCATTTAAACCTTGTTGCGCTGTTACTAGAAGAGGTAATGATGATTCAATTACTTCTGTATCCCCTTCAACATCACGCTCAATCTTCACATTTGTACCATCAATTTCAAGCTTCGTAATCGTCGTTACGTATGGGATATTTAACGCTTCAGCTACTCGTGGACCAACTTGTCCAGATGCACCGTCAATCGCAACGTTCCCGCCTAAAATTAAATCGATTTCTTTATCTTTTAAATATTCAGCGAGCACTTTTGCTGTTGTAAATTGGTCACCATTCTCAACATCATCTTCAATGTTAATTAGTACCGCTTTATCGCAGCCCATCGCTAATGCTGTGCGAAGCTCTTTTTCACTATCCTCGCCACCAACTGTTATAACAGTAACTTCTCCACCTTGTGCATCTCTTACTTGAATCGCTTCTTCAATCGCATATTCATCGTAAGGGTTGATGATGAATTCCGCTTCGCCATCGTAAATTGCACCGTTTTTAATTACGATTTTTTCTTCTGTGTCAAATGTTCGTTTCATGAGTACGTAGATGTTCATTCCATTTACCCCCTTATTTTTCAGAAAGATTCTATCAATTTTAAAATTCTGTTAATTTTTATAAAAAAAAATAATTGGACTACCTACCACTAAATGAAGGCTTACGTTTTTCTAAAAACGCTGCTACGCCTTCTCTTCCATCTTCACTCGTAAATACTTCACCAAAAATCTGTGATTCACGCTGTACACCTTCATAATAATGAGACGATTTTGTCGTTTGTAATAACTCTAGCACAGCACGAGTTGTTGCTGGGCTTTTTCCAGCAATCTGTTTTGCAATTTTAAGCGTATCTTCTAAAATGGATTCTTCAGAAAACACTCCGTTAACAAGTCCCCATTGTAATGCTTCTGCACCAGTAATTGGTGTACTTGTTAACATCATTTCACAAGCTTTCGCTTTACCAACATAACGTGGTAAGCGCTGTGTACCTGCAAAACCAGGAATTAATCCAAGTGTTAATTCAGGTAAACCAAGCTTTGTACTTTCAGTTACAAAGCGCATGTGGCAAGACATAGCAAACTCAAGGCCGCCGCCAAGTGCCGCTCCATGAATTGCCGCAATAACTGGTTTTGAGCATTTTTCAACACGCTCAAACGTAACTTGTCCAAGCTGTGCTAACTCTGTTGCTTGCTTCGCTTCAGTAACAGATGTAAATTCTTTAATATCTGCCCCTGCTGAGAAGAAGCGTCCTTCACCATGTAAAACAACAACACGAATGTTATCATCCTTTTCCACTTGATCGATTAATTCAGTAACGTCATGCATAACTTGTGAAGACATCGCATTAGCTGGCGCATGATTTAACGTCGCCACCGCGATATGATCTTCAACTTTTACAGATAGGAATTTCAACATGATCCCTCCCATTATTGACGATAACCACAAGCTGCAATAAGTAGCCCATGTACCGTTTTTGAAAGTGCGACCAGATCATACTTATGATCGCTCATTACCCAATTGGTCACAACTTCATCTACTGTTCCAAAGATCATTTGTCTTGCCACGCGAACGTTTAAATCCGCCTGAAATTCACCTTGCTTTATACCTGTCTCTAAAATCTCATCCATAACTTGTAAGTAGCCTTTTAATACTTCATTTATTTTAAGGCGCAAGTCTTGATTGGACTGCCTTAGCTCTAATTGCGTAACGATAGCAAGAGGATCATTTTGTGACAACAGCAAGAAGTGCGTTTCTACCAACATGAATAACTTCGCTACAGCGCTTTCAATTCCTGCTATTTTTTGACGAATTGTTTCAACAAATTCTCCCATCTTCTCTTGGAATAAGGATATTAATATATCTTCTTTATTTTTAAAATATAAATAAATCGTGCCATCAGCTACCCCAGCTTGCTTTGCAATTTTAGAAACTTGCGCTTGATGGTATCCATTCTCCGCAATCACAATGACTGCAGCATCAATAATCTGATTGTATTTCGGTCTATTTTTCTTCACTTTACTGTCCCCTTCAAGAAGATGACTGAATGAATAGTCATTCATATTCTTATAATACTGACTATTTAGAAAAGTGTCAATCCTATTTTTTCAAAAAGAAAGGGCCTTAGCCCGTTTGCTCATCCTCATTCTTTCTCTTCTCTTCATCTATTAGGACACGACGTAAAATTTTTCCGACTGTCGTCTTCGGCAACTCACTTCTAAACTCATATACCTTCGGAACTTTGTAAGCTGCTAAATATTTACGTGCAAACTGATCTAATTCTTCTTCAGAACACTCAGCGCCTTCTTTCAAAACAACAAACGCTTTTACAGTTTCCCCTCGATACGGATCAGGAACACCGATTGTTACCACTTCTTGCACCTTTTCGTGTTCATATAACACTTCTTCTACTTCCCGAGGATATACGTTAAAACCGCTAGCAACAATCATATCTTTCTTACGATCTTTCACATAGAAAAAGCCATCCTCATCCATGTATCCTACATCACCTGTATGAAGCCAGCCATCTTGCAATACAGCCGCCGTTTCTTCTGGCTTATTCCAATACCCTTTCATAATTTGTGGGCCCTTTACAACAATTTCACCAATTTCACCTGGAGGTAATGACTCTCCTGTTTCAAGTGACATGATGATTGCCTCTGTATCCGGCCACGGTACCCCAATACTTCCCGGCACACGCTTTTCCCACAAAAAATTCCCATGTGTAACTGGTGATGACTCCGTTAATCCATAACCCTCTACTAATTTACCACCTGTAACTCTCTCAAACTCCTCCTGCACTTCTACAGGAAGCGGTGCAGAACCACTAATACAAGCCTGAATTGAAGAAATATCATATTCTTTTAAAAGAGGACTATTTAATAGAGCAATATAAATGGTTGGTGCTCCTGGAAATAGTGTAACTTTATGTTTTTTAATTGCTTCAAAAACCATTTTCATATCAAACTTCGGAATAAGCACCATTTTATACCCTTGCATAATACTTAAATTCATTACAGCTGTCATTCCGTACACATGAAAAAATGGAAGGACACCAAGGATTACTTCTTCTCCTTCTTTGCAATTATATAACCAATGCGCTCCCATTAAAGTGTTCGAAACGAGGTTTTTATGCGTTAACATAACCCCTTTCGGAAACCCTGTCGTTCCCCCTGTATACTGCAAAAGGGCTAGATCATTTTCGGGATCACATGGAACTTCAACATCAGCATTACTTTCTCTTTCTACCGATTTCCAAAGATGAATCGTTTCGCTTTCCGACACATTCACAACAAGATTTGCCTGCTTTTTTTGTACAAATGGATAAAGTAAATTTTTAGGGAATGGTAAAAAATCTGCAATACGGGTTACGATAATATGCTCAAGCTTTGTGGCAGTTTGAACATTAGTAACTCTCGGAAACACTAAATCCAGGCAAAGAATAGCTTTTGCCCCTGAGTCATGAAGTTGGTACTCAAGCTCTCTTTCTGTATAAAGAGGATTCGTTTGTACAACAATCCCCCCCGCAAGCAAAGTACCATAATAACCAATTACAGATTGCGGACAATTCGGTAACATAATCGCAACTCTATCGCCTTTTTCAATACCAAGCCTTTGAAGGTAATTCGCAAATTTCTTTACCTTGTCATGGAAATCTGAAAATGTAACATCTTTACCTAAAAAGTGAAGCGCTTTCTTTTCTGGATAACGAGCAGCCATTTTCTCTAAATATCCATGAAGTGGCTGAATATCATATGAAATCGTACCTGGGATTTCCTCTGGATAACTCTGCAACCAAGGTTTTTCCACTCTCATTCCCCCTTCCAATACTTGTGAAAATAAATGAATGTTCATTCATGATGGTTGTTTTCATTATATTATAGTCGTAACATCGTTACAATCATAATATTCTGACTTTTTTATAACTATGCTTTACTTCCTTAACTTCTTATTATATGTAGAAACTCTCCTAATTTTAAAAGAATAAGAGAGTTCACGTTACTTAGCTTAATCTTATAATCGTTAAAACTGCACCAGGTGTAGTCGTTGATAACGTGGCAACAGCTAACAATCCAAACAACTGCAAACTAATTGCACTCCCCGCTGCAAGAGTCGTAATAATTGTCGCACTAAATGAAGTCGTTGCTAATGCAGGGGAATTGATAGTTCCAGCAAGCGGTGCACCATTAATTGTAATTCGCGAACTAACTAATAATGAAGCCGTTATATTAATTGTATATGAAATATAATAATTCCCCGCATTTGCGGCCGTAAATACTGTGTTCCCCCCCGACACTGTAATTCCGGGACCGATATTCTGATTATTTGGAAGTGGGACATTTGTCCCACCAAGTAATACTGATATTGCCGTACCCGATGTATTATTCGCAAATGCATACGTCGCAGTTATACTTGTACCTGTTACTCCCGTTGCTCCTGTATCTCCTGTCGCTCCTGTTGCTCCCGTTGCTCCCGTTACTCCCGTTGCTCCTGTTGCTCCCGTTGCTCCTGTTGCTCCCGTTGCTCCTGTTGCTCCCGTTGCTCCCGTTGCTCCTGTTTCTCCCGTTGCTCCTGTTACTCCTGTTACTCCCGTTGCTCCCGTTGAACC